>JAAYFF010000018.1 GCA_012728375.1 Bacillota bacterium | reverse complement strand
CAGTGAACCTTATCATGAATGCCGCCTTACAGCCCTTTTCATGATGGTCCACAAGTTTGAAAAGGCAAAGGATGAAAAGGAACGTGAAGAAATAGTCAACACGTACCTCAACAATATCGGAGCCGTCAACAACTGGGATTTAGTTGACTCCTCCGCGCCATATATACTTGGACAATTTTTATGGGATAAAGACAAGGACTTATTGTACGAAATGGCCCAAACACCGGATTTGTGGAAGCAGAGAATTGCCATAATGTCAACATTCTACTTTATAAAACAGGGCCAGTTTGATGATGCGTTGAATATTGCTGAGATTTTACTAAACCACAAGCACGATCTGATACACAAGGCAGTTGGATGGATGTTAAGGGAAATTGGAAAGAGAGATTTCGATGTTGAGTACAATTTCCTAAAAAAACATTATAAAAACATGCCTAGGACCATGCTCCGCTATGCCATAGAAAAGTTTGAACCGGGGTTAAGACAGAAATTCTTAGAAGGGCTTATTTAGATCTCTTTGAGCGGCATAACGGGCGGAGAAGGATATCGTCTGTTGAATGCCTCTGACAATGCCATTTCCGATGGTGTCAGCTTAAAAGCCGCGGCACTGGCCTTGGCCGGCATAGAAAGCGTCATTACCCCCGATGAAGTCATAAAGGCCATGGGAGAAGTAAGCCGCGTGATGTTCGAGCAGTTGAGAGAAACGGCTACTGGTGGTCTTGCGTCACTCCCACAGGAAAGCGAATTATGCAGGGACTCTTCGGCTAATTGTAAATTACTGTTAGTTATCAGGAGGAGATTAGTTTGGAGAATATTGAGGCGCAGGTAGTAAAATCATTGGATGGAGAAGACATAGAGCTATACGATTTTATTCCTTATCTTTTGCAGGACTTATGGGAAATTGGCGCATCGCCCGAAGTAATCATTGACATGGTCAAAAGGCATATTGGTAAAAGCGACATAAGTGTTTTGGATTTAGGCTGCGGCAAAGGCGCGGTTTCCGTTAAATTGGCAAAAGCAGTTGGTTGTAAGGTTAAGGGGATTGATGCGCTAAAAGATTTTATTGAATATGCAGAGGACAAAGCAAGGGAGTACGGGGTAAGTAATATTTGCAAATTTGTAGTTGGAGATATTAGGGAATGTTATGAGGAAGACTATGATCTAATAATATTTGCCGCGTGCGGTGATATTTTTGGAGATTTGGATGCAACAGTTGTGAAATTGAAGGCAATGGTAAAAAATGGAGGTTACATAATTATTGATGATGCATTTTGTGAAGCTGATAAGCAAGTTGATGGTTATATAACTCATGAGGAAGTAATTAATGCGTTTAAGAAAAATAAACTTGAACTTATTGAAGAAAGTATTATCGGTAATGAAGCATTGAAAGTAATAAATGATGCCAATAACAGGAGTATTGCTTTAAGAGCTACGGAATTAAAGATAAAACATCCAGAGAAAAGTTGGTTATTTGATAATTATATATGGAAACAACTTGAAGAATGCAAAGTATTGGAAACTCAAGTGAAATGTGCAACATGGCTACTAAAGAAAGTTGAGTAATGAAACTGTTATTATAATATCAAAATATAAAGGTAGGGAAAATCAAATGGTCAATATTGTCACCGTGACAAAAGATAACCTGGAGCGGGAGCACATCTGCTGCGACATAGCAAAGAACGATGACCTTCAAGTAAGGGCGAAAAAGTCCTGGCTGGCTGAGAGATTCGAAGATGGTCTTGTTTTTAAGAAAGGCAACGTTCGGGGTAAGTGCTTTATTGAATACATCTCAGCCGAAAAAGCCTGGTGCCCAATAAAGGCAGATGGCTATATGTTCATAAACTGCTTGTGGGTTTCCGGGCGATTTAAAGGTCAGGGCAACTCAAATCTACTGTTGGAAGAGTGTATTAAAGACAGCAAAGAAAAAGCTAAAAAAGGCTTGGTAATTTTGTCAGCGAAAAAGTAAATACCATATCTCTCCGAACCAAAGTATTTGCGCTATAAAGGCTTTCAACTGGCTGACACTGCAAAACCCTACTATGAATTGATGTATTTGCCTTTTGATAGCAATGCAGAAAAACCCCGATTTAAAGATACGGTGAGGGAGCCCAAGATTTCAGAACAAGGATTTGTTCTTTATTACTCGCATCAATGCTCCTTTACCGCCAAATATGTTCCTTTGATTGAAGGCATTGCGCATGCGAGAAATATACCTTTTAAATCAATTCGATTTGAGACCACAGAACAGGCTCAAAATGCGCCGGCTCCCTTTACCACATACAGTCTGTTTTATAATGGTGAATTTATAACAAATGAAATATTATCGGATAAGAAATTTGAAAAAATCCTATCTGACCTTGACATTTAATGAACGGCTGTTTATTATTGCACAGCTATTTTATATGAATTAATATTTTCTGGCTTCTAATGCAAATGTGAGTTAAATATCAATCAAATGGAAAAAATTGATATAGAGCAGAACTATTATTTTCATGTTTTCGGGGTGATTGAATGTGTGAATTCTGCACAAAGCACGGCGAAGGGAAGAAGTGGTACGAAATCATGGAGAACTACTCAAGGGAACTGTTAAATGACCCCGGCCGCAGGACATACATAGAGCAGTTCGTTCCCAGAATACGAAGTAGTGGAAAAAACAATTTAGAAAGATTAGAATGGGTAAAAAGAAAAATTCCCATCGCCCACCGCTTTATAAGAAAGATAGCCACTGTGAGTGCCAAAAAGTTTCACTTCGGTCAGGTGGTTCCCCTTGAAGATGCTGAAAAAATTGTAGAAATGGTCCAGTCAGTTACGAGAGTGCCCTGTGTGTGCCGCACCGTGCTTGCCGGAAAAAGCAATGCCAGGTACTGCCTGCTCCTTGGGATAAATCCAACAGACTACTCTATCGATTGGCCGGAACTAAAGGAAAATCTAGAAGTTTTGACCCCTTCTGAAGCCAAACTGCTGCTAAGAGAATTTGACAGACAGGGCCTTGTTCATTCCATCTGGACTCTTAAAAGCCCTTTTATAGGAGCAATATGCAACTGCGATCGGGACTGCCTGGCATATAGGTATCAGGTAGGCTCAGACCTGCTAGAGATTATGTTCAAGGCCGAGTACAGGGCTAAGATAGATATGGAACTTTGCGTTGGATGCCGAAACTGTATGAGCATATGTCAATTCGGCGCGGTAGAATATTCCGTTACACATGCCAAATGCTATATAAATACCGAAAAGTGTTATGGCTGCGGCCTTTGTAGAGTTGCCTGCAAAAAACAAGCGATTGAGCTTTACGATATATCACCCCTTCCACTTTATTGAGTGGGAGGGGCGGTTTTTTATATATGCTTCCTTTTTTCTTAATAAATTTTTAAGAATTCCCATCATAATTTCTTAAAAAATCTGTGCTATGATACAGATAGATGTTTTCAAGGGATAGGGGTGATGCTGTGTACAACATTCTTGTGGCGGAAGATGAAAAGGAAATAGCCGCT
>JAAYFF010000002.1 GCA_012728375.1 Bacillota bacterium | reverse complement strand
TAATTTGTTGTCCTCCTGCCGCACTATTCTTTAATGCTATCTTTCTCCGATAAACATTTGCGTAAACATTTTTCCGTACGGTCCGCCATCGATAATACCAATTCCCACGTGGGTAAAGCCTGCATTTAAAATATTCGCCCGATGTCCGGAACTGTTCATCAAAGCCTGATGTGCACGGTCAACAGTGGGCGCTCCTGCAATATTTTCTCCGGCAGTGCGATATGCTATCCCGGCTCCGGAAATCATTTCAAAAGGCGATCCATACGTTGGAGAGTGATGTGAAAAATATCCTAACTTAATCATATCTTCGCTTTTCAGGCGGGCCAGCTTCACCAGTCCTTCGTGGATTTGCAAAGGCTGCAAACCTGCCTTCCGGCGTTCCTCATTAACAAGCTGCAGCATTTGCATTTCCTCCTCAGTAAGAATCGAGCCCGGCTGCGGTTCCGGTGCGGGTTCCGGTGCCGGTGCCGGATCGGGCTTAGGTGCCGGCCCTGGCTCAGGCTTTTGCGGCGGGCAGGGAACCGGGCAGCATTTGTTTATTATGAAGCGGGTTTTTGTTTCTCCGTTTTTTAAAGGAATCTCAAGCCGGTACACAATTGGCAAAAAGTTCCCCTTGCCGTCATCGTTCTGGAGACAGATTTTCAATGGAATCTTTTGCCCGCTTGCCACCTCCTTGAGCGTACAGGCTGCTGCAGGAGAGGCCAGGGAAAACAGCAGCAGAAAGAGCATGAAGAGAACCGGTAACATCATTTTCTTGGTTTTCATTGTTTGTTTCTCCTTTCTTAACAGTTTCTGTAATTCTTTGTATAATTATAGGTATCTTACAGCATTTTCTCAAGTTGCCTATGTTCCCCTGACTTACTTTTTCCTTCCTTAAAATAGAATAATTAGGGTCTTAAAATTTAGAGACATTTTTTTTGGGTAATATAGACGCTTATCTTCACCGATAACATATTATGGCAAGATAAACGGGAAAGGAGCCCTTCAAGGCTCCTTTCCCGTTTGATTGCCGCACACTCTTTACTTTCTGCAAAAATTTGTTCCTACGGCATGATTAGGGGATAAAAACTACATCGCCGGGGAAAATACGATTTGGATCCCTAATTTGAGGATTCGCGGCTATTAGTGCATCCAACGAAACTCCAAACCGCTTGGCAATTAGAAAGAGCGTATCACCCTTTTGCACAATATACTTCTTCACCGGCGGCCTGGGAGAAACAGGCGGCTTCGGAGGATGCTGAGGATGCGACGGCTTTGGAGGATGCGGCGGCGCAGGCCCTACTCTTACTACATCAACAACCACTTCCAGTTGAACAGTTTTGGTCACCTTGGCAAATACTTCGATAATTGCCGATTGTTCCAGTTTTTTCTCATTAATCAGCTTATGAACGATATCTCCAATAATTTTTAATCTGACGTGAACATTGAAATCAGGACGCGCTCCCGGAACGTCTTTGACAAAACGGAAAGGAACATCTTCCCGGGTATGTCGGACCAGGTTGCCGGGATCTACAAAAAAGATCTGTTTATGCAGTGTCCCGCGGATAACAATCTGGTCTTCCAACGCCTCCGTTTTTACGTCAACTATTTTTCCCATAATATCAAATATTTTGATGGCCTGAATGGGTAATTTTACGGTTGCTTTAACGGTTTCACGCTGCAAAATATCAGCAATTACGCTTTCAACTTTAAGCAGTTTCTTAACTTGTTTTATGCCTTCGCCTTTAACATCGACAACCACTTTAACCTGCATTGTTTCTGTCACTTTAACGAAAAGTTCCAGAAGCAAAGTTTGACGCAATTCCTTGCTGGGAGGGTCGATCAGTTCAAAATCATCCAAGGTCACCTTAGCACGCACAAAAACATCATCTTCCGGCCGGGCTCCCTCAATTTTTATGCTCTTGGTAAAGGGAACATCTTCAAAAACATGGCGGACGAGATCGCCCTCATCGACGAGAAAAATCTGCTTGTGGATTACTCCCTTGACGATGACGGTATCTTCTTTTATTTCAGTGGTTATGTCCTTTACCGAAGGAATAATGCGAAATATTTTCTTAGCTGTAATAGGAAGAGTTACTTCAGGATTCAAAGTTTGACTGATCTTCTTTTCACCGACAACGTGGTCTACTTTTAACAACTCTTTTTCAACTTTAATATTTTTATCTTTTACATCAACTACAACTTCAACCTGTTCCGTTTTCGTTACTTTAACAAATATATCCAGGACAACAACCTGCCGGACTGTTTCGCTATTAATCAAATCAGCATCAACAGATAAAATATTGACATCGACCTGAGCATTAAAATCTTTTTTGGCACCTGGAATTTCAACAAAAATTTGGAAGGGCACATCCTCATCTTCATGGCGGACGAGATCGCCCTTATCGACGACAAAAAGTTGTTTATGAATGGTTCCCGTTACGAGAACCCCGCCTTCCCGCACCTCGGTTTCAGTATCAATTATTGTTGCATGCACATCAAAGACTTTTTGCACCTTAAAAGGCAGTGAAATCTCGGATTCCACAGTTTCTTTTACGGTATCTTCCCCGATAACCCTTTCCACTTTAAGTAATTTACGTTCCACAATCAAGTCTTTTAACATTGTTTTCCCTCCTTTCATTTGCCATAATTAAGCCTGCTATAATATATCCACTGATAACCGATAATGTGACTCTCGCACGATGGAATTTATCACGTTTTTTAACCCAGCAATTTTCTAGGGAAAAACCGTATAGAAAAGGATTTCTCATTCCTTTGGAGAAAATATATTTTGTTTTAGGAAAAATAAAGTGTAACAATATTTAGAAGTGCTTCGCTTAACAGATTATCTCTTAGACTGAGCAGTTACATAAACTTACCAATATTTAAAAGGAGAGCCGTTTCGTGAGCAAAAAGAAAGTTGTTGCCCTGGTTCCCGCTTTCAATGAAGCAACACGTATAGCACCTGTGCTGGAGGTCATCGCCTCTTCTTCCCTGGTGGACGAAACGATTGTTATCGACGACGGCTCCCGGGATAAAACATCCCAGGAAGCGGGACAGTTTCCGGTCCGCGTTTTGCGCTGGAATGAAAACAAAGGGAAAGGGGCGGCACTTCAATGGGGCATTAACGAAGCAAAGGAAGCTGATTTTTTTCTCTTTTTAGACGCGGATTTATTGAACTTTAAGGCCGTTCACATTGAACAGCTGCTGGCCCCCTTATCCGGCGATAAGCCTTCCCATATGACCATCGGGGTTTTTCGCGGCGGTAAGAATGAACGGGTTAACCTGGCACAGCGCTATTTTTCCATTCTCAACGGCCAGCGGGCTTTGCGGAGGGATTTTGTCGATATCTTGCCCGATCTTTCTTGGTCCCGATTCGGAGTAGAGATACTCCTTACCAAGTACGCCGGACTGGCAGGAAAAATTGTGTCATATCCGGAACTGGAAGGGATTAGCCATGTGACCAAAGAAGAAAAACTGGGTTTTTGGGGAGGAGTAAAATATCGCCTGCAGATGTATAACGAATGCCTTTACGCGCTTTTCCATTACCGGAAAATGATCAGGCTTAATCCGGGCAATACCCCGCCTGAAATTTTAAAAAAAATTTAAAGCTTGGAAAGAAAATAATATCCGCAGGAGGGTTAAAAAATGGATTTGCAAGGAAAAAATAACGGCCTCAACAATCCCGGCGATGTTTTGCGGAAAGCCGCCGACAAGCTGGCAACACTGGATCCAAAGTTTGTTTGCCTGAAAAGTGGAGTAATTTATAACAGGGAACAGGATAGCTATCTACTTCCTTACTTAAACAGGAAATATCTCGTCCATCACAGCAGCGGCAAAATCGAGGCCCTCTTCCCTGAATGCAAGGACAATATAAATCTTTGGATATTATTTCTCCATTACCTTGCCTGTGCAGACGGAAC
>JAAYFF010000017.1 GCA_012728375.1 Bacillota bacterium | reverse complement strand
CTCCAGCAGGTATAAGGTGCCCCGGGTCTTAAAACTGGCCGGTTTTGAGCCGGATATTTACCTTAATGTCCGCGATGGGCCGGATGAATTACCATAAATTAACTACTGATTTTTTGTGCAGTAGGGTGTTGAAAGCCCGTTTAAAAATTTTACTTTTCTTTTTTAGGCCTGCCTGGGGGCTTAGACTGCACTGGAAGCAGCGAATTTTTAACATAGTTTACGCTAAGCCCGAAAAGAGCCCAAAAGACAGGGGCGTTGGCGATGACACTGTCGTTGCTCAAGCCCTGGAACAAGTAACCCAGCCAGCCGATAAAAAGGGCCAGCAAGATAATATCGCTTTCTTCTTTTAATCCTCTAAGGCGAAATACCTGAAGATATTTTTTTAAGTGCAGGAAGAGGAGATAAAGATAGACGAGAAGACCTATCCCCCCCACGCCGACAGCGATCTGGATGTAGGTGCTGTGGGGCTTGTCAACGTATAGTCCGATTGGAAAAAGGTTGTGATCTTTTTCAAAGTCCCAGTGTGGGAAATTGTAAATATAGGTATCAAGACCCTTACCGATAATAATAGTATTTCTCATCATTTCTGCAGATTTCCTCCAAATATAGCCCCGGTTGCTGGCAAAGCTGTCAAAGGGAAACCTGGTTATGATAATTTCCTTATTATTCAGATCAATAGCAGTATCTTGAGTTGGAGAAATCTTGCCGGTTGTATCTGTGCCTGTATTATTGTTGATGCTTTTCACCTTTTCCTCAAAAATTGTTTCCCCTTCATTTGCAAAAAAAGTAGATAACCTTGTCCGAATTCCTCCGCTAGAAAGGACATCTGAAGCGAAGGCTATTAATAACAGCACTACCAGAGCGATAATAATTTTTTTGTAGTAATGTTTAAAATCTTTCCTGGTGAGAACAAAAAAAACTACCAGCGCCAAGCCTGCGGCAGCAAATGCCCCAATACTGGTAGGACTTAAAAACCCTGTAAAAACAATCAAGAGGACAATTATCCATACAATCGTTTCCCTGGCTGTCTTGGAATAAAGGTACCTGACAAATACCATGGGGAAAATCATGGACATGTATGCACCCAGATAATTGGGATTACTCATTGTCCCGGCGGCTTTATTGGACACTATAGACTGAATATCTTTAACCAGGGGCAGATACTGAGGCGGGATATAAAGCCGCATTAAAAGGCTGTTTTTCAGTAATTCATAACCAAAAAACTGGGGGATGGCGATCAGCGATTGCAGCAGCCCGGATGCCAGTGCCGCATAAAAAATGATTTTTTTATCCTTTTCAGCGTTGATAAAGTTGGCGGCAACGATAAAGATAAACAGGTAGCAAAGATAGGCAAAAGAACCCTCGCCGCGGTTATAGTAGCCGTAAAACGCCAAGTTGATATACGGGCTGAGAAGACCGGATAAAATAATGAGAAAAGCGAACACAACGATTGGATAATCCAGGTAGCTGTTGGTAATGGTCTTGTTTTCGTGCTCATAATACATTTTGAGCAGTGCAGCAACAATAAGCAGAATTGTTGCTGTAACCAGCAGATCAAATCTAAACTGGGCAAATAATTCTGTAATTGTTTTTGAAGCCAATGGGAGCCAGGTTTCCACGGGAGAATTAAACTCCACTACCTGTACACGCATGGCCAAGGGGATAATGGCAACAAAGACTATGTAAAGGAAAATCATGGCTGAGCGCAACGAAAACAGCTTTAATTCCTTATTGTCCATTATGATCACCTACTTTGTTGTATGAACAGGAATATCGGCATTTCTTACTTGATCCAGCAGATCCAGCAGGGTTTCATTTTCCGGATAGTCCTGCAGGCCATAGGAGAGGTACTTTTCTGCTTCGTCATAATGACCGCTTTCCAGAAGGATCTGCGCCAGGCTTTGTATGATCTCAACTGATGTGGCATTCATGTTTAAGGTGCTGACAAAATATTCGTATGCCTGCTGGTAATTTCCCAGATTCAATTCTACAAACGCAAGGCAGGTGTATGTATGGGGATTAAGCTTATTGAGCGCAAGCGATTCCAGGAGCAGCTCTTTTGCTTCGGCATATTCTCCGTCAGCAAACAGCTCTTGCGCTTCCCGGGTTAATTCAAGGCTGTACTGTATCCTTTCATTTAATTTAATCTGCACGCTTTCCTTGATGGAATAGAACAAGACCGTTCCAACCAGAGAGATTATTAATAAAAGAAGAAAGCCGTTCTTAAACAATTTCATAAAAACTCCCCTGGGCTAGTAGATATTGTCTTAATTTAATTCTACAAAAAATAACCAGATCCTTTAGCAGATACTATTGAATCGCTTCCTGTAACCAGGAATTCACCAAAAATAATGTAAGTATTTCATGCAACAGGCATACCTTTTTCTGGCTTTTTTCGTTATATATAGTAGAAAGAAGGTATAAGACAATGAACAAAAAATTAAAAAGCGCCTTTATAAAACTGACAATTTTGGCTCTGCTTCCACTGCTGCCGGCGACAGGTATGGCAAGCAGCCTTGGCGAAAACAAATCTAATCTACCAGCAGTTTCCCTTGATACATCTCTTGATATCAGTCTTAAAAGCCCTGACCGGGTTAAAGCAGGCGAGGATTTTACTATTTCACTGGTTACAGGTGAAAACTTCCCGCTCTTATTGAACCAGGAAGCAGCCCTATTTGAATCTTTTGCAGGAGAAGCGTTTAAATTAGTCAAATCATCCAGGCTGGATAAAAACGGCACAGCAGAAGTGACGCTGAAAAATTTTACGGCTGGCGATTATCAATACCAGGTCCGGGTGGGCCCTTATAAGAAAGACATAAAAGTAACTGTTCTGCCGGGCAAACCGGCACAAATCAAAGGGAAAGAAGAAAGCTTTTTCCTGGAAGTCGGACGGATGGCTGAAGTTGAATTTATCGTAGAAGATTCTTTCGGGAATAAAATTGCAGCGGGAAATAAACCCGGCCAACACCTGCCGGAAGAGCTTTTGCAGGTTTCTGTTATTGATCCTGCACACAATGCAGTCGAGGTTGAACTATCATCCAGTCTTTCGGAAAATTTTCTAGCCCGCTTCCAGGTTGAGAAAACGGGAGATTATCAGGTTACGGCTTCACTGGCAGGTACCGATATCTTTGATACGCTTACTGTACACTCGAGAGAATTCGGTGCTGTTTCACAAATTGAGCTTACAGTAAGGGATATGGATAATGGCGGGCCGGCGTCAGCAGAGCCGGTACTGCGGACCGGCGAAAATGCGAAGAAACGGAACAGCCTGGAGCTTGAAACAGTCCTTGTCGGACAGTATGGTTTTCGCAGGGCTCCTCTCACAAGTGAAGATATTAATATCTTTTTTTCTACAAACCGTCCTGACCTTTTGCTGGTTGAAAAGACCGGTGGAGGCAAGGCCTTAATAACGGAAAAAGGGAAAGCAGGACTTGCGACAGTCACAGCAGCTTACCTGGCAGAAGGCAAAGGCCTGCAGGATAATATTGATGTCCGGATCGTCAATATGCCGTCACAGATCCATCTCGAAATAAGTCTAGAAGGCCTTACGGCCGCAGTGGAAGCAACCCTGCTGGATAAAAACGGCCAGCCTGCTTATGAAGAAACAAAAGAGTACAACATAGTTGTTCCCCCGGGGGTAAACCTTATCTCGAAAAAAACATTTCAAAACGGTAAAGCAAATTTTGTGCTGCAGGCTGAGGATTACGGAAGCTATACTGTTTCTATGTCTGCCGGCAACAGGGTCTCCAGAACCTTTGTTTTAACCTTTGAACAAACCGTTGCACCTGCCGGCAATGCTGTTATCTTTGTGGGTCAGGAATTCTATTTTAAAGACGGAGAACCTGAAAAGATATCTCATGCACCATGGCTAAGCTACGGGCATGTTTTTGTGCCTGTTGATTTTATTGCTGATTTTTTTGCCGTTGAAATTTTATCCTTCCCTTCGGTGAAAAAAATCGGCTTCAGGGGGAAAAACGTCGAGATAATTATAGATAAGGATAGTTCAACACTTTCTTTAACGGAAAAAGGTACCACCAAAACACAACCTATTGGCCACAAATTTTTACAAGAGAAAAACAATACCCATTTTGTTCCGGCAGTAATCATCGCCCGTCTCCTCGGTGCGGAGGCCGATTACTTCCCCAAATCCGGCGAGATAGAGCACGTATCTATTACTTTGAAGCCATAAGGAAGTAAAGCCGCCTCTTTACTGTAAACCAGAATATTTTTTTCCTGCCTTAACATCGGCCCTCTGTTGGCCGATGTTTTTTATAGCAGTTAATAACTTGGAACTTTCTGGTTGCTTCGTTTAAACAATAAGATCCTTCGCTGCGCTCAGGATGACACGCCTTGCTCAGGGTGACACGCCTTGCTCAGGGTGACACGCCTTGCTCAGGATGACACGCCTTGCTCAGGATGACTGGAATGGTAACTTTCATAGCGATGACAACCATGTGGGGCTTTCATAGCGTTGAATGTATAACTTTAATGGAGGGGTTGAAAATAAAATGGAGATTGCACATCTGTCCGGCGTTGCCGTGCAAACTGAAACGACAATAGAAACAAGTGGAAACAACGCCAAAAATAACACTGGCACTTTTACCGCAGAACTGGAAAAGGCCCTCAGCGTAAACAAAACTCCAAAGGGCTATGCGTACATCGATAAGTATGGGTTTTCTCATGTGGTCGAGGCTTATGAAACAGCCCAGCAGTTTGTTAAACCGGGGACTGAGATCTATGGATATCACGGTGATTTCCGGGGAGGCTATGCGGCCGATCCGGAAGACGGAAGCAGGATGGCCCTCCCCATACCCGGTTCAGTTGCTTATGGCAACGAACAAGAAGATAACGAAAAAGTAGAACATGAGCACACCGCTTCTGTTATGTCGCTGACCGATTTCCTTGAAAAATATTCGGGCTACCTTTCGCTGTTGCCTTTTACTGACAAAGAATACAGCCTGGATATTATTGGATAGTAAAATTATACAATAAAAGAATATTCGCATTACCCGACTCCTGTGATATAATATTAACAGGGAAAGTGAGCTGCCCCGGCAAATTTCAAGGAAACGCCGGACGCTACAAATTATTTAGGGAAGCGTAATTTCTCGACTCTCTCTTTATTTAATAAAATGGAGGGGCCTGCAAATAATGAAGCAATATAAATTAGTTGTAGAAAAACATTCTGATGGTTATGTTGCTTATCCCTTAGGACTTAAAGGTGTTATAGTAGATCAGGGTGATTCGTATAAAGAAGCGCTGGCAGATGTTAAATCCGCAATAAAATTCCATATTGAAACATTCGGGGAAGAAGTAATGGATGAACCAGCTGTGCTTGAAGCTTTTATTGCTGAGACAGGTGTTTAGTAAATGAAATTCCCGGTAGATGCTCCTATTAAAAACGTCATTAAAGCATTTGTAAAATTAGGATTTTATGTTGTAAGAGAAAAGGAACATATATCTTTTGTCTTTAATGGGGCGTTTCTTAATGTACGCCCCATTAAATTTTCGTTGAGCCGCATCTCCGCTTACTTGCCGCTCTTACCGCAGCAGAGCCACACTAGATCGCCGGGTTAAGCCAGGGTTTGTAAAAGAGCTGTTTAAGCTGCTCGTAGGCAATAAGTATGTTTTCCATCTGAATTTGGATCTGAGCAACTGCAAGCTCGGCCTGCCGGATATCGGAGGTTATGGCCATACCCACACTATGGCGGACCCTGGTCATCTTCAGCATATTTTCAGCCCGGGAAAGGCTTTCCTCCAGGGTTCTGTACTGGTCTTCCATCTGCTTGAGCTGATAATAGCTGGAGCGCAATGCTGTTTCCACATTTTGACGAAGGGAAGCCAGGTTATTTTTCTCCTTAGTTACCTCGATTTGTTTTGCGGCATAGGGAGGAGCCCCGACATTGTATGTGTACAGTTCCAGTTCATACTCGGCCAGCTTAATTTTCTGCTCCTGCAGCCAAATAGAAGGATGATCATTTAGGGCACGGCTTATATGAGCATCAAGGTCTATCTTCTCCTCTAAAAAGACAAACAAAGAATCATCCTCTTCAAGGGCATCCGTTTCTTCCTCTTCCAAACCATCGCTTGTTTCTTCATCTTGCAGGGCACTTGTCTCATCTTCCAGGTCATAACGTTCGCTTTCTTCCAGACCCAACAGATTGTTCAGCTTTAAATAGGCTTCGCTAAGTTGTTTGTCCAGCAGCTCTTTTCGTTGCTTCTCTTCATTATACTGGCTTTGAATATCCTGCAGGTTAAAGGGGCTTTCAGCTCCATATTTTACCTTTATCTCAGCCTGCTTAAGTTTTAAAGCAGTGAAATCCAAAGACAACCCGGCAAGCTCAATTTCATTGATCTTTTTCCTGACATCATCAAAGGCAGCTCTCACCTGAAAGGCAATCGCTTCCTCCGTTATCTCCACCTGCTTTTTCGCCATCTGCCAGGAAATATCCGCCTGTAAAAAAGATAAAAGCACGCTGCGGGCCGCGGCGTCTTCATCATTGTAGCCCGGTCCTACGGGCAGATATCCTATACCCCGGAGTTCTGCCGCCCGGTCCCGAATTTCTTCCGCCTGGACGACGCTTTGCCTGGCATTGCGCAGATCGATACTGTTCTTGAGAGCCAGATCAACTGCTTTTTCATAGCTCAGACTATTTGTTGTTTCTTCTGTATTCGCTGAGCCTGCGACACAGAGCGGCGCTGTAAGGAAAAAAAATAAAACTGCTGTCAGAAGAATATATAGTGCTTTTTTCATCTTTTTTTTGTCTCCCGCTTATTTATGAATCAAGGCTAATGGCAAATTCCACTGTCGTTGTTTTCTGGTCTGCATCGTTATGAAGGACAGTCAGTTGCAGAAGCATTTCTTTGCTGTCTTCTGGAAGGGCAGGCAGGATTATATAACCGGACTCTACCTCTTCCTCGTCAATATTATGGTACCATCTCTGATCCAGGGTAAAATGCCTTACATCCCAGGTCTTATATTCTTCCCCGTCGACAATTGCTTTTGTTTGAGAATGAAGCAGCTGCAAGGGGGTCGATTTTTTATTTTCCACTTCCAGGTAAACCCGGACAATATTATAGTGTTCATCTTTTATCATACCGGTTACCGATATATTCATATCGGGCAAGACCCGGCTAAGGGGCAGCTTCTGGTAATTGCCTTCAGGCTGCCCCGGGCTGCGGGTTTCCCCTTCTCCCAGCGCCTCCAGTTCTTTTATCTCTTTCTCCAAGGCCTTTATTTTTTCCTCTTGTTCTTGAACTTTCTGCTCCAGGGTTTCTTTTTCCTTCTGCAGGGCCTGGCACTCCGCGCATGGTTCTGCGACTGTATTTATGCGGATCGTCTTCGTTATCCCGTCCCATTGTACTTTTGCCCCCAGATTCTCTGCTACAAAGCGTGCCGGGACATAAGTGCGGTTATCATAAGTTAAAACAGTATAGCCCTCCGGGAGCACCTGCCATTGCCCATCGAACTGGAAAGCTATATCAGCATCGAGCAAGGCGGATACAAAGGCCTTACCCGGTGCGCTTGCCAGCACTCCTGCGGAGAGGGTGCACAGCAGGCCAATAATGATCCCGGTAATTAACTTTCTGTATTTTCCTAGATGCACACTCATTTCCTCCTTCTATGATACTGGTTCTGAAGTAAAAAGGACCCCCTCAGGAGTCCTTTTTACTTGAACCTTTGAAAACATTGATTATTGTTTTACCGTTACCGTTTGCGTATCAGCATCCCAGTCAATGGTTGCCCCAAGAGCCTGGGCTACCCAGCGGACGGGAAGCATGGTACGGCCGTCTGTAATTTCCGGTACGGCATCCATGGTGAGCTCAACCCCGTTGACCATTAATACATTGCTGCCGATGGTCATCTGGGCAATACGGTCACCTTTAAAGACTGTCACTGAAGCTTTAACCGGGTCCCAAATAATATTGTCCTCGCTTACACCCAGTGCGTAGGCAACGAAACGTACCGGCAGATAGGTGCGGCCATTTTTGAGGTAAGGTGCTACGTCCATTGTCTTCTCAACGGCTACGTTATTCTCCACAACAGTGTAGGTTGTGCTGTCAATGGTGAATGTCGTGGTGGCACGGGTCTCACCGGGAGCCGGGGTGATAACTTTGCCGAACAGAGCCCTGACAACACGTGCCTTGTTAAAGGTTACTGGTTTTTTAATTGTAGAGTTAGAATTATCATTTTTAACAATAGATCCGCCTCCAACGTCTACAAAGAAATCACCTTCGGGAACAGTACGATCCAGTGTCAGCCTTATGTCAGAAATTTTAATAGTTGATGGCTTTGTGCTGGAGGAACTAATATTTACATAAAGAACTCTTTTATCATCATCAAGTTTAGCCGGGGAAAGCTCCAGATTACCTTCCGTGACTTCCACAGTGGGAAGCTCAGAGAATGTAATACCTGTCGGCAAAGTGATAGTTAATTGGTCCTCTTGACCACTAGCTTCCCAATCTCCTACTGAAACTCTAAAGTGTCTATCACCGTCAAAGACCTCCGTATCATTATCAATTCTTCCCTTTGCAGTTTCAGTAATGATAATGTCCGGTGCCGACTGATTTTGCACACCAATCTTCACGTCGGTTGGATTCACTTCTACGGTTACAGGAGCAACAGCCTTGGCAATAACCACTTCCTGCTTATCTATCCCTGCACCGAAGAACTCAGCAACGATATCGCCGGTCTTATCCGCTTCAACACTTAACTCAAGCTCAAATTCATACTTGCTTTTTTTATCCTTACTAGTTTCTTTTACTGTAAAATAGATTTCATTTTGATTGGTGGCATATTCTAGATCGTCGGTTGTTACGTAACCACCAGATGCTTTTAAATTTTTAACGCTATTTACTTTGACCCATTCAGGAAGTACTACGCTTAGTTCCCTGCCCCCTATTAAAGCACCGACCACATTCTCTTGAATGGTTATTTTGGCAGTCTTGTCATCATATTGTCCTGCCACAATTTCTTTCACTTCGTCAACAGATACTTCGACGTTGTAGCTGGCATAATTGGCAACGACTAAATCTTGCTCGGTTATGTCGGGACCACCGCTAATACTTGCTACAACTTCACCGTAAGGGGCATCTCTGTAAGCCTTGACTTGAAGGCCCTTCAGGAGGATTGAACCCCGAGTTGTACGAGTAGTGGGGCTGGGTAAAAAGCTCAGTTCAAGCGTTCTTTTATCTTCGCTTAAATAAAAAGCTTCTAAGCCTAAGTCACCGTTATCAAATCCGCCGCCAAAGCTTGCTTTAGCATCATCTTTAACCCATTCAAATTTCGGAGGAAGTTTAATCTTAATGGTTTGTTTTTTACTGTCTCCGTCATTATCTACTCCTAGCGAACCTATTCTGGTTTCATCAATTTGTATAGTTCCAAAATCTTTGGAAGTCCCGGCAAATGACGTAACTTTGGAGATAGACGCAATAGTTTTCCCTGCTGCAGCGTTGGCAAATACATATGTCCCGCTGCTGAGCCTGCTGTCGCGGGCATCAACGGTAACTTGAGCTTCACCTTCGCCGGTTATTTTTGTATATAGCGGCAAATCATATACATATACATCTGCTGGGGCCCCGGCTCCTCCAGTTCCTACAATAGTGACCTCTGCAAGTGTTTTGGTAAGGACAGTGACGGCAGTGACGTCCGTCCAATTTTCAATTAAATACTTGTCGTTATCATCCATTAACCATTCTGCATTGGTAAGGCTTAACCTGAAAGTCTCTCCACTAGGCGAAAAATTAGTATCCTTTTCTTTAATACTCAGCACAGGGGGGTCTTGCTCAAATTCATAATCCGACGCTACCTGCGGTACCTTATCTATGGTGTTGGTGGATGCTGCAAAAGCTGTCATCGGCAGCAAAGAGAGCACCATCATGGTGACGACGAGAATCGCAAATAATTTACGCGATTTAATACTCAATGTTATTTCCTCCTTCTTAATGCTTGTTTTCTTTTTCAAACCACAACAACAAAAACTTCTCTATTACCTGCTTACTCCAGACATCCCCCCTAGTTAGTATATGATAATTTTATCCATATTTATGGGGCCGGCGGTTGGCAGCAATCCTTTATCCAGCCCGGGCCTTCTGCCGCTTAGAATCTTGCTATTCCGCCTTTATCCCCTTACTGCCGGCACAAATACAAAAAGATCCAGTATTCAACAATTCTACATTATCTTGCATTCTCCTGCTAATTTTATTATGAAATGTATTATATTTCATTAATATTTGGTTAATATTAACCTCCCATATTAAAAACGGTTCTTTTGATAAAAAATGATAGGTCTGCCATAGCCTTCATAATTTAATAACGAAGGTTCTGTGGAAAGGTTACGCCTTGCTG
>JAAYFF010000016.1 GCA_012728375.1 Bacillota bacterium | reverse complement strand
CCTGTTTCTTGACACTCCTTAATAATCAGCTCTTTGAATTCATCACTATACTGTTTGTTGTTTTTCATTAAAACCTACCCCCCAATAAAATGTTAACATATTAAACGTGTTTTCTCCAAGTTCTTTGGGGGGCTAAAAAGATATATTGATTGCCATCTTTTTCAAATCACTATATATTGCGTGTTATCAATACTACGCACTCAACATGGAACGTATGCGGGAACATGTCCACCGGCTGGGCTTCTAATGGTATGTACCCTTTTTGATGAAGTATTTTCAAATCCCGGGCTAGTGTGGCGGGGTTGCAGGAAACATAGACGATTCTTTGCGGCTGCATTTTGGCCATTGTATCCAGTAATGCAGCATCGCACCCTTTACGGGGTGGGTCGACTACAACTACATCGGCCTTTTCGCCTTCTTTAAGTAGTGTGGGGACTATCTTTTCTGCAGGCCCTGCATGAAATTCTACGTTTGTAATCCCATTCAGTGCTGCGTTTTCTCTGGCGTCTTTAATGGCTGCTTCAACTGATTCAACGCCAATAACTCTGCATGCACCGCGGGCTAAAAAGAGCGAGATAGTCCCGCTGCCGCAGTAGAGGTCAAAGACAGTCTCGCTGCCGGTCAAGGCGGCATACTCCACGGCTTTGCGGTATAAGACTTCTGTTTGCAGGGGATTGACCTGAAAGAAAGAGCGGGGGGATATTATAAACTGAAGGCCGTCAAGCGTCTCCATCAGCCAGGGTTGTCCCCATAAGATGATTTCTTCAGGGCCAAGGATGGTGTTGCCTTTGCGTGTATTTATGTTCTGGACTATTCCGGTAATATTGGGAACTGCCCGGCGCAGGCCTGCAACAAACTCTTCCTTCCGGGGGAAGGTGCGGCCGTTGGTTATGATGACTGCCAGGATGTTGCCGGTGGAGAAAGAAGTGCGGGCCAGGATATGTCGCACCAGGCCGGTGTGTGTGTTTTCCTGGTAGGCAGGTATCTTCAGCTCTCCAAGGATGCGGCGAACGGCATGGGCAACCTGATCATTGTCCGGATGCTGAAGGTGGCAGCGCTTAAGATTAACAATGTTATGGCTGCGTTTTTCATAGAACCCGGCAAGAATTTCACCATTTTGAACAGCGACCGGAACCTGGGCTTTGTTGCGGTAGTGCCAGGGCTCATCCATGCCGATGGTTGGCCGCACGGGTATCTGGAGGCCGCCGATCCGCCAAAGGGCATCTTCCACGGTTTTTTGTTTTAAACGCAGCTGTTCACCATAAGCAAGGTGTAAAAGCTGACAGCCGCCGCATGCTGTGTACTGGTCACAAATAGGCTCAAGACGTTCAGGGGATGTCTGGGTGACAGATTCTATCAGCGCCCGGCAATAGTTCTTCTGCAGGGAGATAACTTTGGCCTGCACTAACTCCCCCGGCAGCGCCCCCGGTACAAACACGGCATAACCGCTTATGCGCCCGACGCCTTCCCCGTTGTGGTTGAGGCTATCGATCTGCAGTTGAATGATTTCACCTGTTGCAACAGGCGGTTTTTCTTTTTTACCCACAGTTACCCTCTTATGTCATTATTTCTTTTTAGTATACACAACTAGGGAGAAAAGAAAAAGCGCAGGCTTTTCCCTGTTTCATTTTTCCAAGGTTATATCCGCGACGGACGATACGGAAGCACCAATGCCGGTGGTTACCGCAGCATTTGAAAAAATTATTATAAAAAACATCGGCAATGCCTATAAGCAGGCTTATAAATTGCTTGGACACAGAGTTGACTGGAAATTTCCTTGATTCTTTGCTCCGGTTGTATTATTGTTAAAATACGGCAAACAGGCCATCAAGTTGATGAGCAGTACTGCCGCAGCAAAAGGTGCGGTTGTCTTACCCGGGAAAATTGTTCCGAGGCTCTTCCATGACACCCAAGCCCTCATGGAAACAGCAGCGGAAGAAATAGCAAATTTATTATAATTTTAACGGGAGGACGGGAGGAACCTAACAAGTCCCGCAGCTCCGCGCTTGACTGCAGCGCTCCAACCCGTATTAACCAGGTAAACATCCGTCAGATGCCGGGATACTTTTTCTTCCAGTATCCTTGTGTTGCGTTTTTCCCTGCCAGTGGCAGAATAGCCAAGAAAACGCAAGCATTTGCAGGGCGATTTCAGGATATCCGATGAGCGGGTTGAAAGAAAACCGAGTATACAGAAAGCCCTCAATCGAGCGTATTGGCTGATTAACATAAAAAAAATTCCGAAAGACAGATAGGTCAGTGTATGCAGGGCAATATACCGCAGTATAAATGGGATGATTGGATATCGATTTATCGCACTTTTCATGGTCAATCCTCCTTGGGGCAGTTCCTTTTTCCACGAAGCTGCACCCCTGAAATTGAATCTAACATTAGAGTTTATCCTGCTTTCTTGAGCATGCGGGTAACAACGCAGACAACAGCAGCACGATGGAGAACCCAAACACCGAGCCCCCAAGCCACACAGACAAAACCGGAAAAACCGAAGTAACAAACAAATACTCTTGAAAAAAGCACCGGATTAGAACTCCGAGCAGAATAACTGCCGTCCCAGCTCGAAGCACTCTGAATCCGGTCCGCCTTTGCCAATAGGAGTCAACAATCAGCCTCAATATCATGAGCAAACTTGCAGAGATCAGTATACCGATGACCGCACAAAGCCCGTAATGCCCCCAGATAATCTTTCCCATACCAACAAACGAGAAGCCTCGCCACTGCGCCCAATCGCTGAGCACATAGGCGATAAGCGGCCAGCTCCTTTGGCTGTTTGTGAGAATCACGATAGAATCGCCTGTTTCCGGCACAGATTGATAATGCGTCATGATGCCGTTGCCCTGACCGCCGTGGGAAACGCTGCTCAAACCGTTCTGCAGCTTTTCAATATAATGACCCAATCCATATGCCTCAAATACTAAACCGTAAATTCCGATTTTATAACTTTCGGGCTGATACATCTGCTCAACACTTTTGGTATTTAGAACAGGGTTTTCTTTCAAGCCCGCTGCCGCAAAGCGCGCAATATCATGTGCTGTAGCAAACAGGCCGCCGGAAGCCTTTGAGGGATAGAGATAGACCGGTACCGACTTTCCGCTAAGGTTATATCCCGTAGGCGGGTAAGGCGTAGCCGCTGAGTCTATCTCAAAGGTGGCGCTTTCCATGCCCAGCGGTAGAAATACCTCCGAGCGCAAATACTCTGAAAAGCTTTGCCCTGTGACATTCTCTATTAGAATTTCCAGAAGATTGTAACCCACATTGGAGTAGGCAAATCCCGCCCCTGCCTCGCGCGTGGGCACCGCCTCCTTGGTCGTCACATCCCAGTTAGAGGGCATTGCCTCGCCAGGGGCGTAGATATGGTTGAAATCGCCCAGTGGCATCCCCGCAGTGTGACTTAAAAGCTGGCGTGTCGTAATCTTTTCTGTCGGATAGCCCGAATGCGGAAATTGCCAGCTTTTTAAATACTGCGATACCGGAGCATCCAAGTCAATTAAACCCTTTTCCGCAAGCCGCATTATCCCCCAGGCTGTAACGGATTTTGTAATAGACTGCACGCTCATAGGCGTATCGACTGTCAACTTCCTGCCGCTTTCCACATCCGCATAACCAAACGCCTCAGTCCATACGATTTCGCCGTCCTTCACAAGCGCGATGCTGCAACCCGGTATCTCATACAGCTTCATTAGGGCGGGAATACGCTCATCCATATGCGCCTTAAATTCGTTAAGCGGCACGTCGGCACGCATAGCCCGCTTGATTTGCAGACTGCCGGAGAACAAGGCAAGAAGTAAACTGATTAAGATGGATAAAAGGATAAACCAGGCCCATATTTTGTGACCCTTGAATAATACTGTATTTTGCATATCCGCATCTCCTTCTATCTTTCAATGTGCAACACGGACATTCCACTCCATACGCCTGAGCCCTGGCAAAGCCAACGCCATCATGAATATCATGAACATAATTGTCACGATCAGGGGAAGAAATAAAGATGGAGCAACCGACGGCATGAGCTTTTGCGCTTCCACCAACAAGCCGGAGGGCGTCCAGCTCTGTACATTTAGTAAGGAAGATATCTAGCCCCTTTAATGCTTGGAAGCTGCCAAAATCTTTTACAAGCCCCTTTACCGTAATCATTTGCATTCCTTCCTCCTTCCCACAAGAAGGAATAAAACCGGGCCGATTACATCGACAAGCAGGCAGATGAAAAGCCATGCCCACCTGTTCAGGTTTTGAACACCTTCCCTGAAGATTTTAACACCGCAGTACACCGCCAGACCAAGCTGAAGCAGAATAAGCGGAGAGAGAATCAGGAGCATATCCTTTGTAATTACAAACTCGTTCATAATGTAAAAACCTCCTTATTTTAATGGGTTATTTGTCTTGCAATTTTTTATTTACGGAAATCGCTCCGAGCACCACGCCTATGCCGGCACCTATGCACAGCCACATCACCACATTTTGTAGCAATGCCCCCAGTACAATACTGACGGCGGTGCACAACCCGATGGCTGTACCCATATTCCAAAATTTTGACACCTTTTGCTTTTTCATGCGATTCGACCTCCCTTAATTGATTTGTGGTAAAACAATTGATGCCTTTGAACACTATTCCCGGTTTTTCCATGTTCAGTATAGAGGAATGAGTGGTCATATGATAAGTTACCGGAGTCATATATGAGGTAATAAAAAACGAGAGCCGTAGCTCCCGTCGCTAAAAAACCTATACCTTAAATCCTAATTCCTTAAAGTGCAATATGGCATTAGCCCGGTCGGTGATTCCTGCCTTGCGGTAGATTTGGCTGATATAATTCTTGACTGTGCCGATAGTTAGAAAAAGTGTCTGCGCGATTTCCTGATTGCTTTTCCCCTGCATCAGCAGACGAATGATATCCTGCTCACGTTGGGTAAAGTCCGAAAGCGATGTTTCAGCCCGTCTTTGCTTGCCAATATGTTTTGTGATCTTTGCGGCGATGTTCCCCGGTAAAATGACGCTGCCCCGCACGGCGTCACGAACGGCTTCGGACAATTTCGCACCGCTGATGTCCTTGAGCAGGTACCCCGAAGCGCCATGGGTAATGGCGCCGAGGATGGATTCATCGTCATCAAAGGTCGTTAATACCAAAACCGCCGTCTCGGGGAAATCTTGCTTGATCAGGCGCGTGGCCTCCACGCCTCCCATTTGTGGCATTCGAATATCCATAAGAACGACCTGCGGGTGATGGATGCTCGTTTGTTCATAAGCCTCCATACCGTTTTTTGCTTCAGCAACCACTTCAATATCAGGATTTGTTTCCAGCAGCGCGCGCAGCCCGTCCCGGATGATGGTTTGGTCATCCGCCAGCAGCACCTTGATCCGGTTCACTCTGCATCCTCCTTTCTCTGTGCAGCGGGGATAATAAGGCTGATGGTGAATCCTTCTCCCGGCGCACTTTCTATTTCCAGCGTCCCGCCCACGCTTTGTACGCGCTCCCGCATGATGGACAGCCCGGAGCCGGATTTTATCGTACCGGTTCCAAAGCCATTATCGGTAAAGGCAAACCGCAACTGTCCATTATGCTGGCCAATCAGGATGTCCGCCTCAGTTGCGTGCCCATGCTTGATCGCATTGGTTGCGCACTCCTTGACCACTGAGAGCAGAATGCCCGCTTTAAGCGGGGGTAAGGCGATCTCTGATTCCATAACGATATGAATATCAAGTCCGGTATCAGACCGGATTTCCTGCAAAAGCCGACTGAGGGCGGCTGCGAAATCTGTTTCGTTTCCCGCCCGAACCACTTTGACGGAAGCACGAAGCTCCGAAAGCCCGCGCCGTACCTGTTCTTTTCCTTGACGCAGTTTTTGCGCCGCCTGTGGCTCCGATACGAGTCCCTCCGCCGCTTCCAATGCCAGTACAGCTGCGGTCAGAGTATGGCCGACCGTATCGTGCATTTCGGCAGCGATGCGGTTTCGTTCTTCGATTACGGCTAAACCTTTCAGTTTTTCGGATTGTTCATTGACCGTGCGGAGGGCGGACTCCAACCTAACGCTTGTAATCATCTGTTTTTTTAATGTGTAAAACGCGAGCAGCGCAAGAAGAACCACAATCGTGTTGACGAAAAAATACCGCACAAGGTCACTCATTTCGGTGCTTTGGGATAAAAATATTGTTCTTGTCGTGCTGCCCAAAAGATAAGCACCCAGGGCACCGATCCCATACACCTTCGCTCGGAGCAGCGGTGCGCGATTAATTGCGCTGAAGCCCGCAATGATGGAAAGAAATAAATTGTCCCCCGAAACATCCAGGTATTGAATTGGAATGCATAAGATAAGTTGCAGCATCGGTAAAAGGGGTTCGGTTATAAGTCTCTTTTTTTCGGGAAGCAGATTGTACAGGAGCATAATGAGAAAAGAGATTGTCAGCAACCAAAGCAAGGGCATATACGCTGCAGTTCCAGCATTCTCCGCCAGCATATGCAGTCCCATCACTTGAAAAGAAATCAGAAGAAGAAAAAAAATACCCTTGTTTGTGAGGTGGTTAGCCCTTTCCACTTCGGCAGTAGAGGTATCCTTGGGCGGCATTTTTTCGGCACGGAATAGATGAAAGGCAATGGCGGCTAAGCCGAAAACAGCAATAGATAAGATATATAGGGTGCGATGCAACGGCTTTCGGTTATCTTCTCTCACGCTCTCCACAATGTAGAGGATCTGCATCAAAACCTGAAGCAACACCCCCGGAAGCAAAAACGGCCAAATCTCTTTAATTTGCATATCCCTGCCTCGCCTTCCCAATCCACTACAATGTTCCATCCCGCTTATCACTGTATACAAGCAATTTGTCGTCGAGTGCCTCGTAAAATGGCCCCCATTGATACGCGTTATCCATTATTCTCGATCCGCAGTTGAATGATTTCACCTGTTGTAACAGGCGGTTTTTCCTTTTTACCCACAGCTACCCTCTTATGTCATTATTTCTTTTTAGTATACACAACTGGGGAGAAAAGAAAAAGCACCGACTTTAGGCACGGTTCATAGGGCAAATTACTGAACCATGCCACAAAACCATACGAAAAGACGGAAACCATATAAATTTGAGGTTTCCGTCTTTTTATAATATATAGTTTTCATGGGTCAGCAACCTTCATAATTTTTATTCATTTGATAAGCCAGGTCTTTAGATTAATAATAATTTGCCCATTATTATATTCAATAAAATGGTTAAGATACGTCGATGCAGAACCAGCTTTATCCCTTACCAATGTACCTGTGCGAAATACTGAAAACAATAGTCCGATTAGGAGCATATTTGTAATGAGGAATTTCCCTCCATAAGAGATGAGTGGCAATGACAGCGGAGAAAAAAGCAAAAACCCTAAATTTGAAGCTATATATACGGTGCATTGTACTGCGAACGTTGAAACAATTGCAGTAGAAGTTAGAAAGCCGAGTACGCTTTTCTGCTTCTTACATAGAATAACCGCTCTAATAATAAAAGCAGCAAATAATGCAATAATACCTAAAAGTACAATCCACCCAAATCTGTAGATCAAATAGGTTAACAAAAAATCGGTATTAATTCCAGGTAAAATCTGCGATACGTTAGAAGCTCCATAGCAATCTATAGGTGAGCCCCCGCCGATATACTGTGAATGTGACAGAACTCGTTGGATAAGAGTTCCTATATATCCCGCTCCCATAGGGTCAAGGGAAGGATTAAATACGACTTGCAATCTCTTTGCTCTATATCCATCACCCATACTCATGAAAAAAGGCATCGATAAAACGACAGCAGTTGGGATATACAGAATTAGCATAGCCGGTAGTTTTCTTACGCTAAACCAGCCTTTCAAAACAGCAGCTGTCAAAATTATAAGACATGAAACACTCAGCAAAAAAAGGACTGTTAAACTGGGCACAATTACGGACAGAAAGGCTGGTATAACAAAAGCTGCCCCGCAAAGAACAAGCCCGGTATAGCCTTTATTTCTCATACTGTATATAAACCCGGCAAAGGCTGTTGGAAACAGCAGCAGTGGATAAATAGTATTTGTTGCTCTGCCATTAATTGTTTCTGCAGAGAAATAAAAAGCTATTGTTACTACACAGAGTGCAAAGAATATGATCTTAGGGTATTTCCCAATGACTGTGAAATCAACGAAATATGTAGCTGACATAGCTATAAATGCAATACCTGCCCATAAAACTTGTTTTCCAAAGG
The DNA here is from genome assembly GCA_012728375.1 of Bacillota bacterium. Taxonomy (GTDB): domain Bacteria; phylum Bacillota; class Dethiobacteria; order DTU022; family UBA8154; genus DUNV01. Next base: position 36,922 of record JAAYFF010000016.1, on the reverse strand, counting down.
GACCTACACCATCAATGGTAGAACTAATAAAAAATTGAATTACAAGCCCTAAAAGAAGCATCATGCCCGTTAGTGTAAGCAAAGTCCAATCTGGCCTTGGTCTGTGTGTTCTATCAAGTTGCTCACCCACAACAACAGGGTCTCCCATCTCGGCAATTGCCTTATCAGTTGCCGTTGTCTCATCAAAACCCTCCTTTAAGAAAGCATTCCTTTGGTCAATTAAGTGATTCTCGATTTCCTCTAAAATAACCGGTTGTGCCTTTTTCCACCGAATTTGTTGACGCACGGTTTCTAAATATTCAATTACGTTATTAGGCTGTTGCATAATTTGCAGCTCCTAAAACATCATTTACTGCAGAAATAAATGTTTTCCATTCCTCTTTTTTATCACATAAATATTTGTGACCTTTTTTGGTGATGCTGTAGTACTTCCGCACCCTTGCATTATCTGCGGTTTGTTCATAGGAAGTGACCAGTTCTTTTTGCTCTAAAGTATGAAGTAGTGGATATAGTGTCCCCGCCTTTAACTCAAAAACATTTTTTGATTTTTTGTTAAGTTCCTCAATCATTTGATAGCCGTACATATCCGCTTCTTCAAGGAGCTTTAATATCAACATGGTTGTACTTCCCGTTACAAGGCTTTTATCAATTGCCAAATCTGTCCCTCCTATATATAGATTATCTATATATGCATTATATATCGACAATCTATATATGTCAATAACAAATTAAATTTGCAAATTGTTCCAAGTCTCTTCCAAAACTCCCAAGCCCTCATGGTAAGAGCAGCGGAAGAGATAGCAAATTTATTATCATTTTAAGCGCGAGGAACGGGAGGAACCTAACAAGTCCCGCAGCTCCTCGCTTGACTTCAGTTTGGAATAATTATCCTCAAAAAGGTCTGCCAGATGGCCGGCCTGTTTTTGAAAGGCATTCCGGTCTTTCCAGGTATTTTCCGGATGCAATATTTCTTGGGGAACTCCGGGACACTCCCGGGGAATCATCAGGTTAAAAAACGGATCTTGATCATACTCGACGCTGTTAAGCTGCCCTTTGATAACAGCACTTACAATAGACCGGGTATATTTAAGTTCGATTCTTTTTCCCGTTCCGTAAGCTCCGCCGCTCCAACCCGTATTAACCAGGTAAACATCCGTCTGATGCCGGGATACTTTTTCTTCCAGCATTCTCGCATAGATTTGGGGATTTAGAGGAAGAAAAGGAGCCCCAAAACAGGTAGAAAAAGTTGCGACCGGCTCGGTAATACCTCTTTCCGTCCCGGCCAGTTTACTGGTATAGCCCAGCAAGAAATGATATATAATCTGCTCCCCGGTTAATTTGGCTACAGGGGGCATTACTCCAAAAGCATCTGCAGTAAGGAAAATGATTACCCGGGGATGGCCGCCGACTCCCGGAATTAAAGAGCCGGAAATGTATTCCACGGGATACCCTGCCCGGGTATTTTCCGTGATACTGCTATCATTAAAGTCTATTTCAGCGCTAACAGGATCTACAACAACATTTTCCACCACGCTGCCAAAGCGAATGGCATCCCAGATCTGGGGTTCACGCTCCCGGGAAAGATTGATACATTTGGCATAGCAGCCGCCTTCCAGATTAAAGATGCCTTCTTCAGACCAGCCGTGCTCATCATCGCCGATCAAGAAGCGTTCGGGATCTGCGGAAAGGGTGGTCTTACCCGTTCCGGAAAGGCCAAAAAACAGTGCTACATCGCCCTCTTTTCCCATATTTGCGGAACAATGCATGGATAGTACATTTTGCCGGGGCAACAGGAAATTCAATGCCGAGAAAACCGACTTTTTAATTTCACCGGCATAGTGCGTTCCTCCAATAAGAATTAGCCTCCGGGAGAAATTAATAATGATAAAAGCTTCGGAGTTTGTTTTATCTATGCTGGGGTCGGCCTGGAAGTTCGGAGCTGCTATAACTGTTAAGGAGGGTTTAAATCCTTTTAGCAGAGCAGGTTCCATTTTTAAAAAAAGATGCCGAACAAAGATATTTTGCCAGGCCATTTCGTTGATAAACCTGATAGGGTAGCGATAATTGGGGTCAGCACAGGCATAACCTTCGAAAACAAATAGTTCACGGTTCTGTAGATAAGCTAGAAGCCTGTTATATATATTTTGGAAGGCTTCCTGGCTCATAGGTTTATTGATATCGCCCCACCAGATGTCCTTGGAAACCTCTCCGTCGTTAACAATGAATTTATCGTTTGGTGAACGGCCGGTATATTTGCCGGTCCTAACGCTTAAGGCACCGCTGGAGGTCAGTTTTCCTTCATGTCGGGTCAACGCTATCTCTACAAGTTTTGCTATAGGTAAGTTATAATGCACCTTTGCGGTATTAATTAATTCTACCTCTTTTTCAATGCTGATTTTATTATTATTATAGTTCATTGTTCTTCCTCCTGTAGATTTATTATATAATATTTGTATACCCTATTTATGAATTAATATAGATAGTATTTCAAAAAGCTGCTTACGTCAATATTATTCATTTTAATTTTAGGGTTTGTTTTTCGGATGTCAAGGCACCCCGTCAGACTGTGTAAAACAGAAATTAGCAGTGCCTAGATGTTATAACTTAATTTACAGCTTTAAAAAGGCAAAAAGCCCGTAGTTAGTGAAACTATGGGCTTTTACGCTTTTGGATCATATCTGAATTTTATTTAGCCCTTTTTCTGAAGTAGCGTAGTCACTCGCTCCGACGTAGTTGGAGTGACTGGTTCATATGGGATATCAATAATATCATTGCTCCGCGAGTGCCATTCATCCAAAATTTGCTCGGCACGTATCTTAACGCGGTCAAGCAGCGCGGACGCAGGTTGCTCCGTAGGTTCATTCAAAATTGATTCGGGGAAAATACCATATTCGTTTAATTCGCGTTTAACTCTTTCCATTGTCTTTTCGGGGTCTCTGAAATATTCACTTCCGCGAATACGGATAAACCGCCAACCGATTCGCTCCAAGATGGCCTGTCGTTCCATATCAGCGCGAACCTTTTCATCACCACTGTGAAACGATTCGCCGTCGCACTCTATGGCAACACTGCTGCCGTTATACAGCACGACCATGTCGATGCGGTAAGCGCCTACTTCCCATTGCTGCACGAGATGATAGCCGGAAGCAATAAGTGCCTTGGCGACGGCTTCCTCAAACGGGGACTCTGCTTCCGCCTTGACTTTTTCTGTAAGTTGAGCAAATGCCTTAGGATTATCTGCATATTCCAGCAAATCGCGGCGCAAGTCACCACTTTTAAGATCTTTTGTATAGTCAAGAGAATGTACCACCCATAATTGATCCTTGGCGCGGCTGACTGCGACATTATAGCGTTGCTTTCTCGATTGATCAGCGCCTTCTCCAGCCATGCTGAGCGGACCATCGCCCTCATTGCTGTCAACAAGCGAAAGAAATATCACGTCACGCTCGTCGCCTTGGAAGTGTGAAGCATTACCGCACAGGATGCGCCGCTGCTCAATAACAGCAGGGTCGATCCTTTGCAGGATAATTTGTTGTATCTTTTGCACCTGCTCGTCACCCAAGAGCGAAATTACACCAAAAGTCATGCCTTCGTATTCTTTTTGCTCTATGCAGGCCATCATTAAAGCGACAATTGTTTCTGCTTCTTTGGTATTTATCTTTTGTCTGCCTTCTCGTCTTCCGTCTTTAACTCTGAACTTTACAATGGAAGGAGATATTCGACTGGTTCCGGCACCGCGCAGCGGTTTGATTTTAAAGTCATAGGACAGCTTGTTGCTATAACCGATAATATCCGGAAGGCACCTGAAATGCTCACGCAGCATCAGCGGCTGAAAAGTCGTCCCCGCAATATCATAGAGTGATGTCTTTGCGTCAAACAAATGCCAGTTGGGTATGATATCCTTGATATACATATCGCGCAGCGCGTTCATCTTGCCGATATCTATGCCTACCGCCATAGGGCTGACTTGTTTGTCATCCCCCACGATAATGATCTTTTTTGCCATATAGACGATGCCAAGCGCCGAAATATCGGATTGACTGGCCTCATCAACAATGATGACGTCAAAGGTGTTACTGGCTGGGTCGAGGTTTTCCATGGCTTTATTGACTGTCATGATCCAAGCAGGAACAGCTTTCTGACATTTGGCCATTAGCTCTCGAGCCTGCTTCTTAAGAGCGGGCGCATTCTTGCCGGTCCCTTTACCGATCTTCTTTACCGTGAGCTTCCATCCCTGCAACGCCTGCTTCATATCCAGATCGCGCTCTGAACGGAGCATCAGATGATACCACGCACTATTGACTGCAACCTTTGCTGTAATTCGGCGCAGCTCGTTCCCAAGCATAACCGCTCTGTGCTGAAGTTCTTCAAATGGTTCGGCTATGATGGAGTCGATGATTCCGGCAAACTGCTTCCATTTCCACGCACTTTCAATTGTTTGCGGGCAGTTTACATCTCCGTGGATTCCCACGCGGTTTCTGATCGCGTCTGCCCATTCTGGCGCAACAGGTTCTATTAATGCTAGCATTTCTTCACGCATTACCTTGAGCGAATATTTAGAGTACAGTTCGGATAACTGCTGATAGTATCGCTCGTAGTTTTCCGGTTTGTTGCTTGCAATAGCACTGATAAGCAAATTGCAGATAGAAGAATACTTGCGCTCTCCTTCGGATAGAGTGCGGATCGCCTGTGTTTTACGATCCTCGATGCCACATAATGTGATTAAATGATTGGCAAGGTCAATGTACCGGGAGAGTTTCTTTTGGATTGTGCCAAGTATCTTTTGGGTACGCGTTAACTCAGAGTCCAGTTCTGATTCACAAAAAATAGCGTCGGCATTCAGCCCTGCTTGCTTTACAAGCTGCACCAGTTGGGCATATTCATTTTGATACCAGTCTAGATAGCGCCTGATATTTGATATCATCCGCAACCCGATATGTTCAGGCTCGTCGCCCAGCGAAAAAAACTCTGGCATGCCGTGCTTTGCCATCAACTCGTTCCAAAGCAAGGCAGTCTGATTTCTTTTCTCTTGAAGCGTTAGATAATGCTGTACCAATCTGCAATCGCTTTCCGACGCAATTGGTACCCCGTTAATGCTTATAACTGACAGTACCGCCTTCAGCGGTTTATTTAACAGCAAATCGAGCTTGGTAATCTTTCCTTTCTTTTGGAAAAGTTTAAGAACATTTTCTAAATACGACGATAGCTGTGTCAATGTAATTTCAGGCTTGATCACAATGCTGCGCCCAAGCATTTGCGTGACGATAGCGTCGGCACAAGTTGCCGTGTCCTCAATAGCGCTTATAAGCATCTCCCATCTCTGGCGGTATCCGCCGCCCTTGCGACCATCTGCTGCCGCATAGATCATCCATCCGTCAATACTCTTGAAGGTGCTAACATATTGCGAGAGTTGTTCCAATCTCTCTGCAAACGGATTTTGTACAAACGGAACAGAAATAACCCCGTCATTAATGTTTAGAGTCTTGTTAGATATATCGATATCGATTTGAATGTTTAGTTCTTTTGCCATTCTATCAATTGCCGCTATACATTCTGCGGCTTTACATAAATCATTAGTGAACTCTGCGGGGGACGGTATACTATCTGGTGAGGGAATATCATAGGTCAGCTCACGTTCCTCCGCTTCCGACAATTCGGCGTTGCTGCGGTAAAGCCTGATAAGCTGCTCAGTGGTAATGGGTAGAGAGTGATATAGTTTTACTTTTCCGGGTATGTATGATAGCTCCATTGCATTAGCATTGACAAATGCAGCAGCATTTGCGGGCGAATAGCTATTGCCGTCGTTGTAAACGATAGGCTCAAATTCTTTGTATTTAATGACATAAATCTTTTTTCGGATGTCGGCAAGTTGTTTGATGATTTCCGCACGTTGCCGCTTATCTGATTCCACCTGCTTTTTCAACTCGTTCGCCGTATGTCTTGACATATACTCCGAAATACTATCTACAGAACGAACCATATCCAGATTGGTGTCATCCAGAACCGAAACACACAGACCCTTGATTTCGTCCGGCACTTTTTCTTTAAGTACCGCGAGAGCCTTTTTGGTATGGCTGGTAACTAAAACACTTTTACCTTGTGCCAAAAAATGTCCAAGCAGGTTTGCAATGGTATGAGTTTTTCCGGTCCCGGGAGGTCCCTGTACCAAAACTGCATTGTAATGCTCTATACGTTTGGCGATTTCGAGCTGTTCCCTGTTCGCTTCCTTTGAGAGCAAGATGGACAGGCTTTCACCGTTTAGGGCAGCAAGCTGCTCCTCAATTGCTGGCTCGTACTCGTCCTCTGGAATCTCGACTTTGCCTCCGTCTACCAAATTCAGAAGATGTCCGGGTACATAGCCGGTATTTTCTATGTTCATTATGATTTCTTCGATTGTCTTCAGCGTTCCGCCAATGCGCTTCCGGACAAAAAATACCGGATTCAAAGTCATAATAAGCCTATCTTCGCTGTCGAGTTTGTCATTCTCCTCAGTAATGAATCGGCTGTCAGAACAGAGCTTGTGCGTCAAAATCTTCAGAAAATCCGGCGAATCATTGCGATCCAACGGATGATAAAAATTTTCGTGCAAATCTTCTTTTAGCTGCTTTATTGCGCTGTGATTAATCTCTTGTATATCCTGTAAAAGCAAAGTATAAAGCTCAGGCTCCGTGTCTGTATCATGGATACTGATTACATTTGCTTCGGCGTCAAACTGAAGCTTTACGCGCTTGAGCAGTATTGGATGGTTTATAGCGTTGTTACCGATTTCCTTAATAATCCCGTTTCCGACCATCAACTCCAGCGTCTCCGACTCACGTTCTAAGTCGGTATATATTTGAAACAACTGTGCGAAGAAACGTCGTGTTCTGTAAATAATGCGCTGTTTCTCGGCCCAAATGCTTCTTTGAGCGTTCCATTTTTCAAATGCCTTTACCCGTTGCTCTGAGTTGCCGAAATATTCGGGTTCCTGCTCCTTATCGCCGACATTTTTGGAAACACTTTTGGATAGTATATTTTTGACTTTAACTTTATTTGTAAAATGATCCCAACCCGGCTCCAGCCACTCTGTCAAAACAGTGGGTGGAGCCGGGCAACGTTGAAAATCCGGTTTTTTCACCGTGAGCAAAACAGTGTCATCGTCCGTTTCTTCTTCCACTCTATCCCGATAGAAAATCGATATGTTTTCCGGGTCATCGGGGATGTCTTTTAAATAGCACACCCAGTATTGTTTTTCTACATCAGTAACGACTCGATACTTCAGAGCGCACAGTTCCATAATATATTTGTATAAAGCAATAACTTTTTCTCTGCTTTCCATGTGTACACCTCATTTTTGGAAAATGATGTTGTCCTACTCCATCGCACACTATTGAGTATGCATAAAACTGGGCTTGTCATTTTCCACTGCTTTTTGGTTCTCTATTAAGCCTCAGAGCAACCATCTATCGGCTTTTTTGCACTTTCGGTATTGCCCCCCATACATCGCTGAGCGAAACAGGCCGTCTATCCGCCCCTGCTTGCACAGTACTTGCACCTGCCTAACCGAAATCCCCCCATTTTGAGCTTCTTTTTCGCTAATGTATCCCATGGTTTCACCTCGACAGATCCCGTATGGAAATATCATACATCGTTTCGGCATACAATACAAGCAAGCTACTCGTTATAACTTGAAAGGAAAAGGGAACAGATCGATTAAAGTTCTAACTGCAGGTATATAATCGTTAATGACTAAAGTACTAAAAGGGACACTATCATTGAGATAATGTATCTCTTATTGATTCGATATTTTTATATAAAAAAAGTCGAGCACCGTTAAAAAAACTTTGGTATTATGCAGATATTGAGAGGAGTAAGAGAATGTTAAAAGAATTGAATCATGTGATTGACTATATTGAAGAGCATTTAACCGATGATGATCTGTCGCTTGAGATAATTTCTGAATATGCCGGGGTTTCTGACTATCACTTTAGAAAGATATTTTTTTATCTTTCAGGTCTGACGCTTAGTGAATATATCAAGAACAGAAAACTGTCGGAAGCCAATAAAGATTTATTACAAGGAGAAAAAGTAACGGATGTTGCTTTTAAATATGGTTATCAGTCAATAGACGGCTTTACAAGAGCATTTAAAAAATGGAGCGGTTTTTTACCCTCCGAGGTAATAAAAAAAGGAATAAGCAAATCGTTTCCCAAACTTTCATTTGTCATAACCGTCAAGGGAGGAATTTCTATGGAATTTAGAATTGAAGACAAACCAGCGTTTAATTTAGTCGGTGTTAGTAAACGTGTTCCCATGCAATTTAAAGGCGTTAATATGGAGATTGTAAAGCTCGCAGAGAGCATAACGGAGGAACAAAGGGAAGAAATGCATTCCCTGCAAAATATAGAGCCTTATGAAATTGTTAATGCTTCTTATGATGCTGACGCGAATTTCTTAAAAGAAGAAGGATATTTAACGCACTTGATAGGTGTTTTAACGACTGAAAATAAAGTAAGCGATCAATTAGAAAAAGTGCCGGTTGAAGCCTGTACCTGGGCAATCTTCCCAAATGAAGGACCATTTCCTTCTACGTTGCAAGAAACAATGGCAAAAATATATTCGGAATGGCTTCCTTCTTCCGATTATGAAGTAATCAATGCCCCGGTTTTTTCTTTTACTAAAATGGATGAACAGAAAAAAGACTACGCTTATAGTGAAGTTTGGATCCCTGTTCGCAAAAGCATAAGATAACTACTGTAAAGATACAGCGCCGATAACCTATAAGTGTGTATGATATTGTTATCGAAAAAAACCAAATAGCCCCGGCTAACCGCGGGGCTATTCTAATTCAGATTTACATCGGTTTTACCCCGATGCGGGTATCACATTTGCTACTTAAAGTATTCAACTCCCGCGGCAAAGATGCGCTGGTCTTTTTCCCCGGGAACATTGACAGCCACAAGGGGACCGGTGCGCTCGGAGTGGCCCATCTTGCCCAGGATGCGCCCATCCGGGCTGGTAATGCCTTCAACAGCCCAGTATGATCCGTTGGGGTTAAAGTCAAAGTCGTAACTGGGCCGGCCCTCCAGGTCCACGTACTGGGTGGCGATCTGTCCTTTTAGTGCCAGCTCCTGCAGAAGCCCTTCTTCAGCCACAAATCTTCCCCCTCCATGGGAAACCGCGACAGTATGAATATCTCCGACCTTTACATGGCGAAACCACGGTGAAAGGCCCGAGGTTATCCTGGTGCGGACCAAGCGGGAAACGTGGCGGCCGATGGTATTAAAGGTCAGCGTCGGGGATTTTTCTGTTATATCTCTTATCTCCCCGTAAGGGAGCAGGCCGAGCTTGATGAGGGCCTGAAAACCGTTGCAGATCCCCAGGATCAGTCCGTCCCTTTTCTCGAGCAGCTCCGTAACCGCGTCTTTGATGCGGGGGTTGCGGAATACCGCGGCGATGAATTTTCCCGAGCCTTCCGGTTCATCCCCCGCGCTGAACCCGCCGGGGATCATGATGATCTGAGCCTCTTTTATTTTCTTTTCCATAGCTTTAATGGAGGCTTCAACATCCGCTGGAGTAAGGTTGTTGATTACCACGGTCTCCACCAGGCCTCCCGCTTTTTCAAAAGCCCGGGCCGAGTCGTACTCGCAGTTGGTCCCCGGAAATATGGGAATAAAAACCCTGGGACGGGCTGTTTGAAACCGCGGCCGGGCGGCGATTCCCCCTGAAAAAAAGATCCGCGGGGGTGCCTTCTGCATGGTTTCCGTGCTGTTGGGGAAAATTTTCTCCAGGGGTTTGTGCCATTCCTCGCCGGCTTCCCGGAGGGAAATTGCCGTGCCGCGGACGGTAATTTGTTCCTCGCCGGAGGTACGGCCGAGGAGCAGATAGGGCACGCCGGCAAATTCACCTTCGAGGTCAACGCTCTCGTCCATCTCTAAAATAAGCGAGCCGTAGGACGGCATAAAGAGATCCTTCGGGTCAAGGCGTTCGCTGAAAACCATTCCCACCCTGTTTCCAAAGGCCATCTTGCTGACCGCCGCGGCGATCCCGCCCATCCCCACAGTATGGGAAGCTAAAACCAACCCTTTTGAGATCAGCTGGTGGACAAGAGTAAAATTTTTCTTCATCTGGTTAAAATTAGGAATCTGCGTTTCTTCGTCCATCGGAACCGGCAGCAGGACAACCTTACTCCCTGCTTTTTTAAATTCCTGGGAAACAATTTTGCTCCCTCCTTTGCCGGCATCCACAGCAGTTACAGCAAAGGCAACCAGGGTAGGCGGAACATGCAGGTCCATAAAGGTGCCGGACATGCTGTCTTTTCCGCCGATGGCCGGGATCTCCAGCTCCTTCTGGGCGTAAAAAGCGCCAAGCAGTGCGCTGAAAGGCTTGCCCCAGCGGGCCGGGTCTTCCCCCAGCTTCTCGAAGTATTCCTGCAGGGTAAGGCGGATCTTGCGCCAGTCGCCCCCCAAAGCCACGACTTTGCTCACCGCTTCCACGACTGCGAACATCGCTCCGTGGAAGGGGCTCCATTTAGCCAGCGCGGGATTATAGCCAAAGGCCATAATGGTTGCTGTCCGGGTTTCCCCGTCAAGGACCGGAAGCGTCGCCGCCATCCCTTCGGCAGGTGTCTCCTGATATTTTCCCCCAAAAGGCATGAGAATGGTCCCGGCTCCAATGGTGCTGTCAAAACGCTCCGCCAGCCCCTTCTGGCTGCAGACGTTGAGATCCCGCAGATTAGCCAGCCAGGCCTTGCGCAGATCAGGAAGCTCCGCGGCCACGTCCTCCGGCAGTGTCTGGAAATAACAGCTTTGCTCGTCAGGCGGAAGGACGCGGACACTCGCCTGCCGGCGCACACCGCTGGTGTTCAGGAAAGCCCTGCTGAGATCCACAATAGTTTTTCCCCGCCAATTCATGCGCAGCCTTCCGCTGGAGGTCACCCTGGCGACCACGGTGGCCTCCAGGTTCTCTTCCCGGGCTAGCCGACAAAACGTTTCCGCATCCTCCGGTGCCACCATCACGGCCATTCTTTCCTGGGATTCGGAGATGGCCAGTTCGGTGCCGTCCAGCCCCTCATATTTCTTTGGCACGGCATCCAGATCAATTTCCAAGCTGTCGGCCAGTTCCCCGATAGCCACGGAGACACCGCCTGCCCCAAAATCGTTGCATTTTTTAATCAGGGTGGCAGCCCGCGGGTCCCTGAATAATCTCTGGATCTTTCTCTCCGTGGGAGGATTCCCCTTCTGTACCTCTGCGCCGCAGGTGAAAAGAGAGTCTACGGTATGCTCCTTGGAAGAGCCGGTGGCCCCGCCGCAGCCGTCCCGGCCTGTTCTCCCGCCCACCAGCAGGATCACATCCCCCGCAGCGGGTTTTTTACGGACCACGTTTTTCCGGGGAGCTGCCCCGATGACAGCACCGATCTCCATGCGCTTGGCGATAAAGCCGGGATCGTAAACCTCCACCACCTGCCCGGTAGCAAGCCCAATCTGATTACCGTAAGAGCTGAAACCGGCCGCGGCTCCGGTTGTAATTTTTCTCTGGGGGAGTTTGCCCTGAAGGGTATCCTCAACTCTCGCCCGGGGATCACCGCTGCCGGTGACGCGCATAGCCTGGTAAACATAAACCCTCCCGGAAAGGGGGTCCCTGATCGCTCCCCCGAGGCAGGTAGCCGCGCCGCCGAAGGGCTCGATTTCCGTCGGATGATTGTGCGTTTCATTTTTAAACATGACCAGCCATTCTTCCCGGCGGCCGTCCACCTCAGCTTCCACAATGATACTGCAGGCATTTATTTCGTCAGACTCGTCCAAGTCTGCAAGTTTTCCTCTCTTCTTCAGCTCTTTCATCCCCATGAGCGCGATATCCATGAGGCAAATTTTTCGCTCCGCCTCTTCCTCGCGGTAACAGTACCTCCTGGAAGCGAGATATTCCTCATAAGCTGCCTTAACAGGAGCGGTAAACCGTCCCTCATCTATCTTCACTTCTTCAATTGCGGTCATAAAGGTCGTATGTCGGCAGTGGTCGGACCAGTAAGTGTCCAGGACGCGGATTTCCGTAATCGTGGGATCTCTTTTTTCCGTATCCCGGAAGTACTGCTGGCAAAAAAGCAGGTCTTCCAGGTTCATGGCCAGCCCCAGGTCCTCCAGCAGTGCCTGAAGCTCTTCCCGGCCCATGGAGGTGAACCCGGTTAGAACGGCCACATCTTCCGGAACAACTGTCTCCATCTCCAGGGTTTCCGGTTTCTCCAGGGAAGCCTCCCTTGATTCAATGGGGTTTATACAGTAGTTTTTTATCTTGTCCAGATCCTCCGAAGTAAGATCACCCTGAAGAACAATAACCCTGGCCGTCTGCACCAGCGGCTGTTCTTTTTGGGTCAGGATCTGCACGCACTGTGCCGCAGAATCCGCCCGCTGGTCGAATTGTCCGGGAAGATATTCCACGGCAAAGACCTTTTCTTCCGGGTCAACCGGCAGTTCTTCGTCATAAACGAGATCTACGGGCGGCTCGGAAAAAACCAGGTCCTTAGCCAGGGCATACTCTTCCTCTGTAATTCCCGAAATGTCGTAACGGTTTACCATGCGCAGATCCTTTAGCCCCCTGATCTGCAGGTTTTCTTTCAGGTCCTGGAGAAGGTGTTGGGCTTCAATATCAAAACCTCTGCGTTTTTCCACATATATTCTTCTAACAGTATTTGACAAGACTAGTCCTCCTGTTCACCAGAATGAATACAAAATCCGCCTGAAGGGAAAGTTTCTTTCTATCGTATAATTATATCACAGCAGAAAGCCGCGGAACATTGTTTCATCTTTTTTCAACATTTTTTCTGCGGCAAAACCAAAACCGCCCCAAAAGGGCGGTAGGTTATTTTTTTTTCATATGATGGCAAACTGGGCGGCAGCACTGCCACAGATAATGTTTACAAAAGCAGGTTATCTTTGCGCTAAGACAACAGGGCGCGGTCATTGGCAAATTGCTCACCGCTGGCCTTGCCAAAGCGCTGTAAAAGATCTTCCACTGTTAATTGTTGTTTGGTCTCACCTTTTATATCCAATAGGATGCTGCCGTCATGCATCATTATTAAACGGTTGCCATATCTAATGGCATCCCTCATATTATGGGTAACCATTAAAGTAGTGAGCCTGCTTTCTTTGATGAATTTATCGGTCAACTCCAGCACTTTGGCAGCTGTTTTAGGATCAAGGGCCGCGGTATGCTCATCCAGAAGCAAGAGCTTCGGTTTTCTGAGCGTGGCCATTAAAAGCGTTAAAGCCTGGCGCTGGCCGCCGGACAGCAAGCCGACCTTGACACCGAGGCGATTTTCCAGCCCCAAATCCAAGGGCTTTAGCAGCTCTTTATAAAGTTCCCTCTCTTTATGGGTAATACCCCACTTCAGACCGCGTTTCTTTCCGCGCCTGTAAGCAAGGGCTAAATTTTCTTCGATTCCCATATTGGCAGCAGTTCCAACCATCGGATCCTGGAAAACACGCCCCAGGAGTTCTGCCCGTTTATATTCCGAAAGCCTGGTAACTTCAACATTTTCAATGATAATTGACCCTTCGTCAACTGCATGAACCCCGGCAATACAGTTCAGCAAAGTTGATTTGCCGGAACCGTTACCCCCGATTAAAGTTACAAAATCGCCTTCCTCAAGGGTAAGGTTTATATTCCGTAAAGCGGTTTTTTCATTTACAGTCCCGGCATTAAAGGTTTTATATACCCCGCGCACCGACAGCACCTTACATCCCCCCTTTAACGCTCTTGGCAATGGGACGAAGGTAAGATTTAAACACCGGTAATGCCAAAGCAATGGCTACAGTAATAGCTGTAAACAGTTTCAAATCATTGGCAGGCATGCCTATTTCCAAGACAAAGGCAATGATAACGCGATAGGTTATCGCACCGAGAACAAGAGAGATCAGGCGGCTGAAAAAGCTCCTTTTCCCGAACAGAACTTCGCCAATGATGACGGAGGCCAGTCCGATAACAATAGACCCGATACCCATTTGCACATCGGCAAAGTTTTGCTGCTGTGCAATCAGGGCACCGCTGACAGCCACCAATCCATTGCTGATAATCAGCCCCAGTATAATCATATTATTTGTATTAATACCCTGGGCCCGGGACATTTGGGGGTTGTCACCGGTGGCACGAACAGCACAGCCCGTCTCTGTTCCAAAGAACCAGTATAAAATCCCGATAATTCCAAGGACACAGATCAAGCCCAAAGCAATTATTGGAATTAGTTGGCTTATTCCTAGATTGACAAACACAGCTATTTTATCCAGACCCATGTCTTTAAAAGCTGTATAAACGGTGTCCATGCGCAGCAGCGAAAGGTTGGCTTTCCCCAGTATCCGCAAGTTTACCGAATAAAGGGCAATCATCGTTAAAATGCCTGATAACAATGCAGGGATCTTCAGCCTTGTATGCAACAAACCCGTTATCAGCCCCGCTGCCATTCCGCCGCCAAGAGCGAGAAGGGTTGCTGCATACGGATTGATACCGCAGTAGATAGCCTGTGCGGCAATAGCAGCGCCCATGGCAATGCTGCCTTCCACTGTCAGATCAGCAATACCCAAAATCCGGTAGGTAATGTACACGCCTATTGTCATAATTGACCATAAAAGACCCAACATAACGGCACCTAAAATGATCTGCAGCATAACACCACTCATTTCCAATATTCTAACACTACCGGCATAAAATCAAAATAAACAAAATAATATACCGGACAGCAACGGCAGCTCGCTTTTTTACGGCGAGCTGCCATAAACTGTTTACTGTTATACGGGTAACAATGAATAACAACTTTTGTCCTCAAATAAAGAGTTCAACTGAATTATGAAAAAAGTATCTTAGTTTACTCAATAATATATTGCTGCAACTCAGCCGGTATTTCCAAGCCTATTTCTTCGGCTACAGTACCGTTAATGGCAAAATCAAAACCGCTGGCGGATTCAATAGGCATGGAAGCGGGTTCTGCTTCTCCTTTAAAAATTTTAACCGCCATCAAACCGGTCTGGTAACCCAAATCATAATAATTGATACCCAAGGTAGCCAGCCCTCCATTGTTTACCATACCCGCTTCACCACAAATGACAGGGGTCTTGGATTCCGATGTTACACCGTGCACTATCGGCATCGCGGATGCAAATATATTGTCAGTGGGAATATAAATGGCATCGCACTGATTAACAATGGATTGCGTCGCCTGCTGCACTTCATTTGAATTGGAAACGGTCACTTCAACGTAAGTCAGCCCTAATTTTTCAATTGCTTCTTTGGCAAGCTGCGCCTGTAAAATGGAATTGTCTTCGCTTGATGTATAGAGTACCCCGACTGTTTGAGCATCGGGAACCAGTTGTACCAGCAGATCAATTTGCTCTTTAATGGGGTTCATATCCGTAGTTCCGCTGACATTACCGCCGGGAGCCTCATTGGAATCCACCAATCTCGCTACCACATAATCGGTAATTGCTGTTCCCAGTATGGGAATTTCAGTTGTTTTGCCGGCGATAGATTGGGCTGCAGGGGTTGCAATAGCAAGCACCAAATCGACCTTATTGCTGACAAACCGGTCACTGATAGTTGACAAATTTGCCGCATCAGCCTGGGCGTTTTGATAATCGATGGTTATATTGTCTCCTTCTATATAACCATTATCTTTAAGAGCAGCGATAAACCCTTCTCTTGCGGAGTCCAATGCGATATGGTCGACATATTGAATAATACCAATGCTTTTTTTGTCGCCTCCCGTTTCCGTTTCTGTTTCCGCTCCCATTCCCGTTTCCGTTCCTCCTGAACACCCTGCAACTAACAAAATCATGACAGACAGCAACAGAATAAAAATTTTGACATGCTTTTTCATAAGTATCCCCTCCATAAATTTTTAAAGCATTTAAAAACGCCCCTGTGTAACAGGGGCGATTTAATCGCGGTACCACCTTGTCTTCGTTGTATTTAACAACCTCAGCGAGCAACTACCATTGCTCCTCTACAGTAACGGGTAGAACCCGGCACCGCCTACTGGGCTTTCGCCGTTCAGTGTGCAGCTCTCAAGACGAATTCACAGGGTACCGAGATCCTGCTTTCTCGCACCAACCGAAAGCTCTCTGTTTGATTCAATATCCCTGCTACTGGCTCTTGGTCATAGCTTTTATTAAGTTCAATAATAAAGTATCATCTGCAAATTTGTCAACACCTGTTTAACCATTTTTCAGGCCATCCCGGGAAAGCCCTGCTGCCGCAGGGCTTCATAAAGTACCAAGGCGACGCTGTTGGCCAGATTGAGTGAGCGAGGGATACCCTTCACCATGGGGATGCGCAGGCATCTGTCCTGCCATTTCTCCAGCATCTCATCCGGCAGGCCGGCAGTTTCTTTGCCGAAAACAAGAAAATCTTCAAAGCCGAATCTTACATCTGTGTAAATTTTTCCCCTGGCCCTCGTCGAAAGAAAATAAAAGGCGTTTTGCGGGTAAGACCGCCTCAATTCATCAAAATCGGCATATCTGTAAAGCTTCAGGTGCTTCCAGTAGTCCAGGCCGGCCCGGCGCAGATAACGATCTTCCAGAGAAAAGCCCAGCTTGCCCACCAGG
The DNA here is from genome assembly GCA_012728375.1 of Bacillota bacterium. Taxonomy (GTDB): domain Bacteria; phylum Bacillota; class Dethiobacteria; order DTU022; family UBA8154; genus DUNV01. Next base: position 20,354 of record JAAYFF010000016.1, on the reverse strand, counting down.
TGGAGCGTTGAATTGGTCATTACACAGGTACGGGCAATATTTCCCGTATTTTGCGGTATCTCTGGTTCAACAAGAACGATATGCATAACTCGGTAGACCTCGTTTAATTTTTGAAATCCGGACCTTTTTTAAACTTTGCCCTGGGCAGGTTCCTCCGGAGCAGCATTCTCGCCGCCCTGGGATTCAGCCTTTTCCTGTTCCTTGCCCTTGTTGGCGATGAGGTCGTTGTACATTTCCAGCTTTTTCTGAACGAGGTAATTGACTGTCCCCTCGGGGTAGCGCCCATCCTCGCCCCGCTCCCCGGCAGGGATCCCCGTGAGAATCTCTATTCCCTCATCAACGGTGTCAACAGCATAAATATGAAATTTTCCCTCTTTAACGGCACGGACCACTTCTTCTTCCAGCATCAGGTTTACGACATTTCTCCGGGGAATCATAACCCCCTGTTCCCCGGTTAAACCCTTCAGCTTACAGGAAGCAAAAAAGCCCTCGATCTTTCTGGTTATACCCCCAACGGGCTGTATCTCTCCTTTTTGGTTGACGGAGCCTGTTACAGCTATGTTCTGCTTCAGGGGAACACCGGCCAGGCTGGAGAGCAGGGCATAAAGCTCGGTGCTGGAGGCGCTGTCTCCATCGACACCTTCATAGGACTGCTCAAAGCAGATACTGGCCGTAAGGGTCAGGGGTGTTTCCGTTGCATATTTCTGTCCCAGGTAGCCGCTGAGGATCAGCACGCCTTTATCGTGTATGCGCCCGCTCATCTTGCTTTCCCTTTCAATATTGACAATCCCCCTGCGGCCCAGGTAAGTTGCAGCAGTAATGCGGGAAGGCTTGCCAAAACTATAATCCCCCATATCCAGTATGGCCAGACCGTTTACCTGGCCGATTTTTTCGCCTTCCAGGTCGAGCAAGATTTGCCCCTCAGCAATCATTTCCTGAAGCTTCTGCTCGTATTTATCGGAACGGAAGACTTTTTCCTTGATAGCTTTCTCCACATGCCTGCCCGACACAATATCGCTGCCGTCAATCATCGCCCAGGTATCGGCCTCATAGAGGACCTCCACAATCTCGTTAAAACAGGTGGTCAACTTCTCCTGATGCTCCGCGAGGCGTGAGCTGTACTCCACAACCCTGGCCACAGCCAAGCGGTCAAAATGTCTCAGCCCTTCCCTCTGACAGTGGGTGGAGATGAAATTGGCCATATGCCGGATATTTTCCGGCGAACGATCCATCACCGTCTCAAAATCCACCTTCAATTTAAACAGTTTGCGGAAATCTTCATCATGTGTATAAAGAAGGTAATAAAGGAAGGGGTTGCCGATGAGGATCACTTTAACATCCAAAGGGATGGGCTGGGGTTTCAGTGAAGCCATGGGCAGGATGGCGTACTGCTCCCCAATGGATTCAATGCGGATTTCTTTGTTGGTCAGAACCCTCTTCAGCACTTCCCAGGACCCTAAATTGAGCAGCACGTCTTTGGCCTGGAGAATAAGATAACCACCATTGGCTTTGTGAAGCGCGCCTCCTTTGATCATGGTAAAATCCGTGTTCAAGGTTCCAAAATGGTTTTCATATTCTATCCGGCCGATAAGATTGTAATAGGTTGGATTGGTTTCCACCACAACCGGTGCGCCTTTGGTTTCCCCGTTGTCAATAATCAGGTTGACAAAATATTTTTTTGCGGCGGTTTCCTGGCCGGAGCGCTTCAGCCAGGGGAATGGGAGCTGTTTCTCGTCTTCGTCGTCTTTAAAATCGCTCAGATTCTCCAGCACGTCTTCCCGCAGCGCTTCCAGGTACTGTACTACCATGGAATAATCTTTATACTTTTCTTGGAGATCATCAATTAGATAATCTACGGCAAAATGACCGGTTTTATGCTCCAGTTCCCTGAATTTCTCCTTTACTTTTTTTTCTTCGTTTTGGATGCGCCGGACAATTTCCATAGCCTTAAGCTGTACTTCCGTGGACATCTTTTCCATTTCTTCTTTTTCTTCTTTGCCCAGCTTGTTAAATTCTTCCTCGCTTAACTCTTTTCCGTCCCGGGAAGGAATACTTAAAAATCCTGATCCGCTGCGTTTAATGATAAACCCTTTCTCCATGGCGGCATTGTTGAGCTCTTCCATCAGAGTTGAACGAATCTCCTGAAACTCTTTAAGAATAGCTCCTTTCTGTCGCTCGTACTCATCAGTATTAAATGCTTTTGGTATAGATTCATTTAATTCTTCGATAAGGTTAGCGATATCCCGGGCGAAAATGCTGCCCAAACCGGCCGGGAGGTTAACGGCAATAGGGGCGTCAGGATTCTTAAAATTGTTCAAGTAGCACCAATCGTCAGGAACGGGCTGTTTTTCAGCCACCTCCTTGGTGCTGGATCTTGCATAGCTGATTTTGCCCGTCCCCGTCAAGCCGGTAACAAAAATATTGTACCCGTGCCTTTTTATTTTCAGGCCGAACTCCATGGCCTTAACCGCTCTGTCCTGGCCGATTATACTTTCCAGCGAAGGTATTTCCTCGGTTGTCTCAAAGTCAAAAAGATTGGTGTCACATTCTTTGAAAACCATTTCAGGTTTCAGCCGTTTCTCTGCAAGCACAATTCTCCCCCCCATTGGCCTCGCTGCCGTAAAATGCTCGTTAAAGGCCCGAATGTCTGAAAATATTTAATTAAGTTCTCCTCAAAATTAAATTATCCTTTTGGGGAAGAAAAAATAATTCCAGCATAAAAAAACGATGAAAGTTTTAGCAAACTCATAAAGGAAAATTAGTGTTTAAAAGCTAAATCATAGACCGTTGGAACCAATGGGTTACCGCTTATCACCTTAAGTCCCGGCTTGCAAGCAAAAAGAACATTAATAACCATAACACCATTGGAAAGGAAATGAAGAAATGAATAAGATTCTATTTGTCAATGCATGTGCACGAGGGGAACAATCCCGAACCTTGAAAATTACAAGGAGATTTCTTGAAGAATATAAGAAACTAAATCCTGAAGACTCCATAACCCATTTGGATTTGTATGATTTAGCGTTGAATTGTCTGACCGGTGAGACCTTAGCTCTAAGAGAGCAATTATTACAGGAAAACAATTTAGAGCACGAACTCTTTAATCTTGCAAAACAATTTGCAGCTGCAAATAAGATTATAATTGCAGCGCCCTTTTGGGATTTGAGTTTTCCGGCTGTATTAAAAGTTTACATAGAACAGATTTCGGTAATGGGGATAACCTTTGGCTATGAAAACGACAAGCCCATTGGGTTGTGCAAAGCAGAAAAACTACTTTATATAACTACCCGTGGCGGGGAATATAGCCATGGTTTTACGAAAGAGCTTGAGATGGGAGAACGTTATATAAAAGCCTTATGTGTACTGTATGGCATAAAAAACGTGATCAGCATTTGCGCCGAAGGCTTAGACATGGTTGGGAATGATGCAGCTGAAATTGTTAACAACGCAATAAAAGAAGCAGTTGAAATTGCCAAAACCTTTTAATAAAAAACCTAAACTCTAAGCAGTTACAATATTTTTAGGGCAATGGGTAGAGAGTGCGCATTTATCACAGAGGGGATTTTTTGCGCGGCAAATTTTCCGGCCGTGGGCGATGAGCCGGTGGTGTGTCAAAGTCCAGAGGTCCGGGGGAAGAAGCAGGCAGAGATCCTCTTCTACGGCAAAGGGATTGCCTCCTCCTGTCAGGCCCAATCTGCGGCTTACCCGCGCCACATGGGTATCGACGGCAAGAGCCGGCACACCAAACGCGGTGCTGAGAATGACACTGGCAGACTTGCGGCCGATACCGGGAAGGCTTTCCAGTTCCTCCCGGGTATCCGGAACCTTTCCCCCGTATTTCTCCAGAAGTATGCGGCTGGTTTCCATGATTTGACGGCTTTTCTGGCGAAAAAGGCCTAGGCTTTTTAATTGTTCCTCCAGGCGGAAAAGCCCCATTTCCAGAATATCTGCAGGCCCCTGTACCTGTGCAAAAAGTTTATCTGTTACCTTGTTCACCTGCCGGTCCGTTGTCTGAGCGGAAAGGATTACCGCCACAAGGAGCTGGAAAGGATTGTTATAATGCAATTCTGTTTTCGCATGGGGATATTCTTCAGCAAGGATGCGCAAAATTTCTTTTATTCGGCTGTTCAGCTGCCCTACTCCCCTTTCAATATTTTGCGTAAGACTTACGCCCCTCTTCGTAAAGATCCTTCCCATAAATGTCGTTAATTACCGTGGCAGGAAAGTCCTTTACCACCAGGCGGCGGATAGCTTCGGGTCCCAATTCTGGATAGGCAACGATTTCTGCGGCCAGGATCTTTTTTGCCAGAAGGGCACCTGCTCCTCCTGTCGCGGCCAGATAAATTCCTTTAAAATTCTGCAGGGCTCTGCGGACTTCCGGGCTGCGGCTTCCTTTGCCAATGAGAGCTTTAACCCCATATTGCAAGAGAGCAGGAGTATAGGGATCCATTCTGCCGCTGGTCGTCGGCCCGGCTGAACCAATGGCTTGTCCCGGCTTTGCCGGCGCGGGTCCCACATAGTAGAGAATCTGTCCCTTTAAATCAACGGGAAGGGCGTGCCCCTTGTCCAGGAGTTCCACCAGTCTTTGATGTGCCGCATCCCTGGCCGTGTAAATAACGCCGGAAATGAGAACCGTATCGCCGGCATGCATTTTCTCCACATCGCTGTCCGTCAATGGAGCACGCATTTGTTTGGCCTCCACGAATAACCACCCCAAGTTTCCTTCGTATTGTGCTTTCCGATTGCTTCTTTACTTTCTTATCCTCGCCACAGTAGCTTTATTTACTCTGAGCAACTCCCGGCTTGCTATCCGTACCAGGGAATGGGTAGAGCCGCCGCCGGTATAAACGATTTCTTTTTCCAGAACCTTCGGATCCACCAGAAAAGTAGCCTCATAGCCAAAGGACGGAACGCCGCCAACAGGATACCCCGTCTTTTCCAGGACCTCGCTTTCCCCGGCAATTCTGGGTTTATCCGTCTGCAAAGCCTTGCCTACTCTTGATGTACTCGCTCTGTCTTCACCCTTGACAATAGCAACAATTAAATTGCCTTTGCCGTCAATCATGCAGATATTTTTCACAAGATCTTCAGGGGAAACGCCGGCGGCATCTGCCGCTTCCTTGACGGTATGGCATGGTTTGGTAAATATTAATTGCTCAGCCTGTATATTATGGGCTGTTATATAATTTTTAAGTTTTTCTTCATATTGTTTCATGATCTACTCCCAAAATATAGTATATTGGCGGGCTTAAACAAGTACTTTTCCTGCTTGACGGCAAATATTTAAATGTTGTTAAAAGTTCTATTAAGGTTTAATTCCGGCTCCCCGGCTCCTAACCTCCAGCCTCCTGAGCAGCTAGAGCACTATCTGCGCGTGGCGCGCCGCATGGCAGTTGATATTTACCGCAGCCGGCAAGCTGGCGATATGGCAGGGAGCTGTTTCCAGATGAACCGCGAGGGCAGTAATCCTGCCGCCGAAACCCTGGGGACCGATGCCGCTTTTGTTTATCTTTTCCAGTATTTCCCTTTCCAGCCGGGCATAAACGGCTTTTGGATGGGGCTCTCCAAGGGGCCTGAGGAGAGCCTTTTTGGCCAGCAAAGCTACCATTTCAAAATTGCCCCCCAGGCCGACTCCCACCACGACAGGCGGACAAGGGCTGGCCCCCGCCCTGGTGACGGTTTCCACAACAAAATCAACCAATCCCTCGGCTCCCTGCGCGGGAGTAAGCATCCGGACAGCGCTCATATTTTCACTGCCACCGCCCTTGGGAGCAAGGGTAAGCTTGATCTTTTCCCCTGGAACAATCCGCAGTTGAACAATAGCAGGAGTATTATCCCCTGTGTTGACCCTCTCCAGGGGATCGGAAACAATGGAGCTCCGCAAGAAACTCTGCCGGTAACCCTGCCGGACCCCCTCATTTATTGCCTCGTTAAAATCGCCCCCGGTAAGCAACACTTCCTGTCCCAGATCGACAAAAAGAACAGCACTTCCGGTATCCTGGCAAAGGGGCACCTCTTCCTCCCGGGCTATGCGGGCATTTTCCAACAACTGTCTAAAAACATCCCTTCCCGCGGGAGAAACCTCCTCCTGCAAACCTTTCTGCAGGGCACCGACAACATCTTCACCGAGAAAGTAATTGGCCTTACGGCACAGCTCTGCCACAGCGGCAGTAATCTTTTGAACATGAATTTCTCTCAACTAATAAACCTCCCCCGCCCGAAGTTTTAAGGCGGACCTTACTCTTTCCACCCGCCCGGGTGAGATATCCAAAGGCGGAAGGTCGGGATCGGGAAAGTAGCGATAGTCCTTTTCCTCCCCTTTGCCCCGCATCTCCAGGGTAATCCCCCGTTCTCCGTCCCATATCCTTGTTTCCTGATAAACAACATTCCTCGCGCTCAGCAGTTTTTCCTGCCGGGCGGCCTCATATTCCAATCCTTTTTGTACCGCTTTAAAAGAATTCATATTCTTGATCTTCACTTTTGCCCCGAATTCACGGGAACCGGCCGGCCTGAGGGAAATGTTGGCGTCGCACCTAAGGCTTCCCTCCTCCATTTTGCAATCCGATACCCCGGTGTACAAAAGGATCCTTTTTAAAGACTCCAGGAAAAGACGGGCTTCTTCCGGTGAACGCAGATCAGGGGCTGAAACAATTTCCATTAGGGGAACCCCGCAGCGGTTAAAATCCACATAAGAAGCGGAACCGTCATGCTGCAGTTTTCCGGCATCTTCCTCCAGATGCAGCCGGTCAATTCGGATGCGGCGAATCTTTTCCCCTTCTTTGATTATATCAAGGTACCCGTTTTTGGCGATGGGAAACTCATACTGGGATATCTGGTAAGCCTTGGGTAGATCCGGGCAAAAATAATGCTTACGGTCGAATCTGCTGAAAGAAGAAACTTCACAATTTAAAGCCAGGGCAGCCGTAAGCGCCAGATCCAGGGCTTTCTCGTTTAAAACGGGAAGAGAACCGGGAAGGCCGAGGCATACCGGACAGATATTGGTATTTGGTTTTTGCCCGAAACTGTTTGGGCAGGAACAAAACATCTTGCTTTTTGTCAGGAGTTCAGCCTGAACTTCCAGGCTGATAATAATTTCAAAGGCACTAGACAACTGTACCGCCCCTTTTGACGCCGGTTTCCGGCAACTGGTTTCTCACCCCAAGCAAGCACTCCAGGGCATAACAAAACTGAAAGATACGTCCCTCTTCAAAAGGACGACCCATTACCTGAAGTCCTACCGGCATCCCCCCAACAAAGCCGCACGGTATGGAGATGGCCGGCACTCCGGCCAGGTTCGCGATAATGGTATAGATATCGCTTAAAGACATTGTCAGAGGGTCATCCCCCTTCTCCCCCACCTGAAAAGCAACGGTTGGAGAAGTCGGGGTAACGATAAAATCGTAGTCCCGGAACACTTTCTGCAGCTCTTCTCGAATTTGGGTGCGGGCTTTTAAAGACTGCAAATAATACGCATCATAATAACCTGAGCTCAGGAAATACGTTCCCAGCATAATTCGCTTTTTTACTTCCTGACCAAAACCTCCGCTGCGGGTCTTTTTGTAAAGAGATACAAAATTTCCGGCTCCGTCAGCCCGGTACCCATACTGCACCCCGTCATACCTGGCCAAATTGGAGAACGCTTCTGATGTAGACACGATATAATAGGCGGGAAAAGCGTATTGCATATGCGGCATGGAAACATCCTCTACTTCGATCCCCAAGGCCGTACATTTTCCCACAGCCCCCATGACGACTTTTTTTACCTCTGCATCCAGGCCCTCTGTAAAACAGTCCCTGGGAAGGGCTACCTTAAACCCTTTGATGTCCCTGCCCAAATATTCCGTGTACTTCTCTTTTTCTTTCGGTGCAGAAGTGGAATCCCTGGGATCATGACCGGCAATAATCTCCATAACCATCGCGCAATCCCGGACATCCCTGGTAAGCGGCCCAATCTGATCCAGGGAGGAAGCAAAAGCAATAAGGCCAAAGCGGGAAACGAGCCCGTACGTAGGCTTCAGGCCGACCACTCCACAGAAAGAAGCGGGTTGGCGCACGGATCCCCCGGTATCCGACCCCAGCGCGAAAAAAACTTCTCCCGCGGCAACCAGCGCTGCCGACCCCCCGCTGGAACCTCCGGGTACCCGCGTTGTATCCCAGGGGTTACGGGTCGTAAAAAATGCTGAATTTTCCGTGGACGACCCCATGGCAAACTCGTCCATATTGGCTTTACCCATGAGAATCGTCCTGCTTTCCTTTAGTTTTTCCACAACACAGGCATCATATGGCGGGCAATAGCTTTGCAGCATTTTGGAGGCGCAGGTTGTCGGGACCCCTCGGGTGCAAAGATTATCTTTCAAAGCCATGGGAATACCTGCCAGATGGGGAAGGGGCTCCTCCGAAACCCGGGCTTGATCAATTTTTTCGGCTTCCAGCAGCACCTCGTCCCCGTCAAGGAGGGTGACGAAACCCCTGATATCTTCCTCCACCTCCTCGATGCGCTCCAGCACGGACTCCGTCAATTCTTTGGAGGTGATCTCCTTGTTTTGAAGGGCCCTGGCAGCCTCTGCTACCGACATTTTATAATAATAGTTCATCATCGCTTCCTCCGTTTTACCCCTCTTCTTCGATAACCGGCGGAACTTTAAAAAGCCTCCCGGCCTTATCCGGCGCCTCTTTAAGAACTTCCGCCAGCAACTCTCCCCCTTTTTCTTGGCTGCGATCCTTGCGAAAAACATTTTTTAGCTGCAGAACGTGCGTTGTCGGCTCGACTCCGGCAAGATTCAGCTCCTTTAACCGGTTAATATAATCCAGAATCACATTGAACTGCTGAAAAATTTTTTCCTTTTCTTCCGGCGCAAGGTCCAGTCTGGCCAGCGATGCAACATATTCAACTTCTTTCCGGCTTACATTCATTTTTTTCACCTCTTATTATTGGAATGATCCGGCCGGCGGGCAGGAAAATAAATAAGTTTGCCGAATACCCATGGTAAAGCAGGATAATTTTTAAATTATTTTTAAGTTAAGGAGGAGAAGTTAAAAATGCCCGTTTTACATAATTTAATGGAGGATTCTGTTCTGCAGGCAGTCTCCGAATTTATTGTCAAAGAGGACATCTGCACCTGTGACCAGTGCCGGCTGGACATTGCAGCCATCGCTTTGAACAGCCTCCCTCCCCGTTACGTCGTCACTAACAAAGGCGCCAGTTATGCCCGGGCCGATCTTCTGGAAATGCAAAAATATGTAGACATTATTGGGGCAATAACCAAAGCCATCAAGCTGGTCAAGGAGCACCCAAGGCATCCGTAGCCCGGGTTAAAGCCTTAGTTTTGCCGGATCATCTCTTCAAATTCAGCCTCCGAAATGACAGCAATTTTAAGGTCTATTGCTTTTTGCAGTTTTGAACCGGGGTTCTCCCCTAAGAGAAGAAAATCGGTCTTTTTGCTGATGCTGCCGGCAACCTTGCCCCCTTTGGATTCAATTAGCGCTTTGGCTTCATGGCGGGAATACCTGTTCAACGTTCCGGTCAGGACAAAAATTTTTCCCTGCAACAAATTCTCCCCGCTGTCAAGACCGGTTTCTTCAAAAAAGTTCACTCCCGCGCTTTCCAGCTTTTCGATGACCTTTGCCGCGGTTTTTTGTGCAAAAAACTCAGTGACCGATGCGGCAATCCCAGGGCCGATCTCCTCAAGAGCGGTCAGTTCTTCCAGAGTTGCGTTTTGCAGGCGATATAAACTTTTAAAATGTGCTGCCAGAAGGCGCGCTGCTTTTTCCCCGACCAACCGAATTCCCAGGCCGTATAACAGCTTGTGCAGGGGATTTTTCTTGCTTTTCTCCAGGGAGCGAAGCAGGTTTTGGGCAGATTTTTTACCCATGCGCTCCAATGCCGCCAATTCCTCCTCCGTCAGCCCGTAGAGGTCGCCCACATCTTTTACCAGGCCCGCTTCATACAATTGCCTGGAAAGGGACTCGCCAAGCCCGGAAATATCCATACCGCCGCGGGAGGCAAAATGGATAATCCGTTCAATCACCTGCGCGGGGCACGTTGGATTAAGACATCTAACGGCCGCTTCACCGGGAAGGCGGTGGACTTCTGCCCGGCAGGACGGACAGGTCTTGGGCATAATGAACGGCTTGACAGTTGCAGCCCTTTCCTCTTCCACAACGCGGACAATTTCAGGAATAACATCCCCCGCCTTGTGGACAACCACCTTGTCTCCAACCATAACACCTTTTTCCCTGATAAAATCCTCGTTGTGCAGGCTCGCCCTCTTTACTAATGTCCCGGCCAGATGAACCGGCTCAAGGACAGCTACCGGAGTAATGACCCCGGTACGCCCTACATTCACTTCAATGCGTTCTACCTTTGTAATTTTTTCTTCCGCTGAAAATTTAAAGGCAATTGCCCATCTGGGAGCCCTGCTCGTGGTCCCAAGCCTCTCCTGCAGTTTAAAATCATTTATCTTTAAAACAATCCCGTCAATTTCATAAAATAAATCATTCCTTTTCAGCTCCATTTCCCGGTAATAGTCCATGGCCTCTTCAAATCCGGATAGCAATACCGTATGGGAACCGACTTTGAACCCCAGGCTTTTAAGAAACTGCAGCGTCTCCCAGTGATCCCCGGGAGGCTGTTCCCCCGATAAAAAAACCAGGCTGTAAACCAGGATATTAAGCGGCCTTTCCGCGGCAATACGGGGATCGAGCTGTCTTATGGAACCGGCAGCCGCATTACGGGGATTGGCAAAAAGAGGCAGACCGCGGCTTTCCCTTTTCCTGTTTAATTCCTGAAAATCTTTTTTAGAGATAAAAACTTCCCCCCGAACCTCGAGGCTGACATCTTTTTTTAATCTGAGCGGCAGGCTTTTAATGGTAAGCAGGTTATGTGTAATATCTTCACCCGTATACCCGTCACCGCGGGTTGCCCCGCGGGTAAAAACCCCGTTTTCATAAATAAGCGACACCGCAAGACCGTCAATTTTGGGCTCGCCGACCCAGGAAAGCGGGCCCTCTCCGGCAGCTTTTTTTACCCGGCGGAAAAAATCCTTTAGTTCACCTTCTGTAAAAACATTGTCAAGGCTCAGCATTGGAGCAGAATGGACTACCTGGCGGAATGAATTAACAGGTTTACCTCCGATTTTCCTGGAAGGCGAATCCGCAGTAACCAGTTCGGGGTAAAGAGTTTCCAGCCGGATCAGCTCCCGCATCAACCCGTCAAATTCTTCGTCACTAATGCGCGGGCTATCCAAAACGTGATAGGCATAATTGTGTTCGTTAATTTGCTCTCTTAATTCTGCAAGTTTCCGCTTTGCGGTTTCCCTTTCCATTGCTCTTTTTCCTCCCAGCGGTTATTATAACTCATTTCTTCCCGAAAAAAACAAAAACCGGCATTTTTTCACAATCTAAAAAGGCCGGCGAAAACTGCATAAATCTCTATGTTCCAACACTTAAAAACTGCTCAAAAGTAAAAGTATAAGTGAAGCTGCAAAGGCGGCAACAGCGTCTCCGCAGCCGCACTATTTCCGTTGAAGCGCCCGGTAAGCAATATCTTTCCGGTAATACATCCCTTCAAATTCGATCTTCCCGGTTAGATCATAAGCCCTTTTAACAGCGTTTTCAAGGGAAAAATCCCAGGCAGTCAGGTTTAGAACCCTGCCCCCCGAGGTAACGATCCGGTCATTTTGGAAAGCCGTTCCGGCATGAAAGATAAAACAATTTTCCATTTCTTTCGTCTTTTCCAACCCGTAAATTACTTTATTCTTTTCGTATTTCCCCGGATATCCTTCTGAAGCCATAACGACACAGACTGCTGCACCGGGATGCCATACCGGCGGGGCAAGGGACGAAAGATCGCCTTTGGCAGCCCCATAGAGGATCGGAAAAAGATCCGACTTCAGCCGGGGAAGAATTACCTGTGTCTCCGGGTCGCCAAAGCGGGCATTGAACTCAAGAACTTTTATACCCCGGGAGGTTAAGATTAACCCTCCATAGATCACACCCCGATAGTCGATACCCTCCGCTTGAAAACCGGAGATCACAGCGTCAAATATCTTTTTGTTGACTTCCTCTTCGAGCTCGGGAGTGAGAGCAGGCGGCGGAGAATAAGCGCCCATTCCTCCGGTATTCGGCCCGGTATCCCCTTCAAAGGCTGCCTTATGGTCCTGGGCAGGCGGAAAAACTACGTAGGTAGTGCCGTCAGTTACAGCAAAAACGGACACTTCCTCCCCTTCCAGAAACTCCTCCACTACTATTTTTTCTCCTGCTGAACTGCCGAATTCCTTCTGCTCCAGAATTCGCTTCACCGCCAAAGCAGCTTCGCTAAAGTCCCGGGTAATGATGACCCCTTTGCCCGCGGCAAGGCCGTCGGCCTTTACCACCAGCGGGTATGAGGCCTTCTGCAGGTAGCTGAGCGCGTCATTGGGGGAGCTAAAAACTTTAAAATCTCCGGTGGGGATCTTGTGCCGCACCATAAAATCTTTTGCCCAGCTTTTACTTCCTTCCAGAAGTGCGCCCTTTTGGGAGGGGCCGAAAATGCAGAGCCCGTTTTCCCTGAACAGATCCGTAAGCCCGGCCATAAGGGGAGCTTCCGGGCCGACAACCGTAAGTTGAATGTCCTGCGAGCGGACAAAATCCAGTAGCTTTTCATTCTCATCCGCTTCTATGGGGATGCAACGGGCCAGGGAGGCAATCCCCGCATTTCCTGGGGCACAAAAAATTTCCCGCACTGCGGAACTTTGCGCCAGTTTCCACACCAGAGCATGTTCCCTTCCGCCGCCGCCAACAACAAGTACGCGCACTTGATCTCCTCCTTCAGCTAAACTCGCTTTGCTAGATTAATGTTTAAAATGCTGTCTTCCGGTAAACAACATGGCAATATTATACTTTTCACAGGCCTCAATTACTTCCTCGTCCCCTTTAGCTCCACCCGGTTGGACAATAGCCGTGATTCCTTCCGCTGCGGCAATTTCCACGCTGTTTTTAAAAGGTAAAAAGCCATCGGAAGCCATCACACTTCCCCTGGCGTTTTGGCCGGCTTGATCTAAGGCAATTTTTACCGCATCAACGAGGCTCAACTGCCCGGCACCTATACCCAAAGCCTGCAGCCTTTTAGTAATTACAACAGCGCTGGTTTTGGCATGTTGAACAATCATCAGGCCAAAAAACAAATCACGCATTTCCTGTTCTGTAGGCTTTCTCCCGGTTACGCATGTCCATTCTTCAGGAGCAAGGACCTCCGGTTGATCTTTCTGCAGCAAAAGACCGCCGCTGACTTTTTTAAAATCATACCCCGGCGCTATCTTATGCGGCTGTTCCAGGGGAACTTCCAGCAGCCGGATATCCTTTTTTGCGGCAAAAATTTTTAAACCCTCTGCAGAAAAGGACGGAGCAACGATAGCATCCGGATACAGTTTTGATGCCAGTCTTGCTGTCTGCTCATCCACTTCCCCGTTAAATGTCAGAACTCCTTCCCGAAAGGGTTCGAGGTCCTTATGGCACGCTTTCCGGCAGGCCTCCGCCAAAGTCGGAGCTAAGCCCGCACCGCAGGGATTGGCATGTTTAACTGCAATGGCTGCGGGCTGTTCAAACCCCCTGACCAGCTCCCAAGCGATGTGCAGGTCGTAAATATTGTTGAAAGAAAGTTCTTTTCCCTGGAGCTGCCTGCCGGAGGCCAACGATGACGGGGCAGGGAGCGGTTCGCGATAAAAAGCCGCATTTTGATGAGGATTTTCCCCGTAAGGTAATTGTTGCGCTTTAGCAAACGGAAAAGTAATTGTCGGAGGAAAAAACTTTTCTTTTTCATCGTCAAGCCTCTGCCGCAAATAATTACTAATAATACTGTCATAGTAAGCTGTATGAGAAAAGGCCTGAACAGCCAGCCAAAAGCGGGTTGAAGGGGAAACATCGCCCCTGCGGCGCAGCTCCTCCACAACCATGCTGTATGAGGAGGGTTCTACCACGACAATCACGTCACGGTAGTTCTTTGCGGCGGCCCTGACCATGGCAGGGCCGCCGATGTCAATATTCTCAATGGCTTCTTCCAGAGTGGTATCTTTCCTGGCAATAACCTCGGGAAAGGGATAAAGATTTACTGCCACCAGGTCGATAGTTTCAATCCCTTGTTCCTTCATCTGCTCACCGTGAAGGGGCAGATCGCGGCGCCCCAAAATGCCGCCGTGAACTTTTGGGTGCAGGGTTTTCAGCCTGCCGTCGAGAATCTCCGGAAAGCCCGTCAGTTCGCTGATATCCTTTACGTTAACACCAGCCTCCCGCAAAGAACGGGCAGTTCCTCCCGTCGAGACAATTTCCCAGCCCATCATTGCCAGCTCCTGGGCAAAAATAACGACTCCCGTCTTATTGGAAACGCTGATCAACGCTTTTCTACTTTTCAACGCGCATACACCTTCTCCCTTCCAGGCGCAATTTCTGTTCAATAAAAAGCTGAATAGCTTTGGGATAAAGGCGGTGCTCAACCTGGTGGATTCTCTCGTGTAGGGATTCTTCCGTATCATCATCAAAAACAGGAACAGCTTCCTGGAGGATAATCGGTCCGGTATCCAATCCTTCGTCCACAAAATGAACGGTGCAGCCGCTTACCTTAACCCCGTAAGAAAGGGCCTTTTTGACACCGTTAAGTCCGGGAAAAGCCGGAAGAAGCGAAGGATGTATATTCATAATTCTTCCCTCAAATTGCTTAACAAACGGAGGTGACAAAAGGCGCATGTACCCTGCCAGGATAACAAGGTCAATTTGCCTTTCCTGCAGCAGGCCGGCTATGACCCCGTCAAAATCTTCTCTTTTCTCGTATTCCCGGGGATTAATATACACGCCTTCAATGCCGTGTTTTCTGGCCCTTTCCAGGGCATAAGCATCCTCAACGTCACTAATGACGATCTCTACCCGTCCGTCGATCTCTTTCCTCTCGATCGCGTCAAGGATTGCCTGCAGGTTACTTCCATAGCCTGAAGCAAGTACCGCCAGGCGCATAGCAATCTCACCTGCCTTTAAACAATTTTAACCTCGCTACTATGTTCATCGCCCTTTTCCAGCCGGCCTATTTCCCAGGCAGGCCATTCTGCTGCCTCCAATTGCTTAAGAACACCCGCGGCCGAAGCGGGAGAAACGACCAGAATCATACCGATTCCCATATTAAAAGTCCGGTACATCTCCTGTTCCGCTACCGGACCCGTTTCCTGAATTAAACGGAAAACAGGAGGCACGGTCCAGCAATTCTTTTCCACAACAGCAATTATTCCATGCGGAAGAATACGGGGAAGGTTCAGCGTAATACCCCCGCCGGTAATATGAGCAATTCCTTTAATGCTGTTCTCTTTCAGCAGGGGCAGAACAAGGGGAACATAAATTTTGGTCGGTTTTAAGAGCTCCTCTCCCAGAAGGCAACCCAGGCGGGGAATTTGCTCCCGCAGGGAAAGCCCGGCATGTTCCAGCAATACTTTGCGGACCAGGGAAAAACCATTGCTGTGCAGTCCCGTGGAAGCAAGCCCGATTAGAAGATCTCCCGGAAACAGCTCTTTGCTGGGGAGAATTTGCTTCTTTTCCACTATGCCTACTGCAAAGCCGGCCAGATCATATTCCCCGGGAGGATAGAAGCCGGGCATTTCAGCCGTTTCGCCTCCTAAAAGGGCACAACCTGCCTGCCGGCATCCTTCGGCAACCCCGCTGATGATCTCCACGGCAGTTTCGTTATTAATTTTGCCTACTGCCAGGTAATCCAGAAAGAAGAGCGGCTCTGCCCCCTGGGCCAGGAGATCGTTTACACACATGGCCACAAGATCTATGCCCACTGTATCGTGCTTGCCCATCTCAAAGGCCAGCTTCAATTTTGTCCCCACACCGTCGGTAGCAGCGGCCAGGACCGGCTCTCGGTAAAGTTGCAGGCGGGGCTGAAAGAGGCCGGAAAAGCCGCCCAGTTCGGTCAGCACTTCCGGACGAAAAGTAGTGCGCACCATCTCCTTGATATCCCGCACCACCTGTTCCCCCGCCTCAATATCCACGCCCGCGCTCTTGTAGTCAAATCCTTCTTGTGTCATTAACTCTACCATCCTTATCAAATTGGATAATTACCGGTAAAACAGGCCAGACAGAGTTCATTTTCCGTCATCCCCACAGCCTTGAACATTCCTTCCTTACTGAGATAACCCAGGCTTGTAGCACCGATATCCCGGCAAATATCTTCCGCATTTCTCTTATAACCGATAAGTTCCTCATAAGTGGGAGTGTTAATACCATAGTAACAGGGAGAAATAACCGGAGATGAACTGATGCGCAGATGGACCTCCCTGGCTCCGGCCCTGAAAAACATTTCCACCAGTTTTTTGCTGGTTGTTCCCCGGACAATAGAATCATCCACGACCACGATTCTTTTTCCTTCCACTACTTTTTGGACGGGATTTAATTTTAATTGCACGCCAATATCCCGGATTTTTTGCGTGGGCTGGATAAAAGTCCGGCCGATATAACGGTTTTTGACCATGCCCGTTTCATAAGAAAGCCCCAGCTCTTCCGCAAATCCGGAAGCCGCTGCCAGGCTCGAATCGGGAACCCCTGTAACGATATCACAATCCGCAGGGTGTTCCCTGGCAAGCTGACGGCCCAGTTCCTTGCGCACCAGGTGCACATTCATCCCGTTTATATTGCTGTCCGGCCGGGCAAAATAAATAAATTCAAAAATGCAAAGCGCGTTTCTCTTGAAGGGAAGAATCTGCATGCTTCTTAAACCATTCTCATCGATAACGACCATTTCTCCGGGTTCAATATCCCGGATCGTCTTCGCACCGATCGTATCAAAAGCACATGTTTCCGAAGCCAAAACATAATGCCCGTTCCACAATCCCAAAGATAAGGGCCGGATACCATAAGGATCCCGCACTCCAAACAGCTTGTTCTCCGTCATAAAAATAAAAGCATAAGCCCCGTGAATATAGGGCAGGACAACTTTTAAGGAGGTTTCCAGCTCCTTGTATCCATATCGGGCAACAAGGTGGGTAATTAACTCGCTGTCTGTTGTTGTCTGAAAAATAGACCCTTCCTTTTCCAGCTTCTTTCTCAGTTCAGCCGCATTAATCAGGTTACCGTTATGCGCTACAGCAAGGCAGCCTTGACGGGAACGGACCAGAAGCGGTTGTGCATTTTCCGGCGATGTCCCCCCGGAGGTCGAATGGCGGACATGACCCGTCGCCGCCACTGGCTTAATCTCCTTGAGAGCACCTCGATAATGGTTAAAAACTTCTGAAACCAACCCCATCCCTTTTTTCAAATGAATCTGTCGGCCATCGCTGATGGCGATCCCGGCGCTCTCCTGGCCGCGGTGCTGTAAGGCTAAAAGTGCATATTTTGCAACCTGAAAAAGATTTTCCCCGGGAGCATATACTCCGAATATTCCACAGGCTTCTTTGAGCTTACCCCTCAATCCTGAATCCGCTACAAGCGACAACAAACTTCCCCCTTCCAGGAGCCGTTTCTTTTGACATATAAATTGCTCTGCATTGCTAAGAAGAACTATAGGGATCACTTTTTAAATCTTCGGAGCACTTCCTGATAAGCCTCTGTTACTCCTCCCAGATCACGGCGAAACCTGTCTTTATCCGGCTTCTCTTCGGAAGAGGCATACCAAAACCGTAAACCCCAGTTTAAGATCTTACAAAACAATATTAACCTTTTTAAGATGATCCTGCAATATTTCATTTACCCTTGCGGTCTTCCCCTGGGCCCTCGCATCGGGCTAACGCCCGTACTGTCCCGGCCTTTCCTGAATGCTAATTTATCCGGGTTTAGCTTTGCTCCAGGTAGGCGCGATAGCCAAGCTCCTGCAGCCGGCGGTTTTTCTCTTTCACCTGTGAGGCGAGCTCTTTTTTATAGTGAACAAGTTTGCTGCTCAGCTCCGGATCATGGAGGGCTAAAATCTGCGCGGCCAAAACCCCCGCGTTAAAAGCCCCGTCTACAGCAACCGTTGCCACTGGGATTCCCTTGGGCATTTGGACAGTGGCATAAAGGGCATCAAGTCCTTCCAAAGCAGAGCCGCTTAGCGGGACGGCAATGACGGGCAGCGTCGTCAGCGCAGCGATAACCCCTGCCAGGTGCGCTGCCGCACCCGCTCCGGCGATGAAAACTTTCACACCCCTTGAAGCGGCACTTCTGGCCAGTTCTGCCGTCTCCTCAGGAAGGCGGTGCGCTGAGGAAATACGCACTTCAAAGGGAATTTGGAACTTCTCCAGTGCTTCCAGGCAGGAAGACATAACCTTTAGATCGGAATCGCTGCCCATTACTACGCAAACTTTTGCCATAACAAGCCTCCTTTATTTATTCCCCTTACTATTCCCACTCTATTGTTAAAGTTTTATTCTTCGTTATTCCTATTGTTTTCTGTTATTCCTATTATTCATATTGTCAAAATTATTGGCATTTTTATAGTTTATAATTCTTTTTGCTTCCATATTGCTACCATGATGATTTCCTGTTTTGCATAAAATAGTGAGCTTATTTTTCTTCTTTTTCATGCGAAACATCTTCATCGTTCTTTATTTTTATCCCCATGCTTTTTAATACAGCCAGTGCATCTTCATGCACCTTTTTTTGCTCCTCTTCAGATAACTTTTTATAGCCGACGACCTTCCCGCCGATCGGTTCATGCCAGCGTGGGTGCGAGAATGGCTTATTGTATCGCTTATCATCTTTCATGCCGTTGCTCCTTTCATTTAAATTTTGAATTCCATCCGGTACCATTGGTGGAGATCATCTGTGGTATTTATCTTGTCCGCCAGCGTCTGTCCGCCTTCAACCAGCTTATAATACTTACGCTTGAACTCTTCGATTGTTAATACCTTGAACTGCCATTCCCCCGGCATGTATCCTTCAGATATGAAAGCAAATCCCTTCTCGGTCTCCTCTGCAATCTTTCCCGGGATCTCATGGCCTCTATTGGTATCAAAATAGCGGAGGTTGCCTTTGTGCATGTGTACGTCCAGAGCTATGCCGGTGAAACTTTCCTCATCCGGAAGCTTGTATATATAAACAGCTTGTCTGTCCATGTTCTTTGTTACCTCCTCTTTCCTGAAAATAAGCACTTTGCACCGTACTGGCACTGTGCTATTACTGTGCTTTTCCGGTGCATCTCTGGTGCTCTTTTAGTGCTCTGTATTCTGCTATTATACTACATCAGACATCTGATTAAAATACCTATTGAAACTCTGGCGCTGGTATTTGACTGCACCTTCTGTAAAGTTGCCGGTTCCTGTATTTACTAAAGTTATTTACCTGAATATAGCTGCTGCCATTTACGCTGTATCGCACGATAAAGCGTCTATCGTGCAGGCTCTGCAGCATTTCATTAACCTGGCCGGCGCTCACGTCGTCAAATCCCATTATAACCTTCTTAATCTTCCTGGGATTGTCCTCCATGCGTCCCTTATCATCGACCATGGTCCAGAGGCCTGCAAATAATAACCTGGTTAATGGCGGGAGTTCTCCCATGGCATCATTATCAAAAATGAGGTCCTTTATATTACGCATTTGCTCCATCTGCCTTTGAAAAACTGGTGTTATACATGCTTTGCTCATCTTGTTAGCCTCCTTTTCAAATATTAAGCCGTTATTTTGATGGTGTCGGTGTCTCCGGTAATTAATCTTATCAGCTGCGCGCCCGCTCTGATTCCATCGATGTAGCCCTGGTCATACACAGAAGTTGTAAGATTGTTGAGTTTGTCCTCTGCTGCCATTTTGCCTATTTTCTCAGCCAGTAATGACAAGATTTCCTCTTTGGTCACTTCGATATCCTCTTGGAGATCAACTGTAGATATGGCATTGGTATTCTCCTCATTCTGCAAAAAACATGCTAATTGATAAATGTTCTTTTTCATCCTTCATTCCTCCTCGTTTATTATTCGCTCCGGAGCGGGCACCAGGGCGGGCTGGTCCTTGCATATCTTCCTGGTACGTGTTTGCCTACCTTCATGCAATCGTGCCGGCTCCCTCGCTTGCCTTCCTGGGTTATTTTGCAACTCTCACATTTCTTGCAGTGAGGGATTGGTTTATCCTCCGGCCGTATCAGTCCTCCAGGGAGCTCCTGTACTAAATCCCTGCCCCAGACTTTCTCCAGCTCTTTGCTGCTATTCATAAAGACCGGGATTTCGGCAGCTCTGGCTGCAGTGACAATTGCCTCTATCCATTCCCGCTTCGGCTTTACCTTGTCCCGCCTGTTGCCGGTCTCGGCTCCGATGATGATCCAGTCCATGAAGTCTATGTCGCTTATGTCTATCTCCTCCAGGAGCGGTTCTATATTGATGAATTGGTTATGCTGCTTCCTGGGGAGGAATACTATCTGATCAAGGTCAGCGCTCCTG
>JAAYFF010000085.1 GCA_012728375.1 Bacillota bacterium | reverse complement strand
GTGAGATAAAAAATATTTTGGCCAATAGCAAAAAATAATGTTATTCCTTACATATTTCTGAAAAAGTATGAAGGCCGCAAACCCTCTATTTTGCAGGGTCGCGGCCTCTTTTTCGCTCTTTTTGCTGTCAAAGTGAGGATTCTATCATTTAATCTATTCTTCAACAACATTTTTACACTACTTTTTTTTGCGCTGTTAGATCCTGGTCCTCTTTCCCTTTACTTTTTCCTGGAGCCGGTAAACCATGGCCAGAATTTCCGCGACAGCCTGATACAGCTCTATCGGTATGGCAGCTCCAATGGAAACATCCTTGTAAAGGCGCTGGGCTACAGGAGGATTTTGGATAATGGGGATATCATGCTCCCGGGCAATCTCCCGAATCCTCCGGGCCAGCCTCCCCGCTCCTTTGGCCACAACCACCGGAGCCTCGTCTTCACCCTGACGGTAACGAAGGGCTACGGCCAGCTCTGTCGGGTTTGTAACGACAACCGTTGAATCGGGAACATCAGCCAGGCTTCGCGCCCTAGCCATCTCCCTTTGTTTTTCCCTCAGGCGGGAGCGTACCAGCGGGTCACCTTCAAGTTGCTTATATTCATCTTTAATTTCCTTGCGGCTCATCTTTAAGTTTCGCAAATATTCCATCCGCTGATAGATAAAATCCAGGGCAGCCAGTAAAAAGAAAACCGCGGCAACACGCAGGCCGAGCCCCTGCAAAACCTGAACGAATGCCGCGGTAACGGCGCTTGCCTCCTCCCCCAGAAGCAACAGAAGCGGTTCAAACTGATCCTTAAGGTAAATATAGCAGACCGCGCCGATGATACTCACTTTCAGAAGGGATTTGACCAGCTCAAAAAGAGCGCGCCTGGAAAAAATACGCTTAAACCCCTCCACGGGACTAATGCGGCTAAGCTGCGGTTTAAGAGCTTCGCTTGAAACCAGAAATCCCACCTGCAAGATGTTGGAGACAAACCCCAGCAAAAGGGATACTGCCAGAATGGGAGCTGTTAACCCCGCGAACTGCTCCATGGAAAAATGAAAAAGGGACCTTGTGGAAATATCATCAATAACCGTCCCCGGAATTTGTCGCAGGTAGTGAGTGAAAAGCGTTTGGAAGAGATTTAAAAAATACCGCCAAAAGATAATAAAGAAAAAGAGCATGCCCAGCAAATTTATTGCAGAATTGGCCTCCATGCTTTTCATAACCTGCCCCCGCTTGCGGGCTTCCCGCAAGCGGTGCGGAGTCGGCTTTTCCGTCTTATCTTCTTCTCCGGCAAAAAGCTGCAAATCCAGAAACCGGGGAGATATCGCGGTGCTGCTTTCTGCACCCGGCCTTCCTGCATTTTTTTGCCTCCTTTGCTCGATCCATTTCCGTAAAAGAATCATCCGGCGCACCTTTTAGCCTCGCAGACGAGTTTTTTACCCGAGACTTAAACCCCTGATTACCCTCACAAAATCCTGCCCCAGCAGGTCAAATACTTCAATCATAACCCCTCCCATCATGGGCAAAAGAAGCAAAAAAACCACCAGCACAAGAGCAATCTTGAGGGGCAAGCCCACAATAAAAACATGAATCTGAGGAACTGTTTTTGACAAAAAACCTAAAGCAATATCCGCAAGCCAGATAATAATAATAACCGGCGCGGCAATCTGAAAAGCGAGCAGGAACATACGGCAAAAAATCTTCACATATTCCCAAAGCACAGGCCTGAAGCCTAAGGAAACCCCGGGCGGAATCACTTCAAGGCTTTCCTTAAGGGAAAAAAACAGCAGGTGATGCCCGTTTATGGTCAGATAAAAAACCACGGCCAGCAAATAAAAAAACTGCCCGAGAATGGTAACCTGACCGCCAAAGAGGGGGTCAAACGTTCCGGCCATGGTTAAACCGGCTTTGAGATCCATAAACTGTCCGGACATAAGAAAAACGGAAAGAAAAAGATAAACAAGGAAACCCAGCGCAAGTCCGACGGCAAGTTCCCGGAGCAGCAACAAAATCATCTCCAGGTCGCTGCCCGGCAGGATAATGCCCCCCTCCCAGTTCAACACCAGAAGAAACGAAATTGTTAAAGCAATAAAGACCCGCAGCATAACAGGAATACCCCGCCAGGCAAAAAAGGGCAGCGCAAAAACGAAAGCAACAATACGGGCAAAAATAAACAATAACGGAAACCAGAAATTCATCAAGAAAAGCTCCAACCCTTGACCCCCAATTATTGAAGTCAGGAACCAGTGTGCCGGCAGGCATTTCAGAGGTCAGTAGGCGGCAGGCCGGAAAAGAACAGACCTCCTGCTCTCTATTATCAGACTTTCGCTTACACCGTAAAAACAATAGTCCGGCTCACTGGCTTCTGGCGCCTGACCTCCAATTTCAAAGCCTTCATATTTCTTTCGCCGTTTCTTTCAATGTGCTTCTCTTATTCCGGCTCACCGACCTCCGGCACCTGACCTCCAATTTCACATCGGCCCCAAATTCCCCCAGAGCGTCTGCGTAAAATCTGTTACAATACGCAGGATCCATCCGCCAAAAAACAACAGAGCGAGGAGCACTGCAGCAATTTTGGGGACAAAAGCCAGCGTCGGTTCCTGGATCTGGGTTGTCGCCTGGAAAATACTCACCAGCAACCCTACTGCTAGGCCGATACCCAGTACAGGGCCAGAAACCAGAAGAATTGTTGTAATTCCCTCCCGGGCAAGATTTAAAACAAGTTCCTGGTTCAAAATATGATCACCCCAATCCGTTTAGGCAAAACCTTCGACCAGCGATTGCACCACCAGATACCAACCGTCTACCAGAACAAAAAGCAAAATTTTAAACGGCAGGGAAACAATAACAGGAGGCAGCATAAACATCCCCATGGACATTAAAACGCTGGCCACAACCATATCAATAATTAAAAACGGAATAAAGAGGATAAAACCCATTTGAAAAGCGGTTTTTAATTCGCTGAGGACAAACGCGGGAACAAGAGCGTGAAAGGGGACATTCCGGCGTTCTTCAGGTATATCAACCTCTGCCATTTCCAAAAAAAGAGCCAGGTCCTTTTCACGGGTATTATTCAACATAAATTCGCGCAAAGGCCCGGCACCCAAATCCAGAGCTTCTTCAAACGTAATACTTTCTTCCAGGTAAGGGGTGACGGCTTCGGTATTAATCTGAGAGATAACCGGGAACATGACAAAAAAGGTTAAAAAGAGGGCCAACCCGGTGATGACCTGGTTGGGAGGAATTTGCTGAGTTGCCATGGCATTGCGGACAAAACCCAGCACAATGACGATGCGGGTAAAAGAAGTCATTAAAATAACAAATGCCGGCGCAAGGCTAAGCATGGCCAGGAGAAGCAAAAGTTGCAGCGTGCCGACGAGCTGCTCCGGCTCTTCCGCTCTATCAAACTGCAAATTTATATCCGGTATGGGAAATATTGGCTGTGCCTGAACATTCTCTGCACAGCTACATAAAAAAACCAGTCCTACTAAAGGCAGTAAAACCAGAAAGAAATTTTTTTTCTTCACTTTTAACCGGCTATCCTTTCCCGTAACTCGTTCAATGTTTATTTGCTTTCACGAAGCTACTTTTCTCTATCTTTTCCCGGGAAATATCTCTTCTCCAAAATTATCTGTTTTTTTATCTGTTGAATTTCTTGTTAATTCGTCCAATTCCTCTTCAAAATTCTTCATCTTTTTTAATCTTTTACCATAGAGAAATTTTTTTACATACGAAAATAGCCCCTTAAGGTCCGGAAAAGCATCATATGTATTTCTGCATGTTTGACCGCTGCACTTCTGCCAGTTTTTTCCTAGTTCTTTAATCAGAGTAACTCCCGAGGCACCGGCAGATAAGAGGAGATATTCATCTCCCACTCTGACCACCAGGAGGAGAACGCGGGGAGAAATCATCACTTTTTCAACCACATAAATGCGGCTCTCGGGACTCGGGGAAAGGCTAAAGCGCTTTAAAAGCTGCAGAATAAAATAAAGAAAAAGAAGAACCAGTGGGAAATAAATAAAAAGGCGCACATATGAATTGTAAAAATCCATGCCTTCCCAGCCTCCGCTTATGCTTCATTCTGCACCGGCTTTTATTTACTCTTCCGGTTCCCTTTTCCCTATTTATTCCTCCGTCCCGGTTTTCCCATCCTCTTCTTCTGCGGACCCAATTGCAGTTACCCTCAAACCGAAACGCTCGTTAATAACGACAATTTCCGCCAAGCCGAGGTACTGCCCGTTAACCAGGATTGTTGCACTTTCACCGGCAAGCTTGTCCAGTTTAATAACTGAGCCTTCTTCCAAATTCAAAAGTTCACGAACCGTTAAATGGGCTTTACCCAACTCTCCGGCGATAACCATGGGAATTTCATTAAAATAAGGCAACTCCTTCTTTTTTCCACCGAAAACCTTACCGGTAGGCTTAAAAGGTGCAAAGTTTACCTTTTCTACCACCGGAATATTTTGTTTTTGTTTGCTTTCCGCTTCCGCGTCTTTTTCCGGCGGCTGCTTCAGTCCGCGGAGCATGGCATCAATTTCGCTTTGACTTAACTTATCCGCCAACAGTCAACCCGATTCCCGGCTGGGACAATAAACACCGGGAAGCAGGTTTGCACCCCCTTTCCTCGCGCAGCTCCTTATTGAACCATAACGTGCCAGAAATAAACCCCTTTAATTTCACCGCTTTTCACGAGGCCGTTTATTACCTCTTTAATTTTTTCCCGCAATTTTTCCTTTTCTTCGGGGGAATCTATATCCTCAGCCCTTGTATCCCACAAAAGTTGTAGGACTGCATCTCTGATTTCAGGCATCCGCCTTTCCAACTCTTCGGTCAGTTTAGTCTCATCGAAACCCACATAAAATTTAACACTTAAAAAACGGCGGCTGTTCCCGTTGGAAAGGTTGACTACAATCTCAGGTATTTCATAGGTATACGAAGGCTCCTTTGCCGTTTCCTGGTCGGCAACATCTCCGGCCATATTGCTCAACAACCTGCCCGCAAAACCGGTACGAACAGCGATAAAAACTGCGCTGCCCAACAGAAAAATGATCAACAATAGAATGATCAGCACGATGAGCACTTTTAAGCTTGAACGCAAACGGCCTTTCCCCTTACTCTTTTCCTCATTGCCTTTTTTTTCTGTTTCATTGGCCAACAGTAATCCCCCCTGCCGCTGTTAAATTGTAATGATCGACAAAACGATGGAAACCCTGCGGTTCCGGGCCCGCCCCTCGGGTGTTTCATTGGTATCAAGAGGATGGTACTCGCCATAGCCGGTAGCAACAAACCGGCGGGGGGGCAGATTATGCACCTCCACCAGGTAACGGGCTACGCTTACAGCCCGGGCTACAGAAAGCTCCCAATTGCTGGGGTAAAGAAATGTTTTGATAGGAACATTATCAGTATGACCTTCTACAATAATCTGGTTTGGCAATTTGGCAATAAGGGTAGACAGGGAATCAAGGATTGGGTAAAAATCGGGTTTGATAACCGCCTGGCCTGTATCAAAGAGGATGTGCTCCGGCAGTTCCAGGACAATCCCCCGCTCTTCCAGGCGAAGCTGGATATCATCTTCCAAACCCGCCTCCTGAAGAAATGATTTGGCCTCTTCGTATGTCTGCTCCAACTGGGCCATCATCTCCAGTAGAGCCGTTTCCTGCTCCCCCAGAGCCGCCAGCAATTCTTCAGCGGACATTTCAAAATTGTCAAGCCTTTGGCCTTCTTCGCCCTCAACGCCTATACTGCCCATTAAAATTCCCGTCCGACCCATAAAAGAGTGCTGGATCGCTGACATTACTTCCTGAAAGCGCTTCACATCAACAGAAGAAAAGGCAAACAGCAGGACAAAAAAAGTTAGGAGGAGGGTAACCATATCTCCGTAAGTCGTCATCCATCCGGGAGCTCCAAAATCGCCGGCGTCTTTCTTTTTAATTTGTTTTTTCATTCAGGCCACCTCTCCCAATCCGGTTGTCAAATCCGGCAAGCATAACAAACCGCTTGGATAAGCTCAGACTATGACTTTTTCACCTTCCGTCTCCGCGGGCGAAGCTTTTCTTTCCTCTGCCTTCCTCCGTTCCTCCGGAGAAAGGTATGCATTAATCTTCTCCTGGAGAATCCGCGGGTTAACGCCGGCCTGTAGGGCTAGCAGAGCGTCGACAATGGCTTCTTTGTAAGCAACTTCCTTTTCACTGACAATCTCAAGTTTTCCGGCAATGGGGATAAAAATTAGGTTCGCCATCAGACACCCGTAAAATGTTGTTATCAGAGCCACGGCCATCCCGGAACCAATGGCATCCGGATCATCCAAGGAAGTGAGCATCTGAATAAGGCCGATAAGCGTCCCGATCATCCCAAAAGCCGGCGCCAGCGTCCCCCAGGTGCGGAAGAGATTCTGCCCCAGTTGGTGCCGCTGGGAAAGCGTCACGATTTCTGTTTCCATGATATCGCGGATCGATTCCGGCTCAAAGCCGTCTATGACCATCTGCAGGCCGTTACGCAAGAAAGGGTCATCAATTTCTTCCAGGTCGTCCTCCAGGGCGAGCAGGCCTTCCCGGCGGGATTTCTGGGCCAGGTTGACAAAAAGCTGCCCTAGAGAGCTGATATCCACCGTTTTTTCAAAAATCACCTGCATGGTAATTTTAAAGACCTGACGGAACTGGCTCAGCTGAAAATTAATCAGCATGGCTCCAAATGATCCTCCTGCGGTAATCAGAAAACTGGGAAAATCAATAAAGGTACTAAGCGGGCTCTCCGTCATGATCCCCCAGAGCACCAGGCCCAAGCCGAAAGCCATCCCGCTGATAGTTAAGAAATCTATCTTTTTCATCTTACCTGTTCTCGCCCCCGCCCAGAAATAATTTCCCTATCTTGCCGCCCGCACCGCCTTAAATCAGGTTTTTTCGACACTACTTGCGGAAATTCCTGCTAATATTTAATATCTAATGAATAAAAAGGGAGCGGAGGAGACACTTTCCAACGCCCCCTATCGCTTCCTCTATCGCTTGATGTTGATCAGTTCAGTCAGCACTTCATCGGAGGTGCTGATCACCCTGGCGTTGGCCTGATAGCCCCGGCTGGTGGTGATCATCTCCGTAAACTCGTAGGCCAGATCCACATTGGACAGCTCCAAAGCCCTGGACTGGATCAAACCCCTGCCAAGCTCGCCCGGAACGCCGATCCTGGGATCCCCGGAATTGACCGTAAAATTAAACAGGTTGGAAC
The DNA here is from genome assembly GCA_012728375.1 of Bacillota bacterium. GTDB lineage: Bacteria > Bacillota > Dethiobacteria > DTU022 > UBA8154 > DUNV01. The sequence goes on along the minus strand of JAAYFF010000085.1, from coordinate 9,384 downwards.
CAACTTTCATCAATCCTTCAGGGTTGGAGAAGGAAGCCAGCGCTACCCACCCCAGTGCCCTGTTGAGCCCGTTGGAATAACTGCCGGTAACCTTACCGGATTGTTCAATATTGAAGGACACCAGCTCCCCGGCCGGGTATCCGTCCTGCGATTTAACAACAATTGAACTTCTATCATTCGGATCTTTCAGCTGGGTCAGCAAACTAAAATCAAGTTTTATATTCACATCCGCAGCCCCGCTTCCCAGATCTCCTGCATTAATTGTAAAGGAATAGTTCGGGGGTGGAGTGGGTTCTAAATAACTTCCATCCTCTTCAAATGAAATATCTGGGAGAGTAATCTCCTTCAACGCCTGTGCCGCGTCGTAATAAGATACGACACACCCCCAAGTATTCCCGGCGCCTTTGGTAAACTTAAATGTCAGATTATAGCGGTTTCCCAACGAATCATAAAAATAGGTTACGTATTCATAAGCCTCACCCGTTGCTGTTCCGGAATTCAGGTTACCCGCAAATTTAATAGAACTCGTAGCCTGGGCTATCATTTCCTCGCCAAGGGGTATGTTAATCTTGGTCAGACCTTTGGCAGTGTTGGGTTTGGAAACTTCAATGGCACCAGGATCACCCGGATTGACCGGATTTCCTTCTTCGTCCTCATAGCTCTTTTCGATCTCCCAACCCATCAAATAAAGGCCGCTGGCAGTAAGCAGATCCCCGCTGAAACCCCGAGCAAAAGACCCGTCCCTGGTGAAGTAGTTCTGTATCCCGTCGCTGACAACAAAAAAACCGGAGCCCTCGATGGCCAGATCCGTCTCCCGTTCAGTAGCAGTGATCGCTCCCCCGGTATGCACGGTGGTGGTGGAGGCGAGGGCCATCCCCAGACCAACCTGCACGGGGTTCGTCCCCCCCCGTCCGGCTGCAGGTGCATTGGCTCCTTTGACCGTCTGGCTGAAAATATCCTGGAAACGCACCATTTCGCTCTTAAATCCTACCGTATTCACGTTGGCAATATTATTACCCACGACATCCAGCTTGTTCTGATGATTTCGCAAACCGGAAACCGCGGCTGATAATGAACGCAACATCTTAAAAGACCTCCCTGTCTTTTAAAAAGATTTTTTCATCTTTCGTACATAGGCTGCTTCCGTCGTTCCACAGCCCGGGCTTCCTCCTTAAGGTCCAGCCCTTTACTCGACTATTACGGCACTGTCAATATTGGTAAAAACATGCTCCTTCATGCTTTCCCCATCCAGCGCGGTAATAATAGTGCGGCTAGGCACCCCGGCGACAAAGGCCATATCCCTGTATAAAAGCAGCGATGAACGGCATCCCCTGGCTGCAGCCTTATCCACTGCCTGTCCAAGCTTCCCGAGTACTTCAGCATCAAGGGAGATACTCCTGGACTTGAGCCGCTGCCGGGCATGCGCGGAAAAGGTCAATTCCCTGCCGGCAATGGTTTCTTCCAGGACCCGCTCAAATCTGCCTTCCCCTGGGGGGAAACCCGCCGGCTTTTTTTTGACCGGTGCCATTTCCGGCTTTTTAGGCAAAAATGGGATATGAACCTCTTTTCCCGTCAATCAATGACACCGCCTTTTTTAAAAGCGCTCCCCATTGATATTTATTCAATCATTGTAATCATATCCAGGGTATATTCCGCCCCGTTTACACAGACCCGGGGGCTTCCACCCACAAAGCGGACCGCGGTAACTTCTCCTTGAACAATAAAACCGTTGTCATTAATCTCCACATTTTTATTCAGCAGGTTCAGCGCCTGGGTATAGTTCTGCTGCTGCGCGGATGCCTCCATGGTCTGCTGCAACTGTAAAAGACGCTCGAGCATGGTAAACTGGGCCACCTGATTCATGAATTCGCCCATATCCTGGCCCCCGCTGAAAGGATCCTGGTAGCGCATCTGAGTAATAAGCAGCTTTAAAAACGTATCTGTTCCCAGCTCCATGCCGCTGTTTTTCTGCTTACTGCTCCCCGCATATGAACTGCTGCCGGCACTTCCGACTGCACTGACTTCCGCCAAGGATAACACCTCTTCTTTAGACAAGATAATTTACTCTGCCGTTTTCTTCGTACCCGTTAAAATCAGGATCCGTATTCTTCCCATAGCTGCCCTTCGCAGCATAGCTGCCACCGCCGTCGCTGTAATTCCGGCGGGCTTCTCCTCCATTGCCGCCGTTCCTCTCGCTGTTCAGATAAACCCGGAATTCTTCCACATTCATATCCATCTGCTGAAAGCGCTGGCGCAGGATATCCATCTGGCCTTCAAGCAATTCTTTAACAGCGATATTCTGGGTAATAATTTCCGCGGTCAGAACCCCCTTGACCCGCTTCATTCTAATCAAAATCTCCCCTAAAAATTCAGGCTGCAGCTTCATGCGCAGCTCCTGCTCCCCAGGCCGGCTCAGAAGGGTTAATTTATCCACAACCTGACTAATGATCTCCCTGGGTTGCAAAGAGCCGAAGCGGGGCGTTGCCTGCTGATTGGATGGCGTTTCTTCCAGCCGGGAAGAAAGGGTAAATTCCCCACCGCTACCAGGTTTTCCCAAAGGCTCTCCTTCACCGGTTACGGAGTCCGGCAAACCGTCTTCGCTCAAACCTTCTGCAGATACGCTGCTTTCTGGCGCGGCTTTGTCACCCGACAGGAAAGATCTTAAAAAATCTTCCAGCCTGTCCAGAAACGAAGGGGCTTGTTGCAGTTTTTCCCCGGCAGCCTCCATTGGAGATGAAGAGTAGGCAACATCTTTGAAGTCCAGCTGCTCAACGGGTACTCCGGAAAACCATTTTCCTTCCGGGGAAAGGTCTTCCGTAAGAAATGCGAAATTGTTACCGGAAGCTGCGGAGGCAGCCTGGAAAGTTGCAGGAGAAGAGTTTTCCCCTGAAATTTTTTCCATACTGCCGGCAATTTGCAAAGGACTTTCTGAGACTCCTTTACTCTCCATTTCCGGGAAAAATAATTTGAGCTTCTCCACAGCCCCTTCCTCTCTTAAATAAGAGGAGAGGACCCGGCTCGCCTCCGGAGTTAAATTACCCTCTTCATCCAGGAGGGGAATTTCGCCGGAAATCAGCTTTTGCTCCAGCAAAAGAAGCTCATCAGGGTTTAAAGGCAGCTCCATCCCCGTTGCAGAACCGCTCCCGGATGTTTCCTGCCCGGAAGATAGGGCATTGAGCAACCAGGGCATTAAAACAAGAAGATTTTTCCCTCCTTCTTCCAGTTCCTGAAGAAGGCGGCCCAGCAGCGCTCTTTTTTGCCCTTCTGCAAAACCTGTATGCATATGTCCGTTATCCTCCGCAGCAGCAGGCAAATTTTCTACTGCTTTAGGCGGGATAAAAGGTATTTCTTCCGTATATAACGTTTCACCCGGCTCTCCCGTACCCTCTGCCTTCCTGGCAGCCGCTTCCGGCCGGACAGCAACCCTGCCCCTGGCGCTTTCTACCGGCGGTGAAAGGCGCGCCGAAAAAATCTCCTGAAGCAGTAAGGCAAAAGCTTCTCCTCCTCGGCTGAGCGACGCTTTTTCGCCCGTTGCGGCCTCCCGCGGCTTCGAAACGACAGATGATACCAAATCTGTTTTCATCTTTTACTGCTCACCTCCCTTCAAAAAAGTTGCCTCTCTTTACGGAAATAGCCGTAGAGAGAAATCTCATCATTCAAATGCTGTTCACGAATTTTTTCCTCCTGAAAAAATTTGTAAGCAGCATTTTCTTTCAGCTTCTCAAGAACCTGGCAGCTTCTCCAACATTCCACCACTGCATGCCGTTTTTCTTCAACCTTTTTTTCCTGCTCTTCCAACGCCTGAAGATTATTTTGATAACTCTCCTGCAAAAAAAAACGGTAATTTTCTATAGAAAAAAGGGTCAGCGGCTCCAGGGCCCGGTGCTGGCTCTTGCGTTGATATTGAAGAAGCTTTTCTTCCTCCCGCTCCAGCCGGGCCAGTTCGTCTTGAATCGCCTGAAGCTCCATCTGCGAGACAGCCAGTTCTTCCTGGGCAAGTTTTTTTTGTTTTTCCCGGTATTCCAGGATTTTCTGAAGCCGGAAGCTAAAAGCCATCTTGATGATCACTTCTCCCAATTATATTTTCGCTTAAAAATAAAGAATTTTAAGAGCGCTGTGCAAAAAGTCCCTGCAATGCCTCCCTGCTGCTCTTCCAGGGAACGGATTCGGACAAATCCTGACACAAAAAACGGTTTAAAGGCTCCCGATAGGCAATGGCTTCATCTATCCGGGCATTGGAACCCTTAACATATGCTCCGATATTAATAAGATCCTCCGATTCCCTGTAAGCGGAAAGAAGATCCCTGATCCGTCCGGCCAGGCGCAAATGTTCTTTATCCACAATTGAAGGCATCAAACGGCTGACGCTTTGAAGGACATCAATAGCGGGATAGTGGTTCTGCGAGGCGAGCTTTCTGCTCAGAACGATATGGCCGTCCAAGATGCCCCTAACTGCATCCGCGATGGGCTCATTCATGTCATCGCCGTCAACGAGTACGGTATAAAAACCTGTAATGGAACCGCAGCGGGAGGTTCCTGAACGCTCCAGCAACCGGGGCAGCGCGGCAAAGACGGAAGGGGTATATCCTTTTGTTGCCGGAGGCTCCCCAATAGCCAGTCCGATTTCCCTGAGGGCCATGGCAAAACGGGTTACCGAATCCATCATCAAGATCACCTTTTGCCCCTGATCGCGAAAATATTCCGCAACAGCAGTTGCCGCCAGGGCTGCCTTTACCCTTTCCAGGGCCGGGCGATCCGAAGTGGAAACAATCAGCACGGAACGTTTTAAGCCTTCCGGACCTAAATCATCTTTGATAAAATCAAGGACCTCCCTGCCGCGCTCGCCCACCAGCCCGATCACGTTGACATCAGCTTCGCTGTAACGGGCAATCATCCCCAGAAGAGTACTTTTCCCCACCCCGCTGCCGGAAAAGATGCCGATCCGCTGGCCCTGTCCGCAGGTTAAAAGGGTATCAATGGCCCTGACACCGGTAGCCATTACCTTTGAAATAGGTTCCCTTTCCAGTGGGTTCGGGGGGGAGCTTTCCACAAGGTACTCTTCAAAAAGTCCTTCCAGTTCTTCCCCGTCCATTACAGGTTTTCCAAGCCCGTTGAGGACTTTCCCCAGGAGCCCGGGACCCACCTTGATGGTAAAGGGGGAGCCTGTCTCTTTTACCAGGCATCCCGGCCCGACCCCGCTTAAATTGCCCAGAGGCATAAGTAGGGCCCTACCCTCGCGGAATCCCACTACTTCTGCCGGGACCGGTTCCTCCCCGCTGTTCACCTCGACGAGGCAGACTTCTCCCACAAAAGGACGCAGGCCGCTCACCTCAATTACAAGCCCGATAACCTGGGTTACGCGGCCGTTGACCTCCAAAACCGGATGGCTCCAGATTTCTCGGTAATATTTATCGAAATCAATATCAATATCAATCGTTTGGCTCTTCATTGCTAAACCTCAGTAGTTTTTTATATTTGAACAGCCACTGGACTGTCCTTTACGTAAGCTTCACCTGAGGATTCGGCAAGCTCAAGCAGTTTTCCCGTCAGGATCTGCAGCTCTCTGGCCAAATCAAAGGTAATTTCAGATTCCTCCGAATCCACCTTACAGCATCCGGGTTGAACCTCTGCATCGCCCCGGATTTCCAAAACAGCGCCTTTTTTTAATAATCTCCGGAGCATATCCGCGTTTTCCCGACAAACAATTTCGTCGCGGGGGTTAACCCGCACAATAACTTCCCGGCCGCCGGGAAGTGCCTCCAGACAGCGGGAAACAATGCCGATTATTAGATTTTCATTAACCTCCAGCTCATAATTAAGGAGTTTCTCCGCCAGGCTAACGGCAATCTGCAGGATTTGTGGTTCAGCATCCGCCAGAATTTTTTCGCGCTGTTGGTGAGCCTGCTCCAGTAGCTCATCTGCTTCAGCCTTAATCTTTTCCGCTGCTGTTTTCCCTTCCCGGTAGCCTTTGGCATAACCTTCCTGCCTGGCCTGCTCCGCCAATTTTACAGCTTCTTCCTGTGCCTCGGACAAAATGCGGCGGCGCTGTTCCTCGCCCTCGCGGCGGGCCTGCTGCAAAATTGCCTTCCTTTCCTCTTCAATTTCCTCTCTGGTGGGAAGAGGGGGTTCCGGTTCAGGAAGTTCGTCCGGTGAAGAGGACTCTTCTTTTTCCTGCGCAAGTATCTCATTTTCTTCCTGACGGGGATAGTATGTTCTCCATCCTTTGATGGCCAAGCCTCTTAAAATCCTAGACGATGATGGCATCTTCACCACCCCTGGATATAATAATTTCCCCAGCTTCGTCCAGCCGGCGGATAATTCCCACTATCCGCTGTTGGGCTTCCTCAACTTCACGGAGACGGACAGGCCCCATAAAGTCCAGGTCCTCACGCAGCATCTCTGCAGCCCGCTTGGAGATGTTGCGGAAAATACGTTCTTTAACCTCTTCGCTGGCGCCTTTAAGCGCCTTCGCCAGATCTTTACTGTCAACCTCCCGGACAACCCTTTGAATTGAGGCATCGTCCAGGGTTATAATATCTTCAAAGATAAACATGCACTTGCGGATCTCATCAACGAGCTCGGCATCCTCTTTTTCCAGCTCCTCCAAAATCAGCTTCTCGGTTCCCCTATCCACACTGTTGAGGATTCCCACAATTGTATCGATACCGCCGGCCTGAGTAAAGTCTTGCTGAAAGATGCTGGAAACTTTTTCGCGCAATACCCTTTCCACTTCCTTTAGTACTTCCGGGGACGTACGGTCCATGAGCGCGACACGCCTGGCAATATCCGCCTGGACATCCATGGGAAGAGCGGAGAGAATCATGGCCGCCTGTTGATTGTCCAGATAGGATAAAATAAGAGCGATGGTCTGGGGATGTTCGCCGCTTATCAAATTCACCAGCTGTTTGGGCTCGGTATGGCGGACAAAGGAGAAAGGCTTGACTTTAACCTGTTCTTTAAGGCGATTAATTATCTCCAAAGCCTTGTTGTGCCCCAGAGTTTTCTCCAGCAGTTCGCGGGCCTTTTCAACCCCGCCTTCTAACATGACCTGCTGTACTTCCGCCAGAAGTAAAAACTCATCAATAACCTCGTCTCTTACCTCTTTTTTTACCCTGTTAAGGTTAGCAATTTCCATCGTGATGCCTTCAATATCCTGTTCAGGAAACATTTTTAAAAGCCTTGATGCAATTTCCGGTCCCACAGCAAGGAGGAAAATAGCAACCTTTTTTTTTCCCGTTAGCATCTCTTCTCGCGGCACAAAACAGCCTCCTTTGACTTTAACCCAACGACTTCTCTTCGAGCAACCATGTCCTTAAAACAGCAACGGCAATTTCGGGGTTCTCGTCCGCCAGCTTCTGGGCGCGCTCTCTCGCTGTTTCCGCAGGGACAAGATCTTCTTCGGACGGCTCCTCACCCATTGCTTGAAATCCCAACAAAGTCTCCAAAGGAATACCTTCAGGGGTTACAAGAGACCTTTGCTCCCGGAGAATACGCCGTCGCCTGAGGGCCAACAAAAGCATTATGAGAGTAACCAGGACAGCTCCTCCCAGGACAGCTTGGCGAAACACCTCTTTCCTTCTTTGCTCTTCATCAAGCTTGGCAAAAGACGCTTCCATCTCATCAATAAAACTTGTGTCAAAACTCATGCTCTGGACACTGATGCTATCGCCCCTTTCTTCATCAAGGCCTATGGCGGCGGAAACCAAATCCCTGACGTTTTCCCTGACCTGTGCAAGCTGCGCCTCGGTCATCTCTTCTTTGCCGGTATCAACCACAACAGAAGTATGTATGCTCATAATCTTTCCCGGCGCGGCGATAACCTTCTCCGTAATCTCGGAAATCTCATTGTTGATAATTTCCTCCTGGCGATCATACCGGCTTTCGCCGCCGGGAGTGATGCCCACATAGCCGGGGTAATTGGCTTCCCCGACCTCTTCCATCGGGGCCCCTTCCCCTTCAAAGCTTTCCTCGATAATCTGGGTGCTCCGGGGCACGCCCTGGTCATCATAGGTAATCATCGTCGTCTCCCGGGCATCGAAATCCAGCTCCGCAGTAATCAAGGCCAGGGCTTTACCTGCTCCAAAAACCTTTTCCAACATTCTCTGAACCCGGCGCTCCAGCTCCATCTCGAAATTTCGCTTAATTTCAAGCTGTTTCAATGACGAATCGGCCATGGCGGAAAAAACATCTCCCCCTTGGGTTACGTCATAAAGCATGTTTCCCGCGGAATCAATCACAACAACATTTTCAGGTTTTAAATTTTCCACGCTGGAGGCAATGAGGAAAACAATCCCTTTAATCTGCTCCGGCTTCAGAGGTACAAAAGGGTTCAGTTTTAAATAAACAGCAGCGGAAGGTTCGCCCTCTTCCCGCATGAACAGCCGGGGTTCGGGAATAGATAGGTGAACCCTGGCCTGAGTAACTGCATCAAGGGAAGTAATCGTCCGCCGCAATTCTTCCTGCAAGGCCCGCTGCATCTTGACCTGGCGTTCAAAATCCGTCGTCCCCAAGCTCTCCTCATCAAATATTTCAAAACCAAGACCCTGTGTAAACGGCATACCCTTCCCTGCCATTTCAATGCGAAGCTCATCGGCCATCTCCGCGGGAACCTTGATCGTCGCGCCGAAATCCTCCAGGGCATAAGGTATATTCTGCTCTTTAAAGTACTGAATCAGCGGAGAAGCCTGGACTGGTTCGAGGTTACTGTATAACGTGACGTACTCAGGCTTTGAATCCGAACTGAAAACCAGTACAAAAAAAACAATCACTGCAACAAAAATAACAGCAATAACAATTTGACGCGGACGGCTCAATGCACGCCAGCGCTCCAGGACCTTTTCCGCAATATTCTTTTTTTCGTCCACAACGGCACCTCTTCCGAATTATCAAAAAAAAATACAAACAATATATTAGACCTGAAGACGCGAGAATTCCCGGTATGCCTCAATAATTTTTGTGGTTACCTGCACTGTCAACTGCAGCGAGATCCGGGCTTGCTCGCCGGCAATAAGGAGCTGGTGAATATCCTCCATATCCCCGGAAAGAAACTGCCGGGTCGCTTCCTGGGCTTGCAACTGCTGCCGGTTGACCTTGTCCAGGGCTTCTCTGACCATTTCTCCAAAACTGGAAGAAACCTCTGTTTTCTTTTCACTCTTATGCTCTACCGGCAAGGGCACTACAAACGGATTGATCTGCATGTTTTAAACCCCTTTTCATCGAAATGTCTGCGAAGCAGGGGGACGGCAGACCGTGTGAAAACGTCCCCTTGGAACTCTTAAAAAAACACCAACAGGTGTCTCGTGAATGACGTTTTTCAAAAGTTTTCTCATTGAAAGAAACCGGCACCCTAGATTAATGCCGGTTTTTCTCTTTCTTTTAGCCGAC
>JAAYFF010000015.1 GCA_012728375.1 Bacillota bacterium | reverse complement strand
TTTCAGTCCCCTTGTATACTATGAGCAGCGGCCGATTTAGACGAGAATTTCCAGTTCGGCTGGTGCTCATTTTTGATCTTTGAAATCTTTAATAAAAACTCTTTTACAGCCTCAGAGGCTGTAAAAGCGGCATATCCACAGCCTCAGCAGCTCCACTATCTTTCAAAAATAAATGGTTTACAGCCCTGGGATGTCTCTGGGAAAATAATGCCATAGGTGTCTACCAAGGGAATGTTCCTCTCCCCATGTTGCCCCGCTTTCTACGGGTGTCTTCCAAAGATAGAGTGTTCCCCTGGCCCCATGTTATAGACCAACACGCTGACTGTTTCCCGGTTATCTCTTCCTCCCGCCAGCAGAGGGAGGCCCGTGCACCGAGGGAAACCGGTGTATTCCAATAGCTCGCAAGGCTGTCGTTCATGGGTTTCCCAGGGACATCCCAGGACTGTAGGCATCTTATCCTTACACTAAGGAGGTGAAAATAATGCCTAACCCTTTATTCGTCGGTATTGATGTAAGCAGCAAGGATAATGTAGTCTGCTGTTTGACAAATGCTGATGAGAAACGTCCTTTATCACGTTTTACTGTCCTTAATAATAGACCGGGTATTCTGGAGCTTAAAGAACGTATTAGCCATCTGGTAAAAAAACATAACTTCGATGAAATACGTTTTGGCCTGGAGCATACAGGCTGTTACTCTACTCATGCGGCCATGTACTTACAACGCCATCTGGAGTTTGGCTGCCCGAATGTCAATGTCTATATGTTTAACCCCAGCCTCATCAAGGAGTTTAAAAAGGCTCATTTCCTGGATGCTCCTAAAAATGACCGGGCTGATGCCTGGTATATCGCCGCCAGACTTAAAAGCGGCCATTTGCCTTATCCGTTCACCTGGAGTGAACCAATGATGGCTTTACAAAGGCTGACCCGCGCCAGGTATCATCTGATGAAGGCTCTTATACGGGAAAGCAATTTCCTGATGACTAACCTGTATCTGAAATGGAGCGATTACACGCTTGTTTTTGACAACAAGCTATCTGCAACTTCTTTAGCCGTGATGGAGGAGTTTGAATCCACGGAAGCCTTGGCTGAGATCTCCATGGACAAGCTGGTTGATTTCCTGGTCCAACATGGTAAAAACCGCTTTGATGATCCTCAGGCTGTAGCAGAAGATTTAAAGAAGGCAGCACGCTCTTCTTACCGCTTGCCTAAGGCGGTAAATGATTCGGTAAACTTGGCTATGGCCTCCAGTATCCGGGTTATTCGCACGATCCAGGAACAGTTAAAGTCTTTAAAAAAAGCTATCAAAGACCATTTAGATGCTATACCACAAACTCTGTCCCAGGCATCGGCCCTATATATGCTTCCGGAATCCTGGCTGAAATCGGCGATATTAAACAGTTTGAAAGCCACAAACAGTTGGCTAAGTTCGCAGGCCTGGCATGGACGGAACATCAATCAGGAAAATTTACTGCCAGTCAAACACGGCTTATTCATTCCGGTAACCGCTTTTTACGGTACTATCTTCTGGAAGCGGCTAACAGTGTCCGGGTGCACGACCCTGTTTTTGCCGAGTACTATGCTAAGAAAAAAGCGGAACCTAAGCAATTCGCCAATAAACGTGCCCTTGCACTTACTGCCCGAAAATTGGTGCGGTTGGTCTTTTTCCTGCTGAAGACTAACCAACTCTACCAACCGAAAGGGGGAAACCGATAAAAAAATACGAACTTTAGAAACGTCTCTTTCCACCCATTTATTGATATATTAGTAATTATTTGTCAACTTGGGTGGACTTAGTTAAATATTGCCTTTTTCAGATAAACACCACAGTAATAACAGCGAATTTCTTAAAAAATTTCCAGTTACCTACTTGACATCACACCGCTGCTCTATTAAACGGGTCTCTTAATGCTACGGACAGCAGTAGGCCTGAGCCGGAGTACGATGTAATGCCTTTCAGTCCCCTATTAAACGGGTCTCTTAATGCTACGATTGTGGTTACGAATAATCACAATCGGGGTTTAAAGCCTTTCAGTCCCCTATTAAACGGGTCTCTTAATGCTACCGACTCAAAAAAGAACGTTATTAAAACATTTTATAACAGCAAAGGGTTTACAGTTTTTCGAAGATGTACTTTTTGTTTGAAAACACGGGGTATCTTCGAAAAGCTCTACTTTAGATTTTACATCAATATGACAAATATTGCTACTCCTTTTGTTAAAATCAACCACAATTTTCATCCCTCAGAAATATTCTACCCTAAATTTCTGTTTCTATCTCGTCTAAGACCTCTGGCCTCCGTCCCCTATAGCCGGGGCTCAAACGTAGCTGGTAGGCGGCAGGAGATAGCGGGTTTCCGTCCCCTATAGTCTGCCGGGGAATATGCATAATTTCCGCAAAAACAGTTATCGGAATTTTTTTAAATGTGTCGTCGATCCCCATAGCTTTTTATGCTGGTGGAGATCGACGACATTTTTATACTTTTTCCAGTTTACACCAACCTAAAGTATCTACTGGAGCGCCGTTTTCCACAATGACTTTCCGGGAATTTGGAAAGATATTGTAGCGACTACGATAAAACTTTTGACCGATTTGTAAGCGAACGTTCTCCGAGAGATAAGCTCCAATAGTTGTATTGAGGTACCCGCTGCCCCAGCCCAATTTTAGGCAGGTGCCCCCAAAGCGTTGCTGTTCCTTTGCCTGAATTGATGGAAGCTCGCATTGTTTCCAGAAGCGCTGTTCCGGCTCCGACACATATTTTTTAATGATTGTGTTGTCAAATAGTTCTTCCGGGTCAAATAAAGGCTTGCGGAAACGCCCCATCATATCCAAAAGCCCGCGATCAATTTCCATCGTAAAATAAAAAGTAGTTCCGGGATCTATAGTTTCAATAAAAATGCTGTTGCCCTTCGCGCCCCAGTGATAGCCTTTCCCGTTTTTATTAAGGCTGACCACTTTAACTTCCCGTATGGAGCTGGGCTCTGGGTCCTCACAAAAGGCATCGCTTACTTTAAGGCTTCTTAGCCAGTCACGATGCGGTCCGGATTTTGTATGTTCCAGCCCTGCGGTTTCTAATAAGCGTCTGACCATACTTTTTCCCACTCGCTGCCTGTCCTTAAATTTACTTCTCTCAACAGCCCTTTCTATTTCTTTATGGCTGTAAGCATCCCGGTCAAGAAGCATGAGCAAGGCCACCGTGCGGAGGGCCCCTTTTATTGAGCTGCCCGGAATGTAAGGCCTTTTGCTCAAAGGGTCCTGCAGGAGGGGACGAAAAGTTTTGATACGGCCAACTTGCGTTTTCAGCGATATTTTCCTGCCGCCAAGCATCTCCCTGATAGACTCCCTGGGAATATATGGCGTTATCACCAGGTAGTCTTCCAGTGAGCCCTCGCCGCTGTTCATAAAATTAAGAAAGTCTTCCGTAAGTCCCCCCCCTTTAAAGGCAGCCGCTATCTTTTTCTCGCTGACATGATAAAGATATTTTTGCTTTCGATCATAATAGAATTCCATAGTATTGGCTTCTGATGCTGAACCGCCTATATGCAGCGGCGAAAGAACCGTCAACGAACAATTAAATATTTTCACCGGAACACCTCACTTTTACCAGGAAAGAGCGGCCAAAGCGGTAAACGGGATGTCCTACATCCGCTACCGTGGCTATCTTGCCTTGTACAGGGGAAGAAAAGATTGATCCCTCGGTAAACATGTAAACCTGTTTATGCGGGGTATTCTTGCTCCAGCCGCCCCGTTTCAGCAACCTGTAGGAATATGCCTGGGTCGCTTCTTTTTTATCAGACGGCAGCAGCAAGGACAGCGTCAAATACTTATCGCCGGGATCAGCTGTGGGTAAGATAAAATTATCTACGAACTCCGGAGAGAAGCGGCCGTAACCGCAGCTGCGCTCACCGCCAATGCCGCTTTCGCCCAGATGCAACATTACTCTTTGCAATTTCTCCCAGACTTTTTTTTCGCAGTCAACTAAAAAATATAAACCACAGTCACAGCTCTGATTAAAAAGAACCTCGCCGACAAAATACAGGTTACCGGCGCATGTAATCCGGTCCAGGGCAACCCTTGGCCTTACTGAGCCGGTTATCGCCTTTTTCAGGCTCTGCGTCTTCTCTTTCATCTGTTCAAAATCTATAGTCTCATTGTTTATCCAGGCGGCAAAAGTGTTTTTGTCGATAAACTGCGTCTTCTTTACCTCCTTGGCATAAGCGTCCCGCGTCTCTGCTTTATCAAAGCCTGGTGCAGGCAGGGATGGTTTAGGAAAGTAAAATGTATCTTCCACATAAGGATAGGCAGAGCTTAGACAAACAGGCAGGTCCCCTTCGAAGGGAAATAATTCCTGCCAGGCATCATAGATGGCACAGTAAAGGGTATCAGAATGGACCATGACAGCCGACTCTTCCATGCCCAGTCCTTCTTCGCCCATATGCATGGGTGACTTTATTTTTAACTTTACGGCGTACATGAGACGTCACTCCAGTGTTGAAAGAACTTTTTCCGCATAAGCCATCAGCGTTTCGCCATTCTGAGAAATAATTACTTCATCTTTTGCTTCTGTGTAATACTCTAAAGGTCTGTAGGCGGCTTTTAAATCTTTGAAAGCAATACGCCCGTAACCGCGCGAGCCGCTTCCGCCAAGGGCATCATCTTCTAACAGTCTTAAAGCTGTAAAAAGACTGCGAATATCCGCTTTGAATAAATTATTATTAGGAGTTGTATCAGCCGTGTAGATAAGAGTAAAAGAAAAGCTCGTGCCTCTGGGCACCCTTTCCTGCTGACGGGGGTTGGCTGCAGAAGTAATGCGGTCCAGAGTATTCTCGCTTTTTTGTTCCGTCAGGTATAAGCCGGTATCAATAGCTTCCAGCTGCTCCTTGCTTTCGCCGGTCATGCGGCAGTCTTCGGTTATAAGGCGGCCGGGCCTGTTTTCGTTTATCCCGGCGCCGGTGCTGGCCCCGAACAGCCGGCAAACTGTGCAGCTTTCATCGCTGCATTCATGGTGACGAACCAGAATATTGCCTGTCGTCATTGTTTTATTATAAAATTGCTCTATATTATCATAGGGCTGGGCAGAAAACTGAGCCCGTTCCAGAAGGCTGCGCAGCTTGCCCTTTAGCGAACTGCCGGGAATATAAGGTTCCCTGGTCAAAGGATCTCTGATGACGGGGTTATCGACCCCGCCAATCTCCAGGGTATCTTTATTTGTCCCTATATGGAGGCCGGTTTTTAACTCGATTTGGCCGCTGATAATCAGCTTACCTGTAAGTTTTCCTGTATTAGACATCTTCTTCCCTCCTTATTCAGCTCCGCCGTAGAAACGGTGGTATGCAACAACAGCTTCAACAAAGCGAACAAATGTTTTAAAGTCTTTTAAGCCTTCAGGTCCCTTTTCCTGAATCTTATCGATAACAGCAGTCATCACATCCATCAACGGTTTGACGGCATCGTTCCTTGACTTGGCATAAGCCAGGTGGACTTTTAAAAAGACTACTTCCTGGCGGCTAAAATTTTCCGGTTTTTCCCTGTTAACCCTGACCTCCACACCTCGCACGCCACTTAAAAACTTGCGTATCTGAGAAGTTTTTAGTTCATCAGCTACAAGTATCAAAGATAGGATTTGAGCCCAAGAGATCAAATAATCTTTTTTAATCAATCGAAGAATCGGTTCTTCACTAAGCTTTTTAAGAATGTATTTATCAATCATCTCTTTCTTTATCTCTATAGATAGCTTAAATCTATCATCCAAAAAAGTTTGACGTTGATTAGTTATCTTACGTAATATTTCTTGTTCTTTGCTTTCCAATTCTAATTCTTTACATCTTTTAAATATGTTCTTTTTTACATTATTGAATTTGTTATTTTTTATATCATCTTCTTTTACATATTTAATTACAGCATAAATTTTAGTCTTTTCAAGCAAATCATAGTCTTTTAACAAAGCATACAGCTCACTCACGGTCTTCTCCTTCTCTCGTTAAATAATCCACTATCTGTAAGGTTGGTATAAGCACTTCCTGAAAAGTTTTTTCCTGCATAATGGCAGCAAGTAAGGGTTTATAAAATTTTTCCGTATCTTGCCCCATTGTACGGGCAAAGAGATAGTACAGTCTTGGGAACACCCAGAGGTTTTTGTCTTGACGAAACTGCTGGGCCAGAAATAAAAGTTTCTGCAAAAAGCCGCGGCTAAAAGCTACCGGCTTTGCACGGCTTTCTGACCAGCTTACTCCCCTTAAGAACAGGGATAACAGTTGATGGATTGTTGGCCCGGCCCCACCTTTAATTTGCTCCCACGGAAAGGTCATGCCAAACAGGCAGAGCCTGTTTCTGCCGTCGCTTTTCGCTTTATCCTCCGCCTCGCCGGCCATGCCGGCAAGCTTATAAAAAGCCATCTTCTCATCAGCGATGATTAAGCCTCCGGAAAGGGTTAAGGAGTCGTTCTCGCCGGTGAATTCAGTAAAGCCGGACCTAATCCGGCAGGCTGTTTCAAGCGCGGCATCCCAGGTGCCAACTAAGAGCAGATCGTCACCGCCGGAATAAACGAGGTTTACGTCAAGGCTCTTTTTCTTCGATGCGATAAGCCTGTCCTGCGGTTCTTTCTGGAGTAAAACGGGCAGATAATAATTGAAAAAAAGGTTTAGCCTTTCTGAAAGGTCATTTAGCCTGGCAAAGGTAGGTGCTTGAAGGCCCCTGGAAAAGACCTTGCCTAAAAAGTCCACATCCATGCGCAAGACGCCTAAACGTTTAACGCCGAGAGAATGGAAGACAAGTTTTTGAAAGTCGCTTTCCGTATAGTATGTGCCCTGAAAAAAATTAAGGACCGGATAATTTTTCTCAGGGCCTACCTTCCAGAAGTCCTTCATTTTATAGGCGCGTATTATTTTGTCTGAAGGTTTTACGTCATAGCAATAATAATAGGTGCCAATTTTTAGATGGCGATCTCCCGGTCTTTCGGGGATTACCTGGTATATCGCGGAGATCTCTCCTAAGTCTTTGCTCCATTGGGTCATCTGCCGGCAAAACAAACACTGTGCTTCTTCAGGATTGTCTTGGGGTCTGTTTATGGCGGCATGACAGGAAGTACACTGGAAATTCGGCGGACTGAGAGGGAAAAAGAGCTGATGATATTCCTCGAGCAATGCTTCCCACTTGCGGCTTTTCTGCATGCTCAGTTTTTTTTGAACGTCGCCCCATACTTCTTTGAGGTAACCGCTTTTTCCGGAAAGGTCCTCTCCGTTTAAGGGAAGCCCGTCCAGTGCCAGAAAAAGAGCAGTAGCAAAATCTTTAAAGAAAAGGCTGTTGAGTTCGTTTCTAAGCTCGGATATTCCTTCCCTTATTCTTTGCGTGTTAGGTGCCAGCAGGAAGAACCCCCCGCCGCCGATATAGATAATACAGCTTCGCGGCAGCTCAAAACGTTCAAGGAGCTGGGTGGCGATGCTTTCCTGCAGAAAATTTAGGTAGAATGAGCGGCCGCGCAGAGTCTTTAAGGCTCCTTTTGAGCTTAGAGTATAAACGAAATCCTGGATCCCCGAAAGATCTGCACCAATCAGCAGATATTTCCGCTCTTGCATATCGCGGATCTGGCGGGAGAGGTCCTCGTTATCCCAGTCCAAATTTTTTTCCTGAGTTATGTAACAGTAGTTGCAGTAGGCAATAGCAGATGTGGTTTTGAGGTGGTGATACAAGGAAGTATCCGGAGGTTCTGCTGTTACGTAAGTATGTTCCGGGATAGTAAACATATAGTTTTGCAAAAGCGTAAGCAGCCTTTCTTCGTCAGGAGGAGTCCCAAAGGCAGTAAAGTCATCCTTAAAGCCCTGCCAGAGGCGCTGATATGCTGAAGTTGCTATTTGTTCCGTTGATTGCCGGGGATACGGTAGTTCCCTTAAAGGCAGCAGCTGCCAGTAGTGCGTTTTAGGGACATAGTCGTCCTTGATCCTGATGCTGTTAAAAATGCTCCTAAGCGGTATTTCCAAACGGAATTCGCCGCGATCCCTGTTTTTTTGTCTCTCCATCCCTGAGGCAATGTTATCTGCATTGTCCACGGCAAAAAGGTCGTTTTGTGTTGCCCGGTCACCATCGAAAGCATCTGTCGAAAGTTTTTTATACTTTGGGTCGTCTCTGCGCAGGTGATGATGCCTTTGAATAATAGTAACAATCTCCTCGTTCAGGCCCACTTCTCTGGCCCAGGCAGCACCCAGTTCCTGATGGCGATGCTCTTTTTTGACCGACCGGTCCTTAAGGGAACGGTAGATCAACTTGCCGATATCGTGTAAAAGTGCGCCGATAATTAAGTTTTGCCGCAAATTTCTATCCTCCTTTCTCGACAACCTCCAGCGCTATTCTGCCGAAACCAAAGGTCGTCCCTTTTCCTGCAGCCATCAGTTCTGCTGCTTTTAAAAACGGGTGGAACCGGGACAACCCTTCTCCTTGGTAGAGAGCCCAACCAGTTACACCCCCCAGTTGCATTTTTTCTTTCTGACGGCTGGAATAGCGCGAGTATTCCTTCCACTGAAATTGTGCTTGCACTGTTTGTATATTTTCTGCTTGACTTATGAGGCTCCGGTAATCCAGCTGCAGGGGTTTATGTTCCGAAATAAAGTAAAGGGCGGAAACGCGTCTTAAGATATTCCGGATCAGGATATGAAACTTTATCTCGGAACAAAGGCGCCCCTGCCATTTAACTCTAAAAGGGGTCAGATAGCGGACTTTAAGTAACGAGAGGTCGTCCATTTCCTGAAAAAAATTTCCCAGCTTTTCTCTGTGCAAAGGGGATATCTTTGTTTCTTTTTCTGCAGTAAAGATAATTTTTTTGTCAGGGGCCAGATCGTCTGCCACCTTTTTTATCTCAAAGCTGCCCCGCTGTCCGCCATTTCCCCTGATGCCAAAACCTTGCCTGCCCAGCTCTTGAAGGACGATAAAAAAGTAAGGAAAATAGTCTGCTCCTTTTCCTACCAGAGTCAGGAGGAGATTGATCTCTTCACCGACCGAAAAGCCGGTCTTTTTTTCTTCTTCAATATGGAAAAGAAATGGCGGAGGGAGAGATTCGTTTTTGGGAAAGTAGGGGCTGTCTTGAAGGTTGCCGGGAGTAAAGACGGCAGCATAGGCACAGGTATTTTGCAGATAACATCCTTTGCAATCTTCCCGTTGGCGTTGGGCACAGATAATTTTGCGAAAGACGGTGCCAAATGCGCCCCGAAGGGTAGAGCCGGTAAATTCGGGAAGAGAAACCTGCCTGGTTATTTCAAGCGTAAATCTGCAGCGGGAGAGGGTTAGGTCTTCAAGCATTGTTTATTCCCTTTATCAAATTAGATGAAGCCCT
This sequence comes from Bacillota bacterium, assembly GCA_012728375.1. Lineage (GTDB taxonomy): Bacteria > Bacillota > Dethiobacteria > DTU022 > UBA8154 > DUNV01. Next base: position 16,394 of record JAAYFF010000015.1, on the reverse strand, counting down.
TCTGTATATTTCGCTAAATATCATAATTAATCCTGCCTTTTAGATTATTTTCTCCAACATTACAAAATATTTAAAAAGCAATACCATTAACTGCCAATGCATTTAAAGCTTGACAAAGATAAAAAGCTGAGGAACTATTCCTCAGCTTTTTAATGGGTGTACTCTTCTCCTTTAAAGTCTCTCTCTATTCCTGGAGATTAAGTACGGTTACCTCTTTTATTTCGTCGTTATATTCGACGTCTACTTTTGAATCGATCTTATCGGTCAGTTGTATCCTATTCTTGTGCTTCAGTTTGCTCCTCGGTTTGCTCCTCGACTAACTCCTCAGCTTGTTCCTCAGCTTGCTCCTCAGCTTGCTCCTCAGCTTGTTCCTCAGCTTGCTCCTCAGCTTGCTCTTCGCTTTCAACCTCGCTGGTTACCTCTTCGCCCCCATTTGTTCCGGTATTTTCTTCCGTCGTAGTGCTGCTACATCCTCCAAATAAAACCAAACCCAACATTAACAAAACCGTGAGTATGACCGCAAACCTCTTCATTTTAATCTTGTCTTTACTCCTTCCTTTGTGGTTTAACATCGGGGCACTCTTCTTTATTTTAATATTTTATTCCCTACCCCCCTTTCTAAACACGGAGTTACCCCGACCTTGTCCCGATTGGGTTAAATTTGCGAGACGCAGTATGGCGCTGTTTTACTCTCATTTTCTCGATAGCCCGCGATACGATGGGCAATTTGTTCTGCGTCAAGGTTGCGCTGCACTATGGTGCCATTTTTCCAGTTCTTAACATTCTTACTTAAGGCAAAACTGTCGCTTGGGGATGTTTTAGGTTTCGGATCGGCGGCTGAGCGCCTTCTGGGCTTCCACCTCGTCGGCGTTGATAAATCGCCGACTGGTAGAACTTTTAGAGATAGCGGAGGATTCCGTGAATATTTGGGATTACCGGTAGCCTGAAAACCATGACGATAGGCCAGATGTTGACAGCCCGGATCGTGGCATTTGCTGCCCCGCACAGATTCTACCTGTAGCCTTATTCTTGTTACACGGTATTTGCTGACCTCTATAAATGGCTACCCTCGCAAAAACAGCGAATAATACTTACAAATCCTGTTTTAGTATAGCAAAAAGGCAAATAATATGCATACTACAAAATTGGATGAATATTGGTCTCATCCCCTAAAATTGGGAAATGCCCTTTAAGAACTTTTAAATTCATAGTAAATCTAAAAATTTTCAATGATCTTATGTAACCAATCTTTTTGTCTGAACCTGATGAGCCATAACAAATCCAGAGAACTTTATAGGCGCCATATTTATTTTATTAATCTGGAAATTCACATAGCAGCTGTAGCACTATCCCAATTTCTGATTTAATGTGGGAAAGCTAATGGTAAATACTGTCCCTTTGCCCAACTGGCTGTCAACATTTATCTTGCCGCCTTGCAACTGGACCAATTTTTTTACAATAACCAGCCCCAGACCGCTCCCCTCTTTCAATTGGCGACCGCTCTGCAAATTCCTCGCCCGGTAAAACCTGTCCCAAATGTGCGGCAGGTCGTCGGCCGCTATGCCGATGCCATCATCCTTAATTGTTAAGATTACGTTCTCGTGTTCGACCTCCACACCAATCCTGATGGTACCGTTTTCCGTAGCATTGATGGCATTCTTCAATAAGTTTCTGATAATTTGCTCCATGCGGTCACCGTCGCCAATCACAACGGCATTTTCCGCCTTTCTTTCCAACACAATTGATGTATTCCTGCTTTTAGCCATCGTCTCCATGGACATGGCCACTCCCTGAACCAGGGTATTCAAGTCCACCGGCATTCTTTCCACAGCAATGTTGCCGCTTTCCAGCCGGCTCAACGCCAGGATATCATCTACCAGTCTTGTTATATGTACCGTTTGCGTGTAAATGGTGTCCAAATATCTCTCCAACATGGCCTCGTCTTTCACCATACCGTCGCGGATTGCCTCCACAAAGCCCTGAACGGCAGTCAGAGGAGTGCGCAGCTCATGTGATATCTCTGCAAATAGCCGGGCTCTCCCTTCCTCCATCCTGCGGCTTTCTGTCTGCATTGTTTGCAATTTTAACGCCAGTTTATCAAGCTGGCCGGACAGATCCTTGATCTCATCGGGAAGCAGATCATTTGAGCTCAAAACGTAACTCCCCCTGCTGATCTCCGCAACTGTAGCAGCCAGCCGGGAAATTGGCCGGGAAATATACATGGCCAGATAAACGGAAATAATAATAATAATTACCAGAAAAACCATTCCCCCGACAACCTGGTGCGAGCGCATTCTGTTTAAAGCGAGGTCCAGACTGGAGGGCTTTGTTTCCAAAAGAATACCGTTTTCAATAACATCTTTGTTATTGCCCATGGGAACGGCAGCAACAAAAATAAGCTGGCCCGTCTCCTTTTCTAAGGTCCGGGAAATTAAAGTTTCACCGCTGCTGATTATCCCTACAAATTTTTCCTCTATCCGGCTGCCGGGTACCACTTCCTGCTGCGCGGAAGAGCCGATAATGTTTCCTTCCCTGTCAAAAATTGTAATCCTGGTATCAAAAATATCGGCCAGAAACTTCAGTAAATCTTGTCCTCCCTGGACTTGCTCTTCGGTTTGTTCCGAATTCGGTGCCCCCCAGATCTGCTCCGTCTGCTGCAATAAGGCAAAATTTACCCGCTTGGCCTTGCGCAGCAACTCCTGCTCTACCTGATTATATGTTACCTGCTTTACAACATAGCTGGAAAACATCATCAAAGCAATCAGGCTGACAACAAATGCCATCACATTGGTAAAAAGGATTCTGGTGTAAATATTTTTGTTGAATTGTTCCCGTAGCAAGCGCGTGATTGTAAGCCAGAACCCGTGTACGGTCCGGACTACAAGCCGAATTTTATTTCTGCCCTGCTGTAGGTTGACTTTCACTAATCATTTTCTCCCTTTGCAGGAGGAGTAAACTGGTATCCCACACCCCATATAGTTGTCAGGTATTCATGGGGTAAAGATGCAAGTTTTGACCTCAACCTGCGAATATGGACATCTACGGTGCGCTGATCGCCGAAATAATCATATCCCCAAACAGCCGCCAGCAGTTCCTCCCTGGTGAAAACCCTCCTGGGATTTTGCGCCAGATGATAAAGCAGATCAAATTCCCGGGGGGTAACTTCTATTTCAGCATTGTTTACCAAAACTCTTCTGGCATCGGCTTGAATTTCCAAACCCGGGTATTTTACTTGCCAATTTGTCGCCGCATCGACCGGCTGAGTGCGGCGCAGAACCGCTTTTATCCTGGCAACCAATTCTCTGGGACTGAACGGTTTGGAAACGTAGTCATCGGCTCCCATCTCCAGCCCAAGAACGCGGTCCGCTTCTTCTCCCTTAGCTGTAAGCATAATAATCGGGATCATACGTATGGCCCTCAGGTTGCGGCACAGGGTAAGCCCGTCCTTGCCGGGCAGCATGATGTCCAGTATAACCACATCAGGGTTTTCCCGGTCAAAGGCGGGCAATACCAGGTCTCCATCGTTTACGCCAATAACTTCAAAGCCCTCCCTTTCACCATATAGCTTGACCAGTTCCAGCACATTCTGGTCGTCATCTACCACCAAAACCTTCCCCAAAAACGGCATTATTATCCTCCTCAACCATCTTTGTTCCATATTACCATATTTACAAACACCAGAGAACATCCAATAATTACCATTTTAAAGCCCTTTTCCACAACCATTAACGATAAAAGGCTGAGGAAATATTCCTCAGCTTTTTATCGTGGGTGTACCTTTCTCCTTTAAGTCTCTTTCTCTATTCCTGGAGATTGAGAACGGTTACTTCTTTTGTTCCGGCGTTGTACTCAACATTTACTTCTGAATCGATCTTATCTGTCAGTTGGGTGAGCGTTGCGGTGGTTTCGCCCAAAAGGATTTTGCTTGTGCCGACGATTTGAAGTTCAAGTTCGCCGCTGTTTTCAGTCTCAACGGTAATCATACCGTCATCGGTATTTACAACCTTTAAGATGCCGGCGGCCGTAACGGTATCCTGCTCTTGTGTTTCAGTTTGCTCCCCGCTTTCAACCTCTTGGCCGCTGGATAACCCCTCATCCCCATTTGCTCCGGAATTTTCTTCCGCATTGCTGCCACATCCGGCAAACACTACCAACCCCATCAGCAAAACAGCGAGTATGACCACAAACCTCTTCTTTTTAGTCATGTCCTTACTCCTTCCTTTCACTTTTAACATCGAAGTGCTCTTCTTTATATTTCCAACCCTCCTTTCTAAATACGTAGTCACCCCTTTTTTTAAGGGGTACTGAACAATTTAAAAAGGGTGCAACTTTTGCGAAAAACGCGAAGCAAGGAAACGGTTCCAGCTTGGAAATATTATATTGGGAATACTATAAAAGATGTTTGTTATTCGCCTTTTAACAGATTTTTAAGATGCTTTTCGAAAATATTAACATATATTACAAAAAACCCGGAAAAGTTCTTTCTGTTTTCATTGTCTGTACAGAAAAAAAGCCCTTGCGCAGTTCAGCTTATAGCGCAATGGCTTCCTTTTAAAGGAAACATGCTCAGGAGGTTTCTTTATATCTTAACCTTTTAATTCATATCCACACGTAAATCTTTCATGGTATGGTTCGAGGAATCAGAAATCCGCAGTACCAGGAGGCCGCTGCCCGCCAGAGCTGCCACCGAAACAAGAAAAATCGCCGTGTAAGAGCCGGTTAAGTCAAATATGGTTCCGGGTATCAAAGCTCCAAGGGCCGCTCCAAGCTGGTGGCTTACCGAGACAAAGCCAAATATTGCTCCGATGGACATATTTTTAAAAAGGTGGGCGCACAGGGAACTGGTCGGGGCAATGGAAGCCATTTCAGTGAGCCCGTAAAAAACGGCAAAAACAAACAGGATATATGGGTTGTCTGAGGTAACCAGCAAAATAAACATTAGCGCTCTCATCCAGTAAATGGCTGCCAAAAGCCTGCTGCGGCTGAAGCGGTCGGACAGGTAACCGGTACCGATGGTTCCGGCGACGTTAAAGGCGGCAATAGAGCCGAAAGCAGCTGCAATCACCACTTCACTATACCCCTTTCCTTCAGCAAAAGGGATAAAATGGGTGCCGATAAAACCTAGGTCAGTAAAACCGCAGATAAAGTAAGGAACAGTCAGATACCAAAAGAAAGGCTCCCTGAATACGGCAAACATAGACCCAACAGGAGCTTGATTCTGATAATGGTTACGTTGGGGGTCATCCGCAAGCGGGGGTGAAGTCTGTTCCTTTTCCCCGTAAGGCCGCAGGTTCATATCCTCCGGCTTTGACCTGATAAAAACGGCACAAAGAGGCGTAACTGCCAGCAAAATTACGATCCCGACCAAGAAGAGGGCATACCGCCAATCAAAATTATGAATGATCAGGATTGAAACCGGCCCCACAACAAGCTGTCCGACAGCCATCCCCGAAAGGATAAGGCCCATAGCAAATCCCCGCTTTTCTACAAACCAGTGGGCTACCAAAGCAGATGCCGTCACATTGGAGCTGCCGGCCAGACCAATTGCAGCCACCACTCCATATAAAATTGCCAGCTGCCATAGCTCTTGGGCCATGGAAGAAAGAAGCAGCCCGCCCCCAACCAACAGGAGGCTGATGGTTATGACAAGGCGCGCCCCAAACCGGTCGGCCATTCTCCCCATTATAGGTTGAAACAACGCATACATAAACAGGCTCAACATGGAAATAGAAGTAACAGTAGTACGGGTAATGACGAATTCTTCTTCCCAGGAGGTCACATAGGCGCCAAAAGAAGCCCTAACGCCAAAAGTGGCAAATAAACTTAGAAAACCGAGCCCCAAAACAATCCATCCATAAAAAAAAGGCGAGCTTTTGCGTTGTGAGTTCTTTCCCATGGGGGAATAACCTTCTCCTTCTCTCAAGTTGTGTAATTTGCTTTTAAATTCAGAAATTATCGGTTAAATTTTTTTACAATAAATTTACCTACTTTTTTAATTGTACTTGTTATCTGACTTATTCGACTTGCTTAGCTTTTTTTCCTGCTGCTCGCGGCAATAACAGATTGGAAATGTTTACGCTGGTAAAATAATGAAGATCAATGCCGGGTTTTAGCTAACGATCTTGCTCCTGCATAATTGAAAGGAATAGATTCACTATTTCCGGATCAAACCTGGTGCCGGAATATTTTTTCAGTTCCTTAAGTGCCTCTTTTTCACTGATAGCTTTGCGGTAAGGCCGGTCAGTCGTCATTGAATCAAAGGCATCAACAAGTGCAAAGATGCGGCATTCGATAGGTATCTCTTTACCTTTAATCCCCAGGGGATAACCGCTGCCGTCCCAATTTTCATGGTGTTTAAGAATTAAATCTGCGAATTCCGCCAGGTCAGGGGAAGTAAGAGCTAACCGGTAGCCCTTTTCAGGGTGCTGGCGCATTATCTCCCACTCTTCTTCTGTTAACGTTCCCTCTTTAAATAAAATACTATCAGGCACTCCTATTTTTCCCAGATCATGAACCTGTGCCAGCATCGCCAAGTTAATAAGTTGGGTCTTGGGAAGCTCCAACTTCTCTGCTATGGTAAGACACATTCTGGATAGTCTCTGAGCATGTCCCCCGGCGATAAAATCTCTTTCAGCCAAAGCATTCAAGAGCATATCTATAGTGTAGCTGCGGACTTTGTTTTTATTCCTTAATTTGTTGCTGTACATTAAATAGTCGGCATTTATATAAACTTCATGCAGCGGTACCTCTGCATTTCCCGCCGTAGCCGCACCTACGGAAATACTAAGGGGAAGGTCGTTGTGCTTCTGGTTGTGAATCTCACTGTACGAGCCTATGCGTTTGACAATTTCTTTACCGGCTTTTTCGTCCGTCCTGGGTAAAAGGGCAGCAAATTCATCGCCGCCCACCCGTGCCAAAATATCGGAACTGCGCAGGGATTTTCTTAAAACACCTGCACAAGCTTGTAAAAGTTGGTCGCCTTTTGCATGTCCCATGGTATCGTTGATGAGTTTTAAGCCGTCAACATCGGCTGAAATAATAGTAATAGGGTATTCCCTGCTTCCGCTGAGCCTTTTCATTTCTTCTTCAAAAAAGGCGCGATTATAAAGGCCTGTAAGGGGATCGTGCATGCTGAGGTACTCTAATTTTTCTTCATTCAACTTGCGTTGTGTAATATCGTTGGCAAAAACCAGAGCCGCCGGCTGCCTTTCCCATTCAATAAAAACACCGCTGGCCTCCACCCATTTTATTTTTCCGCTTTTGGTAATAATCTTAAATGCATTCGTTTCCAGCTCGCTTTTTTCATCTAGAACTTTTGCCAACTTTTTAGCCATAAAAGGGCGATCTTTTGAATGGATAAATTCTAAGAAAGGGATAGACTGAACAAATTCCTCTGTATATCCCAGTAATTTCATTGTCATGGGGTTAAAAAATTTCAATTGTCCGTCTTGAATAACCATAATAGCTTCGTTGGCATTCTCAAGGAGCAGGCGGTAACGTTCTTCGTTTTGCTGGAGTTTCCTTTCAGCCAGCTTGCGTGCGGTGATATCCCGCATGATAATAATTTGACCTTGCAGCTGTCCTCCGTCTTCTTGAAGGGGTAAAAAGGTAAGTTCAAGCCAGCAGCACGGTTCCGGAGTATTTCGCCGAAGTTCGATACGTTGACATTGCAAAGCCTTCTCCAAAAGGCGAATCAATTCCGGCCAAGATCCCAAAACTTCACCAACCGGTTTTCCGATGCTGTCGTTATTTAAAGAGAGTATTTGCCTTGCTGCAGGATTCATGTCAACGATCAGCAGGTGCTTATCCAGAACAAGCACTCCGTCCGGCACTTTTTCGAACAGAGTAGTCAAAGCTTTGGGGGCAAGCTTAAGCAAACTGCAAGGAAAAAGTTCCAGTATTAAAAGAACCAAAAAAAATGCCGGCAGGACAAACACACTGATAATCACGAAAAAACCTCCCCCGTTTATTGGCTATTAATACTCCATGATTTATTAACAATCCCGCCGACTTATTTCGGCTAATCTTAAAAGCCTTTTAATATAGTCACTGCTCAACGGATTATTTCTTAAACTGAGCAGTTATTTAATATATTTCCAATTATATCATATTAATGAATGCTTGGGAACGCCTGTTTGCAACCTTTTAACAATTGTAAATAATGGAAAACCTTACCCGATAATAAAACGCACCCCCCCTTGTAAAGTGCAAGCGATACGCGAACACTCCATACAGAAAGGTGCGCACGCCATAATGATATACCAATACCTTCAGGCTTATTTTGGCATCATCCGGTAATAAGGCGTATTGGCACAGGAGAAACAAAGAGTCTCTCCGTTTTTTATCAATTCACGTCCATCCAGAACCGCCTCACCGCAGGAGGAGCAAACAACCCGGCGTAAGGGCTTACCGGGCAAATCCTCCGGTCTTATCTCCAGCAAGACATTTTCCACCTTAAAGATATCTTCATCTGCAACACCCTGCCAAAAGGCAACAGGATCTTCCCCTTCTTGCGGTAAATCCTCGGCAACTACTGCCAAACGAACGGCTTTATTTGTAGAAATATCCACAAATGTAGCTGCAAGTTTGCCGTAGTCAAGTAATTTCAAACGTCTTTTACCCAGAGTACACCCGCTTACCGTTTGAACTGCATCGCTGAGGCAACGGTCCACCTCAAGATAAACAATTAAATCTCTATAACAATGGGGTTCTTCGATGCCTAATTTTTTCAATCCTAAACGGGCCATTCTTACGCCAAGGACAACTCCCGAGCAAACATGGCCGTGATAGGCAATGGCAGACTGCAAATCTTCTTCAAATGATCTCATAGCTGCTAAACCCAACCTTCCCTATTCTTTCTAAACCCCGCGCCGGGTTTAAGCCGTCGTTTTCTCCGGCTGGTTTGATGGAAACCGGTTCCTCTGGAACAATTACTCATCTTATTAGACCTCCTTGCATCATAATTCTCTAAAATTTGGCAACCTTTCATTAACCTTTTGTTATATATTCAAGCGTATAGCCATATTTTCCTGCCGGTTTAGCAAAAATTTTACGGAACTATTTTCCGGAACTGCGGTCTGTCCCCATAGCTTCCTGCCCCGGCAGGTTAGCCCGGATCTAAAGGCTTGGCCCGGCAAAAACTGCCGGGCCAAGCCTTTAGTCAGACTTTATATCATATTTTTTAACTCTTATATTTTTTCTATTTTAACAGCAGCAACCTTATACTCGCCGGTTTTTGTAATAGGATCATAACCATCGCTGGTTATTGCGTTTGCCGGACTCGCCGCATAATGGAACGACATCCAGAGCATACCTGGGGGAACCCTGTCGGTAACTTTAATCCTGGTCGTAATCTCGCCGCGCCTGGAGGTAACTTTAACCATATCCCCCGTTTCCACACCGAGCTTAGCCGCGTCTTCCGGGTTGAATTCAGAAAATTCTTCCGGCCACATGCTTTGAATGCCGGTGGAATAAGGGGTAGTAACATTGTAGTGCTGGAGTACCCTGCCCGTGGAAAGCAGGAAAGGATATTCTTCGTCGGGCATTTCCGCGGGGGGAATATGTTCGATGGCCTGGAACAGGCCTTTTCCTCGGATGAAGGTACCCGCGTGCAGGAAAGGAGTACCCGGGTGCTGGCTGTCCGGACACGGCCACTGGATCCCCTTTTCCTCTAACCTTTCATAGGTAATTCCGGCCATGGAAGGTGTAAGGGAAGCCATTTCCATCCATATTTCTTCAGGGCTGTTATACTCCATGGGGTACCCCATTTTTGCACTCAGCGCCATAATTGTCTGCCAGTCCGCCCGGCCGGGAATAGGTTCGATGGCCTTACGCACCCGCTGTACGCGGCGCTCGGTATTGGTAAAGGTTCCATCCTTTTCCGCAAAACTGGAGCCGGGCAGAATTACATCAGCGTATTCCGCTGTTTCGGTCAGGAACAATTCCTGGACCACCAGGAATTCCAGTTTTTCCAATCCGGAACGGATATGGTTGCTATTGGGGTCGGTAAGCACCGGGTTCTCGCCTAGGATGTACATAGCCTTGACTTCGCCGCTATTAGCCTTTTCAAACATCTCCGGAATCATCAGACCGTTTTTGTCCGGGAGGGTAACTTTCCAGGCCTGCTCGAACTTTTTACGGGCAGCCTCGTCAATAACCCTCTGGTATCCGGAATAAACGTTTGGCAGCGCGCCCATGTCACAGGCTCCCTGCACGTTGTTCTGACCGCGGATCGGGTTGACTCCTACACCGGGTCTGCCCATATGCCCGGTCAGCATGGCGAGATTGGCGATGCTCATGACATTGTGTGTTCCGCAGATATGTTCGGTAATGCCCAGGGTGTAAAAGATCATCGCCCTGTCCGTAGTAGCGTAAAGCCGCGCTACTGCGTACAGATCTTCTTCGGATATGCCGGTCAGTTCGGATACATAAGCAGGAGTATAATTCTTAACTGTGTCTGCAAGGGCCTGGAAGTTTTCTGTACGCGTCTCTACAAACTCCTTGTCGTAAAGATCTTCCTCAATGATGATGTGCATCAGGCCGTTCAAGAATGGGATATCCGTGCCCGGCTTGATCTGGAGCCAGTAATCGGCATCATCGACCAGGTCTATGCGTCGCGGGTCGACAACGATAAGCTTGGCGCCGCGCCGCGCCGCTTGTCTCATTTTATAGCCGATGACAGGGTGTGCTTCAGTGGTATTGGTGCCGATCAGCATCATTAACTCAGCGTCAGTTGTAATTTCGTTAATGGAGTTGGTCATCGCGCCGCTGCCGAATGTGGTGGCCAAACCGGCCACAGTCGGCGCGTGTCACGTCCGGGCGCAGTGATCGACATTGTTTGTACCCATCACTGCCCTGGTAAATTTTTGAACCAGAAAGTTCTCTTCATTTGTGCACCTGGCGGAACTAAGAGCGGCAAAGGAGTCGGGGCCGTACTTTTCCTTAATCTCCTTAAACCTGGCAGCTATTAAATCCAGTGCCTCGTCCCAGGAGGCAGGTACGAACTGCCCGTCCTTTTTGATTAACGGAGTCTTGATCCGTTTTTCGTTATGCACAAAGTCCCAGCCAAACCGGCCTTTGACGCAGAGCGCATATCCATTGACAACACTGGTTGGATTTGATGCTACTCCAACAATTTGATTATCTTTTACTAAAAGGTCAAAATTGCAACCCGTACCGCAGAAGGGGCAGGTAGTTTTTACTCTCTCAAGCTCCCAACGGCGGCCTTTTTTCTGCATCTGCTTCTCGGTCAAAGCGCCGGTCGGGCATACGGCGACGCATTGACCGCAGAAAACACAGTTGGATTCAACGAGTTCATCGTCATAAAAAGGTGCCGGCTTGCAATTGAAGCCTCTGTAAGCAAAACCCATTACATTCTGGCCGGTAATTTCATCACAAACGCGGACACATTTTCCGCATAAAATGCACTTGTTCATATCCCTGACGATAAAGGGGTTGCTCGTTTCTATCGGATAATTGTGTTTTTCACCTTTAAACGAGCTTTCTTTAACGCCGTACTCGTAGCAGTATTCAGCGAGCTTGCATTCACCCATTTTTTCACAAGTAAGGCAATCAGGCGTATGATTGGCTATTAGCAGCTCGAGAATGGTACGCCTTGCTTCCATAACGTCGGGTGAATGGGTTTGAACTTCCATCCCCGGTGTCACGGCAGTCGCGCAGGAAGCTACCAAGGCACGTGCTCCTTTTACTTCAACTACACATAGGCGGCAGGCGCCGGCCGAGCTCAGTCCTTTCATATAACACAGCCGCGGTATATTAATTCCCATCTGTTCAGCGGCCTCAAGAATCGTTGTACCTGACGGGACTTCAACCTCTTTCCCGTTAATGATCAATTTGACCATTTCCATACACTTTCACTCCTTAAATTTATATCCCATGGATTCCCGTACGGTCCCTTACCGAGTAAAAAGACTGCAACATGCCCTTTACGCTGTAGTAATGGCATCGAATTTACATTTTGGGATACAGGTACCACATTTAATGCATTTTTCCGTGTCTATGACATGGGGCTCTTTCTTCGCGCCGGTAATAGCTCCTGTCGGGCAGTTTCTGGCGCAAGCGCCGCAGCCGGTACATTTGTCCTCCAAAATGGTATAAACCTTCAAGGCTGTACAGACTCCGGCCGGACAGCGCTTGTCAATGATATGCGCTTCATACTCGCTCCGGAAGTACTTTAAAGTAGTGGCAATCGGGTTAGGGCAGGTCTGGCCGAGACCGCACAGAGCGCTGTTTTTAATTACTTTGCACAAGCGTTCAAGAGTATCAAGGTCCTCCAGCTCACCCTCACCTTCACAGATCCTCTGCAAAATCTCGAGCATACGCTTGGTTCCTTCGCGGCAGGGGGTACACTTGCCGCAGGACTCATTCTGAGTAAAGTTCAAGAAAAATTTGGCCACATCAACCATACAGGTAGTCTCATCCATAACGACGAGGCCGCCGGAACCCATGATGGCACCGAGTGCTGTCAGCGAATCGTAGTCTATCGGCGTATCCAGATGCTCTGCAGGTATACAGCCGCCTGAAGGCCCACCGCTTTGCACGGCTTTAAACTCCTTGCCGCCCTGGATACCGCCGCCGATGGAAAAGATGATATCGCGCAGGGTGATGCCCATGGGCACTTCCATAAGGCCGGTGTTGTTGACTTTACCGGTGAGACAGAAAACTTTGCTTCCTTTGCTCGTCTCGGTGCCCATCTTGGCATACCAATCGCCGCCGTAACGAATGATGAACGGCACATTGGCATAGGTCTCGACGTTATTTAAAACAGTGGGCTTTTGCCACAATCCTTTGTTGGCCGGAAAAGGCGGACGCACACGGGGCATACCGCGCTCTCCCTCAATGGAATTCAGAAGAGCAGTCTCTTCGCCGCAAACAAAGGCTCCCGCACCGGCCTTGATCTTAATCCGGAAACTAAAACCGGAATCAAGGATGTTGTCACCTAAAAGTCCATGCTCTTCGGCTTGGGCAATAGCTAAGTTTAAGCGCCGAATGGCAAGGGGATACTCGGCTCGGCAATAAATGTATCCTTCATCCGCGCCGATGGCGTAACCCGCGATCATCATTCCTTCAAGCACGGAATGGGGGTCACCCTCAAGGACGGATCGGTCCATGAACGCGCCGGGGTCGCCTTCGTCGGCGTTGCAGACAGCATATTTTTTGTCATCCTGCGCGTCGTAGACAAACTGCCATTTGGTACCGGTCGGAAATCCTCCGCCGCCGCGCCCCCTCAGGCCGGATTTTTTAATTTCATCTATGATCGCCTGCTTGTCGGTCTGAAGAGCTTTTTCAATGCCTTCATAGCCCCCGGTAGCGATATAATCAACAATGCTCTCAGGGTTGGTACGGCCGAGGCGGGAGGTTACAGACCGTACCTGCTTTTCATAGTAAGGAAATTTTTCCATTACGCTAATACCCTCGTAAGGAGCGGCTTCGCCGGGAATCTGAATGGCCGCCCACTCGTATACCGGGGTTTTGTTGACAATGTGGCTTTCAATGAGTTTTGCCACTTTATCGGGAATGATATTGCCATAGATGACGCTGGGCGCACCGGCAAGAGCGATCTCTACCACGGGCTCGCAATAGCACATGCCGATACAACTGGTAAAGTCAATTTCAACGTCCAGGCCGCGGGAGGCAACTTCTTCCTTAATAGCCTGCAGAACTTTGTTGCCGCCTGCGGCAATACCGCAAGTGCCAAGCCCCACGACAATACGATCCTTGCCGAGTTTCCGCCGGTACTGCTCCACGTATTTTTGGCGTATTTGATCAAGGTTTTTCATGCTTTTTCCTCCTCTACTCGTAACTGTCGAGTATCTTGCCTACCTGTTCCGGCACCAGGCGGCCGTGGGTATCATCGTTGACCATCATGCAGCTTGATAGGCCGCAAGCGCCGATGCAGGCAACTGTCTCCAGGGTATACTTCAAGTCTTCGGTGGTTTCGCCATTATCTATACCCAGATGCTCTTTGGCGGCTTCCAGTATCTTGGAGCCACCCCTAACGTGACAGGCAGTTCCCAGGCAAACCCGGACAATATTGCGCCCGCGCGGCTTTAAGTGAAACTGGGCATAAAAAGTACATACCCCGTAAACCTTGCTCAGAGGTATGCGCAACTCTTTAGCAATTCGCCGAAGCACATCCTTGGGCAAATAGCCGTAAATATTTTGTGCCTCCTGCAGGATCGGAATCAGCCCTCCCTTGTAATCCCGGTACCGGTCAAAAAGCTTCTGCAGCGCTGCTTCCTTTTTTGCCTCTACTTGTCCTCCGCAGGTACATGATGACATCGTTTTTCCTCCTCTCGGTTCCTTCAATTCTTAACCATTTAACTTCTCCATTTTGATACCCCAGATCTTTTTCTCTCTCGTCAAGCCAAATGGCCGCAAAGTGCCGGCAGCTTCGACCCTATCCCCTGTCTTAATATCCTCAAGCGGTGCCGCAAACATAATAAATCTAATTAATCCGGTCCCGTCATTAATCAGAAAATGCGGTCGGTTGAGCCATTTAAAGGAAGTTGCTTCCACTTTCCCGCGGACGCGAACCAAAGCTCCTGCGGCAAATTTTTCTAAATCCTTAACCTTACACAACCGAAACATATGCATTTTCTCGTCGGCAATACTATTTAGATGGCGCCTATTTAACGCATTTAAAAGAAGAGGTATCGCGGCTAAAGGCACCAGCATCGGCAGAACCGTAAACAGAACTCTTGAATCGGGATTTGCTGCATAGGCAAATATTACTATCAATATGGCGAATCCCAGGCTAATATAAGCCGGCACGGACATTCGCAAGAATTAAAACCTCCTTTCGGCAGCCAGTTCCCCGAAAGACTATTCTGCAATTATTTTCAAAATAGATTACAAAAAATGGAATAAATTCAAATGATTTAATGTTTTTGTTTTTCAAAGGAAACTAACTATTATCCGAAAGTCACTTTATTGCTTGAAACTGTTATCTGCTTACTGATTTGCCTGTTGCCGCGGGAGCGGGAGTGTCCACAGGCAATTCATCGCGGAAGCAGAAGTAGTAAACAACTCCAATAAAGATCATGCCTCCTATTATATTGCCAATGGTTGCCGGAATAAGGTTCCAGACCCACACATCGCCCCAGGACAATCCGCCGTTATTGGCCAGCAATGGGTTCCAGGGGTTGCCGTCGACCATTTTAGTAACCAGACCCGGAAATTTTTGAGTTAGCCAGAGGCCTGCGGGGAGAAAATACATATTGGCTACACAGTGCTCGAAACCGGTGGCAACAAAAGCCATGATCGGGAACCAGATGCCGAAAAATTTGCCAATTACATCTTTGGCTGCAAGACCAAGCAGGATCGCAACGTTGACCAGGAAGTTACAGCCAATGGCGGACAGGAAACACGACCATAAACCGGATGAACCCGCTGCCTTGTAGGTCAATGTCTTTCCGACGGCGATAGCTACTGCGTTCAAGCCGAAGGCGTTAGGCTCCGCAGCTCCGAAATTACCGCTAATAAAGGGGCCGTTTACCATAATGTAAGCATAGGCCAACGAACCGAGCAAATTTCCAATGTAGACCCATATCCAGGTATTTATAACTTTGCCCCAGGTGCTTCTGCCAAGCATCGTTGCCAGGGGCACCAACATGGCGTCACCGGTAAACAGTTCCATACCGGTAAGGACGATGGCAATAAGGCCTACCGGGAAAACCGCTCCGGAAATCAGCTTGCCGATACCGGCCCCAAGATAATTTGAAGCCGCGGTACTGCAGACCGTGCATAAGCCTGCACCCACTGCAATATAAGCACCTGCCATAAAACCGCGTAGCAAAAACTGCCAGATGGGCAGATTGCCCTTATATTTACCGGCATTGGCAGCTGCGTCGACTATTTGTGCAGGAGTATTAAAACCCATAAATTATAAACCCCCCATTACAAAAATATTAAATAGCTTTATTGTTTATCCATACAAACCGAAACAAAATCATTACTTGGGCGATTTAAAATGATTAACATTAACAGCTTATGACCTGGTTAACACACCTCCCTTCGGAATTCGGCTTCTTAAAGTGGAAACGTCTTTTATCACCCCCTTTGTTTCACTTTTGCCAAAATGTCGAATATAGTCGGCAATTAGCAACCTTTGGAAAAATAATAAAATTTTTTCACACCAGTACAAACCGAAAACAATTAAGTATAACCGCTATTTTCCCGAACTGCTCTTTTCCAACTTAATACCTCTTTGGCCAAGATATTCCTTCAGGGAATCTTCTGTAGGGAAATGTTTTTCAACCAATGCAAGATGTTCCTCCAGAAGACTTCTACCGTAGCCGGTCACCCTGGGCAGTGCTGACATCGGCACCCCGTAATATTTTAACAGCAGCACTCTTTCGAAGAGACGCAGATAG
>JAAYFF010000014.1 GCA_012728375.1 Bacillota bacterium | reverse complement strand
TTTTCCATTCCTTTTTCCATTCCTTTTTCCATTCCACGCAGATGATACGAAGTAAGAATTTCCGTCATTTCTTTCACCTCCCCGGGTGATAATTCTTCTGCCAGTTTCTGCTGAACCCTTTCTTCTTCTTGCGGCGTAAGCTTCACATAACTCTCAAAAAAGCCAATTAGAAGCTGCATTCTGGCCGGGTCCAACTTTAAGCGCAAAATTGTCTTAAAAAATTCTAGCTTCAGCTGCTCTTTTTCTTCCTCCCTGAAATCCGTGCAGGCCAACAACGCCGCTGCGGCTGGATTGGCCTTTTTCAAATAGTCTCTCCAATAAAGCCTTTTTAAGTGCAGCTGCAAAAAATTAAAATCCAGAACATTGTGAAATGGAAAAGCAATATTAAAAGAATTTGGCTCTTCTTTTTTTGTCTTGTGGGATAAAACGGCTACCGGAAGTATCCGCATATCATATTTCAAAAACAGTCGTGCATAGTAACGGAACATGCGCCGGGCAAAATTTTTCTCTTTCTTGGCCTGGGGTTCTACATGTACCAGAACAAAACCTTCCTCACCCAAAAGGCGGGTTTTTACTAAAATATCAATATACTTTTTCTCTCCAGCCGTAACGTCAGTTAAAATTTCCTGCGTTAAAAATTCCAAGTAACTGTAGTCCAACATTCTGCTGGCTTCCGGAAAAAAAGCTTCCATAAATTCTTGAAAAAAGTTGGTCAAAAGTTCTTTAAAAAGGCGGTCATGGCTTATGGTTTCCACGATGTTTATTGCCCATCCTTTCTTTATTTTATCATATCCGGGTCCGGTTGAAAATGTAAAGGTCAATGACTTATACGTATATATGTTCTATATTAATTGTCTTTTTCCTGCTGTAATAAGGTAAATTGTAAAATTATTGGCAAGATTTTTCTCCACAAATGAGTTAAGGGGCTAATGAGGAACGAGCAAATGGTGACAGGACTAATCCTAAGAAAGATAATTTGGGCAAAGGCCGGCAGTGTCCTTCATAATAAAAAAGCAGCTGTTAAGCTGCTTAATGCAAAGATTTTTAAGGAAAAATATTAACGCTGAATTTGGTAAATAACAGGACGATACCTTGGCGGGGGAACAGGTATTTTCTATTGTTTGAATTTCATGCAGATATCTACCAATGTCTTTGGAAAGTAAATTTTCTTTTACAAATTTTTGATTTACCAAACCAATTACTGCAGTATGTTTTGTAGGAACCCTTTGTTCAAAGACCAATAATGCAAGGCATGCTCGATACATAGAATAGTAAATTCTATTCACTGTCGCAGGGAACTTATTTCCTTGAAAACACCATAAGGCTTCCTCCCACGCCTCACGAGCTTTTTCTATTTTTACTTTAGCCAATTCCTGCTTTAGACTATTGTTGTTCATGAAATTATTACTCCATCATCAAATACATTCCTAAAAAAGCTATCTGCCTGAAACAAGGGGGAATTAAATTCTTCAATATCACAAGGAACAGCTATTATTTCTACATTATGTTGTAAGCTTAAATTAAAAGCTTCATCGATTATTATTGTGCGAATCTTTTTATCAAGTTTTTTGACAACAACCAAAACATCAATATCAGAATCTTTTTCTGCAGTGCCCCTTGCTTGAGAGCCAAAAAGAATAACTTTTTCTATGGGAACCGCTCTTTTTTTAAGTGTATAAAAATAGCTATTAATGATTTCCATTATTTTAGTTGATGCCTTTGTTTGATTATTAGCATTAACCATGATATCACCATCCTAGTTTCTAGGTTAAATTATTTACTTATATTGTTTCCAAATAACAATAATTGTCAACTGGCATTTATCTCTTGTCCATGTTCTTTGACCTGTCTTTTTTGAGCTCATCTATTGCCTGCATATATACTTTTTTCCTATTATATCATTATAAAAATGTAACTACAAATTTTTTCCTTTATCTTGCATAAAGGATAGTCAATAAGCTAAGCCGTTGCAAGAACGGCAATTTATACTTTTTCGAAAACCATTAGAATTTTTTTCAGCAAGGCGTAACCTTTCCACAGAACCTTCGTTATTAAATTATGAAGGCTATGGCAGACCTATCATTTTTTATCAAAAGAACCGTTTTTAATATGGGAGGTTAATATTAACCAAATATTAATGAAATATAATACATTTCA
>JAAYFF010000013.1 GCA_012728375.1 Bacillota bacterium | reverse complement strand
CTGGCCAAAGAGGGTATTTATCAACCGATCCGCCCGGGGACTGACGCCTTCCTGGCGCTGGCCATGATCAACGTTATTATTGCAGAAGAATTATGGGATAAGGAATTTGTCGACAAGTGGGTATCCGGCTTTGACAAGCTGGTGGAGCACGTTAAGGAATATACACCGGAAAAAGCCGAAGTTGTCACCGGTGTTCCGGCCTCGGAAGTGCGGCGTATCGCCAGGACTTTTGCCAATACCGAAAGATCCTGCATCGTAGAGGGTGTGGGGCACCTGAACCAGTATGCCAACGGTCTGCAGACGGAAAGGGCTTTCTGCATCCTGATGGCCATTACCGGCAATATCGACAGACCTGGCGGATGGGTTACCTGTCCACAAATCAGGCTTGCCGACCTGCGCGTGCCGGTTGAGGAAAAGAGCCTCGGTTATTATGAATATCCTGTTTTCCACCAGTTCCGCAAGCGTACTCCTCCGTACGGCTCTGCGTCCATGATGACAGAAGCGATGATCACCGAGAAGCCGTACCCGATCAAGGCCTTTATTAGCTCGGGAAGCAACCCTGCTCTGACTTTCCCCGATACCAATCGCTTCTTAGAGGCCATAAAGAATTTGGAATTATTTGTATCCATTGACCCGTTTATGACAGAAACATGCCAGTTGGCCGATTATGTCCTTCCTGCCTGCACCTCCCTGGAGGAGACCGGCATCGGAGGATTCCCCTATGCCATTTCATATTGCAAGCCCTACATCTTGCTGCGCAAGAAAGTTATAGATCCGTTGTATGAAAGCAAGCCGATCTGGCAAATTTGGAGCGAGCTGGGCCACAAGGTCGGTCTGGGAGAGTACTTCCCCTGGAAGACCGATGAAGAAGTGGCGGAACACTTCTTCTCCACCACCGGGGTAACTATGGAGCAGCTGAAGGAACATCCCGCAGGCCTTTATTTTGGCGAAATCGAGTACAATCTTTTTGAAAAAATTGGCTTTGCCACAGAATCAAAGAAAGTCGAGCTTTATTCAGCAGAAATGGAAAGACTGGGCGCAGCAGGCCTTCCCGGCCACTTCGAACCGCAGCAGAGCCGCGTAGCGGATCCCATTTTTGCAGAGCAGTATCCTGAGGTATTGCTGACCGGTGCCAGAAAAGAGGAATACATCGGCGCTCAAATGCGTGATGTTCTGCCTTTGAGGGTTAGAGTACCGGAAGCGTATGCGGAGATAAGCCCCCTTACCGCTAAGAAATATGACATAATGGACGGCGAGATGATTGGCGTGCAGACCCCGCGCGGCCAGATCAAGATTAAAGCAAAAGTCACGCCGGATATTATACCCGGCGTAGTATCCATTCCGCACGGCTGGGCAATGGCTAACGTTAACTTACTGCTGGATGCAAAAGTTAGAGACGAAGTATCCGGCTATATTACCATGAGGGGTAATGGTTGCCGCATCGTCAAGCTTTCCTAAAGTGACTAAGGTTAATCGTTAAAAATCTTGTTTTTGAGAAAAATAACAAAGGGTACGGTTCTTAGTTCTTACTGCTCCTGACGGAACGGGAACCGCACCCTGAGCTTTTGCCGTAACTTTGCTTACTATGGCCAAGGCGAATTCATTGCCGGTATATTTCGGGGAGGAAAAAAATGCTTGTAAATATTCCTGTTGAAGAGGCCTGGGAATTACTACTTAATATTACTACACCGCTCCAGGAGGAAAGCGTTCCGCTTATTGAAGCTTTGCACCGGGTTGCTGCCGTTGATTTGGCGGTTGCAGGCGACCTTCCGCCGAACTATCAATCAGCAGTTGACGGTTTTGTCGTTCATGAGAATGACCTGCAAGGGGGGCGTGAGCTCCTGGTGGGTGAAGCTTTGGGCCCGGGAGAGATTCCCTCCTTTTCTTTAAACCCTGGAAACACTGTGAAGGTGGTTACAGGCGGAATATTGCCGGAAGGGTCTGCAGCAGTCATTCCCGAGGAAAATGCCGAACTTAAAGGCGGCTTTTTATTTGTCAGAGAACAATTAGTTCCTGGAAGCAATGTAAAAAGACAGGGGGAAGACTTTAAAAAAGGTGAAATTATTTTGCACCGCCATGAGCGCCTGACCCCGGGAGCGCTTGGAGTGCTTGCTGCTTTTGGCCAAGAAAAGGTTACGGTTTGCCGCCGTCCCTCTGTAGCAATAATCTGTTTGGGTCCGGAAATTATTCCCCATTATTGTACTCCGAAGGCAGGAGAGGTCAGGGACAGCAACGGTCCTCTATTAGCCTCACTGATTCTCCAGGAGGGGGGACGGATTGCTTGTTTAGAATATATGGGAAAAGACTTTAGCAGCAAAAACGGTGTTGACAAGCTGAAAAATATTTATGAGAAAGCAGACCTATTTATTACCATCGGCGGTGCTTTTGGGGAATCTTCACAGCAGATATTTTCATTGCTGGGCGAAGCGGGAGCGGAAATGCTTTTCTGGGGGATTCTGTCCAAGCCCGGCAGCCATTCGGGCGGCGGAATTTGGGGAGCTAAACCTGTTATAGCCTTATCAGGAAATGCTGCTGCTTGTGTAGTAGGTTACCATCTGCTGGCCTCGCCTGTTTTGCGTAAGCTGCAAGGCCTGCCCGCCGACTTGGAAAAAGTTCCGGCGGTATGTGTTGATAAATATAAGAAAAACGGCGGTGACCGTCGTTTTTTACGGGGACGGCTTTTTGTCCACGAGGGATGTCTGAAGGTAAAAATATTGCCCGGCCAGAAGTCGAGTATGATGAAATCTTTGCTGCGTTATAATGCCTTAATTGACCTTCGCGCAGGCCATCCAGCTGTGGAAGAAAATTCAATGGTAGCGGTAATCCCGTTATGTGAAACGGTTTCGTTACATTAAGATATATTTATATAAAAAAATCCCGGACAACGCCGGGAGAAGAGGGGTTATTAAATTTTTTGGCAAAAATTTGGTAGTACTGCAGCAGACTAAAGGAGATATTTTTAAAGCAGTGCATTATGTCATATCTGACATAATGCATTTTTATTATATTCATTGCTAATGGAAATGTCAATATGTATTTTTAATTTCCATATATTTTTTTAATTTGCAACCCCCTTTTCCGGGAATTTTATCCATCCTTCAAGCCCGGCCGGTATATATGGGGCTAAGCCCCTCGATCCTAAAGCAATGTGCGGCGCAGCTCTTCCGGAGTCTTGCTTGACAAATATGCAAGGGGAATGTCAAAAACAGTCTTCGCTCCGGTTTGCCCTTCACGATTCAAACGATAAACTGCCCGCGCATATGCTGTCAGGACGCTGGCTGTAAATTCCGGGTTGCTTTCCAGTTTCAGCGAAAACTCCATTAATTGTTTATTCCCGTTTCCCTGCCCTGTCAAGCCGCTACGAATAACAAAGCCTCCGTGAGACATTCGGTTATGGTTTTTTGTGAATTCTTCTTCGGTAATAAAGGTAACCCTGGTTTCATACCCGGCAAAATAATTGGGCATGGATTTAATGGCCTGGGAGATTTTTTCTTGATCGGCTCCTTCCTCAGGTACTACGAAGCACTCCCGGATGTGTTTTTCCCTTGCGGTTAAACCGCCGGGCGCCTCCCCGCTTCTTGCTTTTATTAATGCTTCATTGACTGGAACAGTATATTGGACAGCGTTTTTTACTCCCTCTATCCTCCTGACAGCATCGGAGTGACCCTGGCTGACACCCCTGCCCCAAAAAGTGTACCCATGCCCCCGGGGTAAAACTGCCTCACCCAACATTCTGTTTAAGGAAAACAGACCTGGGTCCCAGCCGATGCTGATGGCAGCAGTTTTTCCTCCCGCTAATGCAGATTCGTTAACTGCCGCAAAGTATTCGGGTATTTTGGCATGGGTGTCATAGCTGTCCACAGTGTTAAATAGACGGGAAAAATGCGGTCCCTGCAGCGGCAGATCCGTAGCCGAACCACCGCACAAAATCATTACGTCAATATTGTCAACAAACTCTTCGGCCTCATCTACGTGCAAGACCTTCACCTGCTTGTCCTCAATTTTAACAGTGTCCGGGTTGCGCCTGGTGAAAACGGCTGCAAGCTTCATATCCGGGTTTTGCTTAATCGCTTTTTCAACACCCCGGCCCAAATTCCCATATCCAATAATGCCTATGCTGATCGTCATTTTAACCCTCCAGTTAATTACTTATCCTAAATAATTCTTTTTTCAAGTATAGAACGTCAAAATGTCATTTGCAAATTTTTTTTTAAGTGGCAAGGGGGTGACAAGGGGAAATAATAAAGAGATTAGTGATGGCTTAAAGCCTGCTAATCTCTTTGCTTTTTATTTTTATATAGTTTCCGGGCAGCCGCCTCGCAAAACAGAAAACAGGGAAATAGTATGTAAGTGTTTATTCTTTGGGGGGTTTAGGCTTTTGCGCTCCTGAATTGCTGTCTATATAATAATTATCCTTGTACAAAAGCTCGGAAATGGGGATGATCTCATAACCTTCGCCTTTGACGAAATTGATGATTTCCGGTAAAGCTTCGGCTGTAAAGGTGCCGTTATTATGGAAGAGAATTATCGCCCCTGGATGGAGATTTTCTGTCACTCTTTGAACCATAGGTTCTTTTCCTAACTCCTTCCAATCCAGAGAGTCAATGCTCCATTGAATTGTCTGGTAGTTGCATTTCTGTGCGGTGGTGATTACTTTATTGCTGTATTCACCATAAGGCGGGCGGAAAAGATACGGTTTTTGTCCGGTAAGTTCAAAGATCATGTTTCCAACCTTCTCCAGCTCTGTTTTAATCTCTTCTTCAGAAAGGCTGTTCAAGTGAGGGTGACTGTAAGTGTGGTTGCCGATTTCGTGGCCTCCCTCGGCAATCTTTTTAACCATTTCCGGGTATTTTTCAACCCAGAAGCCGGTAAGAAAGAACGTTGTTTTAATATTATTTTCTTGTAAAATTTCCAACAGCGTCGGCGTGTAAGAAGCCCCCCAACATGCGTCGAAACTAAAGGCGACTTTTTTTTCCGGGGTTTCTACATAATAAATTGGTACAAGCCTGTGGCCTGTCGCATAGTTTAAAACGGGCTGTATGACGCCCGGCAATAGAAAATATACTCCGGCGAGAAATAGTGCAAGAACCGCCAAAAAAGTAATTAGTCTTCTTTTTATTCCTAGAAGTTTGAAAGATTGGAAAATGATTTTCTTTTTTATGGCTATCACCCCCTATAAAAAAAACCTCATTTAAAGTTTATTCTTTAAAGAGGTTTCTTATGATAAATAATGTTTAAAAGCTTCCGGGAAGGTTATCTGAATCCGATAGATGATGAAGTATATCTTAAAAGAGGAAATACAGGTTTACACAACAGAATTAGTTTTAAGAACTGATAAAAAATTAGTGATTTCGTCGAGATACTTTTGCTTGGTACTTTTTTGGTTGACTACTAACTTGTAGGTGATAGTAGGAAGTTCAAAGGAAGGTATTATCTCAATAAGTTCCCCTCGATTTATTTCTTCTTTTACGGTTACATAGTGTAAGATTGCAACAAAATTTTCTTTTTTGATAAGTTCTTTGATGACATAGGGATAATTAAGTTCTAATGCTATATTTGGCATGATTTGGTTTCTTAAAAAGAAGTCGTCTAATGCTTTTCTGGAGATAAAAGATTTTGGAAGCAAAACTAAGGGTAACTTTTCAAAATCTTCATAAGAGGAAATGACAATTTTTTTATTGGCAACGATTGATAGCCTCTGCTCAAATGTAAAAACTAAATTTGTAAAAGGTGCATTAATATCAAGGGGAATAATACCGATATCACAGGCATTATTTTTGAAAAGATCCGCCATGGACGAATAATCGTTTGTTTCGATAATTATTTTTAAATATAGTTTGTCAAAATTTAATTTAAACCTTTCCAGTAATTTGGGAAGTAAATGCCCCCCCAGCGCGGCGTTAGTGATAATACTTACAGTTTCCTTGTGCTGCGCTTCTTCTTTTTTTAAATTTCTAATATTTTGATACAAACTATCCTTTAGTTTAAGGATTTCTTTAGCCGTAAAATAGAAGCACTTTCCCGCTTCTGTCAACTCCATATTGTCATTATTTGATACTCTCCTTTTGATTAATTTTGCCTCAAGTTCATTTTCCAATGCCTTTATTGCGGTGCTAACTGAGGATTGTGATATTAATAATTTTTCGGCAGCATTTCTAAAACCATTGTTTTCTACGACACTGCAGAAAATATACAGCAAGTTAAAAGTAATTATATATCACCTCTTTATAGGTGTTTTTCTAAATGAATTATACTAAAGAAGCTTTTTCAATTCAAGCATTGTACAGATTCATTGAATTTGTTAAATAACAGGAATTTTCATCTAGGCCGTTAACAAAATATGCTTGAAGATTGTTCCAATACTAAACTGATTAGAAAATCAATATATGTTCAAATAGATTAAATAGTATTTGACGCTAAAATATTGCCTTGTTATCCTCCTAGTTAGGAGAATTCAATATTTAAAGTAAATTAAAATGAGAGGTGACAAAAAATGGCTAAAGATTTACGTTATTTTTTAGAAAAAGTTAAAAACGAGTTGCCTGATGATTATATCGAAGTTACACGCTCTGTTGATCCGAATAACTTTGATATAACTGCGATTCTAGAGCATTTGACCAAACAAAATAAATTCCCCCTGGTTTTATTTAAAAATCCAAAAAACTTAAAGGGGGAAGACACAGAGATACCGGTTGTATCAAATGTTTTTGCAAAAAGAGAAAGATGTGCCCTGGCTCTTGATTGGCCTGTAGACCAGTCCAACCTTCCTTTAAGCCTTGAATATGCCCGTTTGGAACGGGAGATCATTCCTCCGGTAGAAATTGGAAAAGAGCAAGCTCCGGTCAAAGAAATAATCTTGCGGGGACCTGAGGCAGATCCCGCCATCTTACCCGGAGTGCGGCATTATGAGATGGATTTAAGCCCGGTTTTTACCATGACACTTATTATGAAGGATCCGGATACCGGAATCTATGATATTACCTTTGCCAAAACATTTTACAAAGGTTCACAAAGGATGGGAGCGTCTATTCATACCCCTCACCTCGAACGAATTGTCAATAAATATAAAGAACGAAATGAGCCTGCTCCTGTAGTACAGGTTCTTGGACATCATCCGGCTTTTTATCTCGGCTCACTGGCACTAAGCCCTTATGATGCGGATGATTATGCCAGCGTAGGCTCTTTTTTACGCGAACCCCTTCGCCTGGTTGAATCGGAAACCTGGGGCAAAGATTTTCTGGTTCCCGCGGATGCGGAGATCATCATCGAGGGAGAAGTTCTCCCCGGAGAAAAAGAAATTGTCGACCCCTTTGGTGAAGTGACAAGACATTACCAGGCCCAATGCATTCGTCAGGCAGTAAATGTGACAGCGATTACAAGGCGCAAGAATGCCATTATGCAGGATATTTTTTCCGGACATGAAGGTCACTGGAACCTGGGAGCCCTGCCCAAAGAAGGCAGCGTATTTAATGCTGTTAACAGCAGATATGGAAATGTCAAAGCGGTACATCTGCCTCATTCCGGGATTGGAAGACTGGCATGCTACATTTCCATCGATAAAAAGCGTGAAGGGGACGCTAAAATCGCTGGTTTGGCAGCACTTTTAGAATCTTGGACTTTCCAGGTTGTAGTAGTGGTTGATGATGATATTGATGTTTTTAATGAAAAAGAGGTCGTCTGGGCCATTCTAACCATGGTGGATCCGAAACGTGATATCACTATGGTGGAAAATGTTCACACCGTTTTTACTACGGCCATGGGTCATAATAAAATGATTATTGATGCCACAAAGCCGCTCGACAGAGCCTTCCCCGAGCGCTTTAGAATTCCTGAAAGCGCCATGCAGCGGATAAAATTGGATGAATGGATTAAATAAGAAAATTTGATTGCAAGGAGGTAATTCATTAATGGAAAGAATATTCTGGGTTAAATGCCCAAAATGTGGTGGCCGTTTTTGTTGTGATTATGAACTTAGGCATTCCAATTTAAAATTAATCTGCCCTTTTTGCCATGAACAATTTCTAGATGCGGAAAGTCCGGAAATTGATGAACGCCTTTAAGGATAACGCGCCAAATATAACCTAAAGGGTTTATTAGATTTTCAGGGAACTTTTAAACGAATCGTTTTTTAACTGTTATACTTTGTGAGGCGGACAAGCAGGGTTTGCCGGTTGGGCAACTGTCTTTTAGCGTTCCCTTGTAATACTGTACATACTAGGGGGTGGATACGGCAGTACTAAAAATAGGCCAAGAAGTATAATTAACAAAAAAACAAGGAGGGTCATCATGAAAAAGAAATATTTGTTTTTGGCAGTTTGTTTTCTTATACTTGCTTTAGTAATTCAAGTTATTGGTTGCAGCAATGGAACTGAGGAAAAAAGTTCCGGTGCCGGCGGGACGGAAGAGACAGGACTGCCGTCCATGTTAACAATTGGCACTCACCCCATGAGCTCGCTATATAATGCCATGGGTTCCGGTATTGCTACAGTGGCGAGCAAATATACTCCTATGGAAGTTAAAGCGATAGCTACTTCCGGGCCAATCGAGTGGTTTCCCATGTTTTTAAACGGGGAGATGGACATGGGGGTTTTAAATTGTTGGGACGCTCAAATGGGCTGGCTTGGGGAATCTGATTATGCGGCTATTTCCGGGGGCAAAGGCTTTCCCGTCCGCTTGCTGACCAATGGTGCCTTCTCCATTTATAGTGTCCTTGTTGCCGAAGACTCAGGTATAAAAACCGCTCAGGATCTAAAGGGAAAGAGTTATATTTTAAATTATACCGGTGCTGCAGGTATTACTGCCCAGGCAAAGGCTTTTTTAGCAAATCATAATTTGACTGAAGACGATGTGAAAGTTGTCTCAGTTCCCGGTATTTCGGACGGCGTTAAGGCCATTATTGAAAGGCGTGCCGACTGTGCCGGCTCAGCCAATGTCGGGTTTGCCCTGGTAGAAGAATTAGAGGCAACCAGGGGAGCGCGCTTTTTAGCCTTTGATCCTTCCCCTGAGGCAGTAGAGCGGGCGCAAAAAGAATTTCCGTTATATCCGATTGAAGTCGAGCCGGGACCGGGATTTACCGGTGTGAGAGAACCTATGACCATGATGGCTTATGATATTTATCTGGTGGCACGCACCGATCTTTCTGAAGATGCGGCTTATGCAATGGTTAAAGCTATCTGGGATAATAACGAGGAGCTGGCAACCATTCATCCAAGGTTAAAAGAGTGGTCAACCGACAGATTTGTGTCAGCACAGGCTACGGTACCTTATCACCCCGGCGCTATTAAATTCTATAAAGAAAAAGGCGTTTGGACCGAGGAAATGGATGCTTTACAGGCAGAACTGCTTTCCTTGGAAGAACAATAGAGAAATATCCGGAGGAGGCAGGGGAAGTTTGCGGTAAAGTAAGCCCTGCCTCCTCTTCTACATTTTGATAGGGAGGGATAATAATGGCACAAATATCGGCAGAAAAAAGAGAAGAACTGTTGTCGGAAGAAAAAGAAGAAAAACAGCGCTATCGCGCCTTAAAAGGTCCAGCCCGCCAATATCAAAAAGTTCTCGGCATTTTGATACCCATTATCGGGATAGTTTTTATCTTAAATATACCCCTTTATTTTGGAGTGTCGTTTTTTAACCAGCAATTTTTAGGACTATTTTTAGGGCTGCTCTTGGCGTTGATGTTTGTCATATTGCCGCCATTTGCTAAATCTTCCCGCAGCAGTCTTCCTTGGTACGACCTTATTTTTTCATTGTTAAGCCTTTTTTCCGGTTTCTATATATTTATCTGTTACCCGAACCTGATAAGCACGATTGGACTAATAACGCCGTTTAGAGTCTTAATGGGCATTATCGTCATCTTCCTGATCATTGAAGGGACAAGAAGGACCAGCGGCTGGATTTTGGTTGCTGTAGTGTTATTTTTTATAGTTTATTTTAAATTTGGTTATTTATTATCGGGAATACTGGAAATTCAAAAAATTTCCTGGGGAAGAATGGTTACACAGTTGTTTCTGGGCGCAGATTCCATTTATGGTGTAGCTCTGCGTACTGCCGCGATCATTGTGTTTGGTTTTATCCTTTTTGCCCAGATTATGTTTGGGACAGGCGGGGCAAAATTTTTGTTCGGCCTGGCTGAATCAGCAATGGGGCGCTACCGGGGAGGTCCTGCCAAAGCAGGCATTCTGGCCAGTGCTTTTTTTGGTATGTTATCCGGCAGCGCTGTGGCCAACGTGGCTGCAACAGGTACGCTTACTATTCCCATGATGAAGGATATTGGGTACAAGCCTTACTTTGCGGGAGCAGTGTCCGCGGTAGCATCGACGGGTGGAGTCATAACCCCACCGATTATGGGCGCGGCTGCCTTTATTATTTCAGAATTTCTTGGCGTACCTTATGCGGAAGTGTTATATATCGCCATCGTTCCTGCAGCATTATATTATCTCAGCCTTTTTATGCAGGTTGACCTCAGGGCCTCGAAAGACGGGCTTAAAGGAATGCCCCCCGAGCAAGTCCCTTCCTTAACTAAAGTATTGAAAGAAGGCTGGTTTTTCTTAATTCCCATCGTAGTCCTTATCTACGTTATCTTCTTTCTCCATTTAAACCCGGAAAGTGCCGCTCTATTTTCGCTGGTTTCATTGCTGATAATCGGCCTGATAAAAAAAGATATCCGGGCTAAGCTAAAAGGCTTTGTCACCTTTTTTGAGAACACCAGCCGGAGCATGCTGGAAGTGTCAATCATCTGCGGCGCGGCAGGGCTTGTCATCGGTGTCATAACATACAGCGGCCTCGGCCTTACCCTTTCCAGGGTGCTCACAGAGCTGGCCGGACATAACCTCTTGCTTTTAACGGTTATGACGGCAATAGCCAGCATAATACTGGGAATGGGGATGCCTGCCACAGCAGCATATTTGCTTTTGGCGCTTCTTGTGGCTCCCGCTTTAATTGACATGGGGGTAGCCCCCTTAATTGCCCATTTATTTATTTTTTATTTCGGTTGTTTCTCTTTTATCACTCCGCCGGTTTGTCTGGCTGCTTATGCGGCAGCATCCATAGCCGGCGCAGATCTTATGCAAACAGCTATTCAAGGTATGAAGTTGGCAATTCCCGCCTTCATCGTTCCCTTTATCTTTATTTTTAATCCCGCGGTGGCGCTGCAGGGGACAGCACTGGAGATTATCAGGGAATTGTTTTTTGCAGTTATTGCCGTGTTTGCGGTCAGTATTGCGCTTGAAGGCTTCTTGAAAAAACGAAAAGGCATGCTTGTCAGAATTTTATTCGGCATAATTTCGGCATGCTTGTTCCTGCCGCTTCCTCCGGGAGTATCTTTTGTAGCAGTTGCCGCTTTTGCAGTTTTAGTAATTGCTGATTACCTGACTGCCGGTAAACGCCTGGAAAATGTTAAAAAGATACCGAATGTGAAGTAGCGAAAACAAAAAAGATAATTGCAATGCCGGGCATTGTTGCCGGGCACCAATTGTAATAAATTCATTAAATGCATTATATTTGTTATGCATAGGAGGCAGTAACGGTGAGACTAATTGTAGGAATTTCGGGGCAACGGGAGCAATTTTTGAAATACAATCTTAAAAACGTTATTCAGGCTTAATTGTGGAAACTCACCTGGCTATATCGGGGGCGGGAAAAAGAACCATTGAGTTGGAGAGCAACTGCAGCTGCCGAAATGGGCGGAATTTTGCTGCCTCCTGTGCCGGCTTATTATAATTTACCTAAAACAGTTGATAATATTATTAACCAGTCGGTGGGCAAGGCGCTTGATCAATTTGGCCTGAAGCACAATCTTTTCCAGCGCTGGGAGGGCAAAATCTTTGGAGGAGCAAAAGAAGGAAAAAAGATCATTGATCTCGAAATAACAAATATCGTTAAAAATAGAGAGGTTTTATGGATGAATTTGCGGGAAGAAACGATCGAGAGCCGGGAAATTTACAAGGGTAAAGTTATTCGCGTTCTTATCGAGAAGGTTCGACTACCCGACGGAAGGGAAAGTATGCGCGAAATTGTGGAACATGGCGGGGCTGTTGCGATTGTTCCCGTGGATGACGATAACGGGGTTTATTTTGTTCGGCAATACCGCAAGCCCCTGGACAAGATTTTGCTGGAAATTCCTGCCGGGAGGTTGGAGCCCGGGGAAGACCCCGCAGATTGTGCGAAGCGTGAATTAGCTGAGGAGATTGGTTTTGCACCCGGAGAATTGAGGCAGATGGCCTTTCTTTATTCTTCACCCGGTTTTTCCAGTGAAAAGATTTATCTTTACCTTGCCCGGAACCTTGTCAGGCACCGCTTGGAAAATGATGAAGGAGAGTTTTTGGAAGTGGAGCGTATTCCCCTGGCCGAGGCTCTGAAAATGGTTACGGATGGAACCGTTGAAGACGGAAAAACAATTACCGGTATCTTGTTGGCCGCGCACTTTCTTTCATTATAACTTTATAACATAACTGTATAACTGTTTGTCAGTTTTTTTCGAAGGTGATAAAAGGATGAAAAAGTTGCCGCGACGCTCCTGTCTACAAAAAATTACTCCTTATGAACCGGGAAAACCTGTTGAAGAGCTGGAAAGAGAGCTTGGTTTAAAAAACGTTATTAAAATGGCTTCCAATGAAAACCCCCTGGGCCCTTCGCCAATGGCTCTGGAAGCTGTTCAAAGGTTTTTATCGGGGATCAACTTCTATCCTGACGGGAACGCTTATCTTCTAAAAAAAGATTTGGCAGCATATCTGGGCCTGCAAGAAGAAAATATTATTTTCGGCAACGGTGCAGACGAGCTTATTACCCTTGTGGGAGCTGCTTACTTAAATCCGGGCGATGAAATCATCATGGCCCATCCTTCTTTTTCATGTTACGAATTTTCAGCCTTGCTTATGGATGCAGTTCCCAGGCATATTCCCACAAAGAATTTTTCTTTCGATCTCGAAGCCATGGCTGCTGCTGTTACTGACCGGACAAAGGTTATCTTTATCTGCAACCCCAATAACCCTACCGGTACGATTGTCACCCACAGCCAGCTGGAGTCCTTTTTAAATAGTTTGCCGCCGGAAATTCTCGTCGTTATCGATGAAGCTTACAATGAATACGTTACAGATCCTGATTACCCCTCCAGCCTGGCTTTGTTGGATGAAGGGCGCAACGTTCTTATTCTGCGCACTTTTTCCAAAATATACGGCCTGGCCGGTCTGCGTATCGGCTACGGCCTTGCCCCTAGGGAGATAATTGAAGACTTAAACACCGTGCGGGAGCCTTTTAATGTCAATGCGGTAGCGCAGGTTGCCGCTCGTGCAGCGCTGAAGGATAAACAGCATCTTTTGGCCGGCCGTGAGCTGAACCGGCGGGCAAAGGAATACTTTTACAGGGAATTTGAACGTCTGGATCTTAACTATGTGCCGACTCAGAGCAATTTTATTTTTGTGGATGTTAAAGTAAACTCCCGAGAGCTTTATCAGTCCCTGCTCCGGAAGGGTATTATTGTCAGGCCCGGGGATATCTTCGGTTATCCGCAGTTTCTGCGCATCTCTTTCGGCACTGAAGAACAAAACAGGCGTTTTTTTCAGGCCTTGGAAGAAAGCTTGAAGGAATTATCCTCGAAAAAAAAGTAGAAGGTTAGCTCCGGAAAAAACTGTTAATTTTTTCTCCAATTATTCCCACACTTTCCTCTACTTCCTGCGAAATAGCGGAAAGAAACAGCGCCCCTAATTTTTCATGAGTCTCTGCCAGGTGAACGGTATTACGATCTATGGTTTCACCTGCACTTATCAGGGGATACCCCTGGCTGTCGCGGACAGTATAGTTGGCTTTTTTCCCCAGGACATACTTCTTCATTTTTTCCCGTGTCTCCCTGGCCAGCTCCTTCCCCTCCCGTGCAACTTCCCCCTCCAGGTTATCCCATAAATCCTTCAATTTACTAAAAATATCTTTAAAGCTTCCTTCTGCCCTGTCCCCTTCCCGTTGAAAATCATTCTGCTCGCTTTCCGGCGGGCTTGGAGCACTTTCCTCCTGCAAAAGCCCTTCGTCTTCATCTGTCTCACTGAAATATTCTGCGTAATCCGGGCGCGCGATGACATAATCCCGTCCGAGTTTTAGAACACCCTCCATACGGAGAGCTATTTCCCCCTTAACTTCTTCTCTTAAATCATGAAGGAGCAGGCTTTCAATTTGTCCGGTCCGGGCATTAAAGGTATAATCTTTGACACGCGCGAGATAGTCGCCGTCCTGGCTAATTACGTTATTGCCTAGGAAGGAATATTTTTTTAAATTTTCCAGGTGAGTAAAAAGATCAGCCGTGAGCGGTTGTTTTTCGGCTTCAACCGTAATAACGTCTTTACCGATATTTTTAACCCGGTTATATAAAATAAACTGTGTACGGCCTTTTAAAAAAACCTTTTCAGCAACAAGCAGCGCTTCGACTCTCTTTTCTTCAGGGTCTGCCAGTAATTCCTGAACTTTTCCGATCATTGAGCCGTCCTCCAGGCTAACTACCGGAAAACCCCTGATGTTTTTTGCCTTCATTAATTTGTTCAGCCTCCTGTTATTTCGGGGTATTCCTCTTTTAGTATGCTCTTTTCGTGCGCTTCATACATATAGATTATCATAAAATAGCAAAATATTGTATTGCAGGCCTTGTTAAAAAAAAGATATAATGAAACAAAATGTAACTGCTCAGAGGTTAATGTATAAGTGAAGCCAGATTATCTCTTAGACTGAGCAGTTACAAAAAATATTGTAATTAAATGAGGTGCTATTTTTTTGCTGGTTATTAAGAGCAAAAATGAGGAAGAAACAAGGACCCTCGGTCGCATTTTGGGAAGGAGGGCTTTTCCGGGAATGATTATTGCTCTGCAAGGGGACCTTGGAGCGGGTAAAACGGTTTTTACCCAGGGTGTTGCCCAGGGAGCAGGGGTGTCGGGGACGGTAAACAGCCCTTCCTATGTGCTTATGAATCTCTATCACGGCCGAGTGGAGCTTTACCATTTTGATTTTTACCGCCTCGAAGAAGAGGACGATCTTTTTGAGCTGGGACTTGAAGAATATTTCTATGGAGACGGAATTACCCTTATCGAATGGGCGGATAAATTTCCTTCCGTTTTACCGGCGGATAGGCTGGAAATAGAGATTAAAAAAAGCGATAAAGATTGGGATGTCCGCTACCTGTTTTTTAAACCTATAGGAAAGCTCGATCATTCTGTTCTGGAGGAAATAAAAGAATATGCTTCTGCTGGCAATTGATACAACGACAAATGTCTGCAGCGTTGCCTTGGGCGAGAAGGATAAGCTCTGGGCGGAAATCACCTTAAATACAAAAAAGACTCATTCACAGCGCTTGATGCCTGCTGTGAAAAATCTTCTTCGGGACGCGGGTGTGGATAAGAAACAGCTGGAAGGGCTTGCTGTGGCTATTGGCCCCGGCTCTTTCACGGGTATTCGCATTGGGATGGCAACTGTCCAGGGGCTTGCCCTGGGACTGAACATTCCCGTTGTAGGGGTTATGACGCTGGATGCCCTGGCGGAAGGATGCAGCTTTTTCCCGGGGCTGATCTGTCCCTTCCTGGATGCCAGGAGAGAGCAGGTGTACACCTGTTTCTACCGGGGTGGGGCCGAAGGCCCGGTTGCGCTGGAACCACCGGCTGCCCTGACTCTGGATGAGTTAATCGCCAGGGTTAAAGGCTTTGAGGAAAATGTGATTTTTACCGGCGATGCTCTGGAAACATTTCGCAAAAAACTCCTTAAAGCTCTGGGTAATAGATATATGGAGATGCCTTTTTCCTCTCGCTTAAACCGCGCTGCTCTGGTACTCCAGAAAGGGCTGAAGAGCTGGGAAAAGGACGGTCCGGTTCCGGTCTATGCGCTAAAACCGTATTATATACGTCTCCCCGAGGCAGAAAGGCGCTTGCTGGAAAAAGGTGGGAGGTAAAAGCCTTGAGCCAGGAAAAACTTACCATAGCTCCTATGGTCCTGGAAGATCTAGATGGGGTTATGCAAATCGAGCGGGATTCTTTTTTGTACCCCTGGTCCAGAAATTCGTTTCAGGAAGAGCTTTTAACAAACCGATTTGCTTATTATATTACAGCGAAAGATGCTGACGGTTTTATTATAGGCTATGCAGGCATTTGGATCCTCTTTGATGAGGGGCATATTACCACCATTGCCGTTAAACCTCTCTGCAGGCATAAAGGGGTGGGAAGCCTTTTGCTGGCGCACCTTCTCAAGAAAGCACAGTTAGAAGGTGCCTGTAAAGTATTTCTGGAGGTAAGGGACTCCAATCTGCAAGCCAGGAGGATTTACGAGCGGTTTGGGTTTAAAGTTATCGGGAAAAGAAAAAGGTATTACTTTGATGAGGATGCCCTGATTATGGCATGGTTTCTGGAAAAAGTAAAGGGGTGATTGCGTGGCAAACCGTTCTTTAATTCTTGGCATAGAAACGAGTTGCGACGACACATCTGCTGCTGTAGTTTTAAACGGACGTACTGTCCTGAGCAATATTATTTCCTCCCAGGACAATCTTCATCAACGTTTTGGCGGGATTGTCCCTGAAATTGCTTCCCGGCGCCACTTGGAAATAATTAATCCGATAATTGATGAAGCGATGGCCAAGGCAGGGGTACGCTTTTCAGACCTGGATGGAATTGCCGTCTCATATGGCCCGGGGCTTGTGGGCTCGCTTTTGGTCGGTGTTTCGGCGGCCAAAGCCCTTGCTTTCTCCCTGGACCTGCCGCTGGTGGGTGTCAACCATGTCGAAGGGCATCTTTATGCCAATTTTCTAACGGGGGCAACAATTTCTTTCCCCCTTCTCTGCCTGGTTGTATCAGGGGGGCATACCAATATCCTTTACCTGGAGGGTCATGGCGAGATTGAGGTTTTAGGAAGGACGCGCGATGATGCGGCCGGGGAAGTATTTGATAAAATTGCCCGGGCTCTGGAACTGGGTTTCCCGGGAGGGCCGGTAATCGACAGACTGGCTGTTAGGGGCGATCCTTCATCTTTTTCTTTTCCCCGTGCCCTTATGGGGGAAGAGGGAAAGCTAGATTTTAGTTTTAGCGGAGTAAAAACGGCTGTTTTGAACTGTATCCGCCGGGAAATGGAAAAGGGGAAAAATGTTGATTTACACAATATTTGCGCGGCTTTTCAGGCTTCTGTGGTGGATGTTCTTGTCGAAAAATGTCTTCTGGCTGCCAGGCAGAAAAATGTTAAGAACTTTTTACTGGCCGGCGGCGTTGCGGCAAACAGCGAACTCCGCAGAAGGCTTCGTCAGCGCTTGGAGCCGGAGAAAATGGAAGTGATAGTTCCTCCCGTAGAGCTATGCACAGATAATGGGGCTATGATCGCGGCTGCAGGGTACTACCGGCTGAGAAGAGGATTTACCGCTTCCTATGATTTAAATGCTGAACCATCTTTAAATTTGGAAAGCCGAAGAAATTGTTAAGAAAAACTAAGATTTATGTAAATAAACTTTGGGGAATAATCCCTTTAATTCGGGAATAGAATAATAGGATAAGTTTTTTTACACAAGCAATTCACATTATCCACAAAGTTTTCCACAAAAAAAGGCCTATGTTTTGGGTAAAACAGGAGAACTGTTCACAGTTTAACATAAGTTCACATAAAATATTGCAGTTGTGATCCTGGAGAGTTTTTTTATTAGACTGAATTTACATTTTAGGAATTAAATGCAACTACCTGGCATGACCATCCATAAAGAAATGGGGGGATTTCATGTTAAAAAAATTTCATAAAATACATTTTACCGGTATCGGGGGATACGGCATGAGCGCTTTAGCCTTCGTGCTTTTGCAAAGCGGCTTTGATGTGCGGGGATCGGATATCAAAGCCTCAAGGCTGACCGAAAGCCTGGAGAAAGCCGGCGCCAAAATTTTTCTGGGGCATGGCGCAGATCAGGTGGGGGATGCTGAGCTTCTAATCTACTCCACAGCTATCCCCTCCGATAACCCTGAAATTGAGGCAGCCCGGAAAAAGCATATTCCTACCTGGCACCGCTCTAAATTGTTGGCAGCCTTATTGAACGAAAGGCAAGGAATCGCTGTTGCCGGAACCCACGGCAAGACAACGACTTCGGCAATGGTTTCATTGCTCTTGGAAAGGGGAGGCCTGGATCCCACTGCCGTGATTGGGGGGGAGGTTTCCTATTTTAATGGGAATGCGCGGCTCGGAAAAAGCCCCTATATTGTAGCTGAAGCTTGTGAAAGCGATCATTCTTTTCTGCGCTACAGACCGTTTTTAGTTTTGCTGACCAATATTGAAGCCGACCATCTTGAACATTACGGGGGAGATTTTAACCGGATGGTTGATACATATCTGGCTTTTGTTAATAATGTTAAGGAAGGGGGGACGGTTTTCTACTGCCACGATGATCCCCTCGTAAAATCGTTGAGCTCTGCTTTCCGTCCAAAATCCCTTTCTTACGGGCTGTCCCCCGGTGCAGACGTGCGGGGGGATGATGTAAAAATTGAAGGGTTGCGTTCCCGTTTTCGTGTCTTTGCAAAGGAAAAGCTCCTTGGTGAGATCCTCCTGAACGTTCCCGGTTTGTACAATGTCCGCAATGCCCTTGGGGCGACGGCAATTGCCCTGCATCTCGGCATCGAGTTTTCAATAATTAAAGATGCGCTTTGCATTTTCGAAGGGGCGCGCCGGCGTTTTGAAATTGTGGGTAAAGCAGGCGATGTCCTTATTGTTGATGATTATGCCCATCACCCTACGGAGATCAGGGCCACCCTGGAGGCTGCCCGTCAAAGCGGCAGGAGAATCATCTGCCTTTTCCAGCCGCACCGTTTTACCAGAACCCATTTTCTGTGGGATGAATTTGTCGCTGCCTTTAATGCTGCTGATCTGCTCATCTTAACAGATATTTATTCAGCCGGAGAGGCTCCCATTCCGGGGATTACTTCGGAAAGGCTGGCCGGGAAAATTAAAGAAAGGGGGCTGCAAAACGTTTATTATTTTGATGAGCCGTCTGCAGCAGTGACTTTTTTGCAGGGACTGCTCCGGGAAGGCGATATGGTCTTGACCATGGGCGCGGGAGATATTTGGAAAGCCGGCAGGAACTTGTTGAGCATACTTTCGTCCGAGGATAGCGTTATTACTCCCGAAGTTACAAATCCTATTTAAGCTTTAGCCATAGCTTACGGAGACGCTCGAACCGTCCCCGCAGCTTCACTTATACATTGAGAACCTCTGATACATGAATTTTAATAAAAGCGGAAACAGTGGGGGATAAAACCCGCACTGTTTCCGCTTTGGTTTATTTAATGCAGCGGTTTGCCTGTAAAAACATGTCCGGCCAGCGTATCCACGATCTTACCTTCGACCATGATCTGAACCGCTTCAATTTCTTCCAGTTGGGTGAGGGTTAAGACAATGGAATTAACCAGGACGCTTTCGGTTTCTGCTCCATAATTTGCTGCTGTAATGTCTTGCGAGAAATCAACGAAGGCAACCCCCTTTTCAATCCGCAGGCCGAGCAGGCGGGTTCCTTCGGGGATTATCCGCTTGAGTGCACCCTCCCGGGGTCCTTTCAACAGCTCCTGTATCAAGCCTTCAGCATCCGGCTGACGGGTGAATTCGCGCTTTTCAGCTCCCAGTTTAAACTGTGTGTCCGTTACTTCCATAAAATAAAGCGTTGCCTTATCTTTCGCAGGAGAAATTTCAAAGTCAATTTTATTGTCCGCCAGGTGTTCCAGGATCTCCTGGAGTTGCACTATTTCACGACTGCTGACGATAAATACTTCCCCGTCTTCGCAGGACCAGCATGCCGTATTGCTTTCTCCCATATAACGCTCGAAAACATTGCGCGCGTTTTCTTCCAGCCGGGCAACACCGTTGCCCAGTTCGCCAACCTGCCCGGTTGCATTGTGGGAAATATTTTCGGGGCTTGTGGAATAGTAAATATCCAGAAAATCGTTTTCTTTCTCTCCGCGGAAGCGAAGGACCAGTTCAAAAAGGTCACCTTTTAGTAGACCAATTTTCCGCAGCTCCATTTTTCCGGAAAGGAACTCCACGGCCTTTTCACTTTCCGGCCATATTTTTTGAACTTCTTCCAGGCTGCTGGTTTGATTGAGTTCAACGACTTTTTTGCCCTCCGGCAGGGCCCAGGCAAAGGCATTTTTTTCCGGCGCGGTGTTGATGGAGATCTCTTTAAATTCCACTACCAGCCTGTGCCCTTCAGGGTGGTTTAAAACCTTGCGCAGGGGGAGGCGGGTGGACTCATCTATCCAGAGCCGGTGAGAGACGCTGTCCCCTGCGAAGCGGTATTCCAAAACGATTGTTTGACGGCTGGAGATAGTGTCCTTACCCAGGACTTTTACCTCTGCGGCATCCTCCAATTCCCACACTGCGCTCCCGATATGATAGCGCCAGAGCTCTTTTTCCGGGAAGAGATGATCTACTGTAACGCCCGCGGGTTCGATAACCGCCAGTTTTTCCCCGTCGCTGAGATACTGCCTTTCAAAACCGTCGTAACGATGAACCGCGGAGTATTGGAAAGGTTTTTGATATTGTATCTCGATGGTTTCAAGAAAATCCACTTCGCCGTTTTCCTGCTCCGAGCGTATTTCCGCTGTTCCCCGGTAGCACTGGAGATCATCATAGGCTTTGACCACGGCATAGACAATATTATTTTCATCTAATCCAGCCGGGGAAAGGATTCCCAGCCCCACAGCCAGTGCCAACGCTGCTGCAATAGTGAGCAGGCCTTTAAACCAGCGGGTTGTTAAAAATGCGGAAAATCTTTTTTCCGTTCTAAGCCTTTTAACTGCCCGGGCTGTTTCAAAAAGTTTTTCCAGCTCGGGTTCGACATTTTCTTCTTGATAAATACGCGGTTTTTTTTCCTCCAGCAGGTCATCAATAAATTGATCGAGAAGAGGTGCAAATTTTTTTTCATCCATGGAAATAACCCCCTTTTTCCAGTATTTCTTTTAACGACTGCAGGGCTCTGAATTGTAGGCTTCTCACAGCCCCGGGACTGCGTTTCATCTTTTTGGCAACTTCTTTAACCGGCCTGCCTTCAATGATACGGTATGTCAGCACTTTGCGGTAATCCGGGTTTAGCTTGTTTAGCGCTTCTTGTACCATAAGTTTGTCCTCCACTTCCTGCTGTTCTCCTTCAGGCGGATCCCAACCCTTTTCCTGCAGATCTTCTACGGATAGAGGCCCGGGATACCTTCCGCGTTTGCGCCATAAGTCCGTCATCAGGTTCCTCGCCGTGGTAAACAGGTAAATTTCCTGTTTTTCAACGTCCCGGATGCTGCCGGCAGCCGTCTGCTTGAATACCCGCCGGAATGTTTCCTGGGCAAGTTCTTCTGCTTCCTCCCTGTTTTGCACCCTGAAGTAAAAGAACCGGTAGACTCTTGGCCACTGTTCGGAGAACCAGCTTTCTCTTTGTGCTTCTATTTCGGTGCCGTTTTTCATGTTTCTTCACCTCGATACCGCGCGATATCGGTTATTCTAATCTAGAGGACGCTCCGGACCGTATTCTGTTGCGAAGCCGGATAATTTCTCCTTTTATTCTCTTCCGCCTGCAGGAATAGACAAATTTTTATGGAACAACTTAATATTAAAGCTTGTTTTCTAGTTTCATAGGTTTAGGTTTTTGAGGTGAAAAACAATGCCCGGAGAACAAGCGAAGGCAAATTGCTACAAGTGCAAGCACTTTTATATTACCTGGGATACTCATTTCCCCAGGGGATGCAGGCGCCTGGGCTTTAAAACCCGGGGCATCCCTTCAGGGGACGTGTTTAGTTCTTCCGGAATCCCCTGTTTGAGCTTTGAACCCAAGTCCGGCCGGAAGAAGTAAAAGCAAGGCGAAAGCCTTTTTGCTAAATATAAATCTTTACTTTTTTGCAAATAAAAAAGGGCTTCAGTTTATAAATCACACTGGAGCCCCATTTTAATGCTCTTTATTATTTTATAGCTACAGCCTCATTACTCCATCTTTATCTATATTTTGGGAATTTTTGTCAACGAAAGTTTTGCAGCAGGTATCCATGCAGGTGCTGGCCGGGGTAGGCTTAAAACTGGTGTGATCCGGAGCGTCAAAGCTGTCGGGTGCAGATTCCCCCATTTTATCCGAGGTAACCATAATTTCGTTTGCATCACATACATTGCCTTTTTTCCAGTAATGGCAGTTATGAACGCTGCAATAAATATTTGGCATTTTTTTACCTCCTACAATTTTACTATTTTACAGTGATGCAGCCCAAAGGTACTTCTTGGTATGCCCCTTAGTTAAAGGTAATTTGCACTGTAATAATAGTTTTGCCGTCCGGATTTACTTTATACCATTTTACATTTTTTCTTTAAACTAATCTTTTTTGTAACCGCTTAGTACATTAACCTCTGAGCAGTTACTCTTTTTTCAGCTTTTCAATTCTTTTTTCCAACTCCGCAAGGGGGATTTTCTCTTCTTTACCGTCAGCCATATTTTTTAATGCAATTTTTTCCTGCTGCAGCTCGTTTTCGCCGAGGATAAGAACATAAGGAATACGTTCCTTGTTGGCGTAATCAAGAGATCTCTTCAATCTTTTTCCGGACATCTCCACCTCTACTCTAAAGCCCTTTTTCCGCAGTTTTTGGGCAATTTGCAGAATTTCTTTTTCAGTGCCCAAAGGGATAAGGAAAAAATCTACGTGGGGTTCGGCCACTTTTTCTTTATTTTTCATGCTAAGCGCCGTATAGATAACATCAAGGCCAAAAGAAATACCTACTGCAGGATATTCCTCGCCGTTATTAATAAAGCCGCCGATAATCCTGTCATAACGCCCGCCGCTGCCGATGCTGGATGTAATTTCCCCGCTGGTGAGGAATAATTCGTACACGGTTCCGGTGTAGATCTCCAATCCCCTGGCCAGCAGGGGGTTAAAGACGGTCTTGTCCAATATATTAAGGGCTGTGAGGTAGTTTTCCAGCTCGTTCAGCTCGGAAATACCTTCCCGGACCAATGCGCTGGAAGAGTAAGAGGCAAAGTATTCCGGTCTTTTCCCTTCCTGGAAAACATCAAAAATTTTCTCGATGAGATTCGGATGAATTTCTTTGACCGCCAGTTCTTCCCTGACACCCTTCTCGCCGATTTTTTCCACTTTATCCAGCGAT
Organism: Bacillota bacterium; assembly: GCA_012728375.1. Classification (GTDB taxonomy): domain Bacteria; phylum Bacillota; class Dethiobacteria; order DTU022; family UBA8154; genus DUNV01. The sequence goes on along the minus strand of JAAYFF010000013.1, from coordinate 10,616 downwards.
ACAACGGCATCATTTACCTGATTTTTGGAGAGGCCGATGCTTTCCAGGACACCCGTTAATAATTTTCTGTTGTTATAGGAGATGAAAATCTCCAGTCCCAGTTGCTCAAAGGCATCAAGGGCCATGGCCATCAGCTCGGCCTCGGCGATGGTTGACTTCACTCCGGCAATATCAACGTCACATTGTATGAATTCTCTGAGCCTACCTGTTTTAACGGGGCCGTCCCGGAACACCTTCCCAATTTCATAACGTTTAAAGGGCATGCGCAGGTTGGGGTTCATGGCTATGATTCTGGCAAAGGGAACGGTCAGATCGTAACGCAGGGCTAAATTCCTTTTACCCTGGTCTTGGAGGCGGTATACTTCTTTTAGAATTTCTGCTCCTCCCCCATACTTCGAAGAGAGAATATCAAATAAACATAAGATGGGAGTTTCCAGAGGACGGCAACCATATTTTTGAAAGACGCTTTCCAGGGTATTTCTAATTTTATTTCTAACCTGCTGTTCAGCAGGAAAATAATCCCGGGTTCCTTTCAGGTTTTTCAGTTCTATCTCCATATGGCCGTTAACCCCCTCAAGTATTTTAATCTTCTTCCCCACAACAAAAACCTGCAAAATTTCCGCATGTACAAAGATAATATAATATTTCTCCGCAGCCGGGACATTCAGCAATGAATGTCTCAGAGGAGTAGAAAATATTTCCACACCGGCAAAACCATTTAACCATTTTGACCTCCTCAATTTTAGAAGGATGGTTCATTTTGTTAAGAATAACATATGTAATTATGGCTTTCAAGGCGCAACTGGAAAAGAATGTTTTATGTATTTTTAGGAAAAGCTGTGGACGATAAAAAAAGAGGCTTTAATCCAGAGGAGAGTTATTCCGGCTTTTATTTATTATCTCCGCCTTTTCGCTTCTTATTCGCCAACGCTGCATTAATAACGCCCGTTTAAATATAATCCAGCAAGGAAATTGTCTTGCCGGTTTCAGTCAGGGTTTCGCGAAAGGCTTCCACTACTTGGGGGTCATACTGCCGGCCGCTGCACAAGGCAATTTCATCCAGGGCTTTTACCTTGGAAAGCGCCCTGCGGTATGGCCTGTTGGTGGTCATGGCATCAAAGCTGTCGATAACCCGTAATATTCTGGCAAAAAAAGGAATTTCTTCACCCTTAAGCCCATCCGGGTATCCTGAACCGTCATAGTTTTCATGGTGGTGCATTATTGCAGGGATAACGGGTTGCAAGGCTTTTATTGGTTTAAGGATTTCCGCTCCCCAGAGGGGGTGCTGGCGGACAAAATCCCATTCCGTTTTGGAAAGCTCTCCTGTTTTGGTTAAAACCTCCCGCTGGATTTCCAGTTTCCCCACGTCATGCAGGAAGGCACCGTACTCCAGAAGTCGCAGTTCGTCTAGGCTGAGCCCCAGTTTTTCTCCAATCTTTCCCGCATAGTAGGCGACCCGCTCTGAATGGCCGTAAGTGTACCTGTCTCTGGCGTTAATAACAGTCATCAGTGTGCGCAGTGACTCAATGAGCACGAGGTCGTTTTTCTTTGCTGAACGGCTCAAGCGTTCCAAGACTGCCAGGTAACAGCGCACCTTGTTTCGGCCGGTCCATTTGCTGCTGTAAAGAGCTTCATCGGCGGCATCCACAAGTTCCTGGACGTTTTTGGCGTGGTCTGGAAGAGTGGCTACTCCGGCGGAAATCGTCAGTTTAGAAAAAGGTTGGCAGTTTTCTCCGGGGAAAGCATGATTTGCCACCGCCTGGTGTAGTTTCCGAGCGACTTCGGCTGCTTCTTCCAGCTGTAAAGCGGGAAGGATTACGGCAAATTCCTCCCCTCCGTAGCGGGCGAGGAAAGTATCTGCTGGGAGAACTCCCTGTAGAAGTTTTCCCAGTTCACGAAGGACCAAGTCTCCCTGCTGATGCCCGAACGTATCATTGTAGTTTTTAAAAAAATCAATATCCAGGAAGACCAGGGAAAGGGGCCGGTTATTTGCTAGGGCGATCTCTACCTCTTTTTTTAGCCTTTCGTAAAAAAAGCGGTGGTTGGCCAAGCCTGTCAGGCCGTCTTCATTGGCTATTCTGGCCAATTTTACTGTGGTTTGCTTTTCAATTTCAATGATCCCACCCAAAAACCAGGCTGCCAGGAAAAAAAGAGCGCTGAAAACAAAGGGCATCTCAATCCGCTGGGTGAAGGCGGTTGTTGTAAAGATTCCTGTCAGCGCAACGAGGCAACCGCTGGCAGCTGCGGCAAAGGCCAGCCCCCAGCCGCGGCCCAGGGTAAGGCTGGAAAGGACAACGGGCAACAGATAAAGGCTGCCTGATGTCAAGTCCTTTCCATTATACAAAAAAACCAAAGTGATCAGCAAGAAAAGGGCCAGGTGCTTGGCGACATTCCAGATGTCAGCAAGGCTGCGCCCTTTGTGCAACAGGAAGAAAACATCCAGCAGAATGAAGGTAGCAGCGGGAAAAAGGATGCTGCTTATTTTTATTGTAGCATTATATAAATTGTTCAGATGATTAATATGTAAAGGTTTGCTGCAAATAAAGACAGCAACAGCGATCAGGTAAGCAATAATATGTGCTCCCAACGTTAAATCAGCCAGTTTTTCTTTTCTCTCCCGCTGCCATTCCTGCATCCCCACAACTCCTCAACGTTTTCTTACTCTCCGCGCAGTTTTGCCGGCACCTCTGGTTCATAATACATCCAAGAACAGGCAGAGGCCGCTCCGACAGAGGCGATCATGGTCAGCAACATGACCGCGACTCCGGCCAACCAGATAAGGGTTCTTTTCATTGCATTTTCACCTCCTTGTTAAATAAAGTTAGTAAAAAATTGCAAAAATTATCAAATTTATTTACAATGAAAAGACCTGCCGGGGAGATCATCAGCGCGGCTGAGGCGATCCCGCCTCCACCTGCGGCAGCCATTTTCCGCAGCATTTCGCTGTTGTTCAGGGAGAGAAGAAGGAAGGCCACGCCCAGGAAAAGTTCAACCATCAAAGCCCGGCGGCGCAGAAGCTTACGCCTGACCGGATCCCGCACCGGTTTTTTGCTGTTGTTCGGCGCCCACCTCCAGGTGGCCCAAAGAGCCCAAATTGTTGCCGCACCTGCCCAGAGGTATACAGGCACACTCTTCGCAGCAAAGAGTGATATGAGAACTGCTGCAATTGCAGAGAAACAGCTGCCGGCTGCGCAGCGCCAGAGGGTGGAGCAGTGCGCTCCCCCGGCCAGGCGGCGCACAAGGATCCAGCAGGCAAGCAAGGCTAGAGTTTCCGGCAAAAGCCCCAGCAAAAAGGCAGCTAAAAGCGTAAGTAAAATCCCCAGCCCCGCGGAGAGGAGGTACTCCAAGCCATAGGCCACCACCTCCATGTCTTCCGCGTTGAGCCCTGTTGCTCGGCCCAAATGTCGGGCGATTCCCTCCCCTAGATATCTCGTCATCAGGCATCCTCTTTCAAGTTGCGGCGTTTGTCCTGCCATCTGTTTATGGTCAGGGCGAGGAAGAAAAGCAGGATAACCTGCGGCCAGCCGCCAACAATGTATAAAAACATATTCTCAGCATACTGCTCATAAGAAAGGTTTGTTAAAGAAAGTATGAGAGTAACAAAAACGGTTTCAGCGGCACCGAGGGCAATTATGACGATCAGAGCAGAGAGCAGGCTCCTGCTAAAGTGAGTTTTTAAAAACAGATTAAGCAGGATTGCAATCACAAACATTGAAAAAATGGAGTGCACTCCAAAGACAAGGGGTAAAAGGCGGATGCCATACATGATCACTGCATGAATCACGCCAAGGGGGAGTATTTTGCGGATCGCGGGTTTTTCCCTCAAGAGCGCCATCGCCAGTGTGACAAGGCCGAGGCTTTCCGGTATGCCTTGCAACAGCCATAAGAGAAATGGAAGTTTCATATTTTCGAGTCACTCCATTTTTGGTAACATGTTGCTGATATAAAAGCTTCTTCGACATAAAACTGGATAATCCTTCCTAAACAAATAAAAATTATAAAGAAGAGTAAATTTTTAAAAAATATTTCAGGGAAAAAGAGTTTATAAAATGGTTTTAGGAAACCGCATCTTAGGTCTTAGGAGGTGCAAAAAAAGAGAAAGTGGGAAAGGCAGCGCTTAGCTGCAAGGGCGAGGATTTTAAAAAAAAGTCTTCTTGAGAGCACTAGTTTTTTGCTGTTTTCTGTTTATAGTCAGGGCGAGGATGAACAGCAGGATAACGTGGGGCCAGCCGCCGAGAATATATAAAAAAATATTTTTCGAAAACTTCTCAAAGGAGAGGTCTACAAGCGCCATAAAAAGGGTAAAAAATATCATTTCCGAAACAGACAGAGTGACAATAGCGATCAGAGCGGAAAAGAGGCTCTTGCCGAAGGTTACTTTAAAAAGGAGATAAAGCAGAAAGGCTATGACAAGTATTTGCAGAATTGTATGTACTCCAAAGGTGAGCGGCAGCAGGCGGATAAGGTAAATTATTACTGCATCAATAATGCCCATAAAGATTATCTTACCCGTTTCCGGTTTTTGCACTGCCAGCACAGTTGCCAGATAAACAAGGGCAAGGCATTCCGGGATGCCTTGCAGCAGCCACTGAAGAAGGGGGAGCTTCATATCCTTGAATCACTCGCTTTATAACAGTATGTTAAATTTTTCTACAAAAAACAGATAATTCCTCTAAAAAAATTTAAAAGTTTACAAATTTTTTTGATAGCGTCAGCTAACACTTCGCCTGAAATGTAGTTTATGAAGTTGTGTGAGATTAAAAGTAAAGCACTGCAAATATTTGTAGATTTACTAAAGCCTGATATAGATAAAAAGGGCGATAAAAAAGCCGATGATGGTGGCAATGTTTACTTTTAAATTCAAGCCCAGGGTGACGGTTAACGCCCCCAGGTCTATTGTAGCCGGATTTAAACCAATGGTCTGGCTGTAGTAAAGAAAAGGGAAAATATCTTTTAATAAGTTTCCCAGCAGCGTTCCGAACATGCTCCCGACAACAAGAAGTAGAATTAAGATCCACGTATTTCTGGGTACCTTTGCCATCCGGGTTTATTCTCCTTGTACATCTTCTTTATGCAAAGAGTTAACAAGTTCAGCCAGGGTCATCACCCTGAGCAGAGGATAGAGCGGGCTTACCTTCAATACCGCGATGATATGTTCGTGAGTTTGCCTGAAACGTGATGCACAGCAATCTTCAAGCACAATTGCCTTGAAATCATGAGAAATACCGTCATATGCGCTTGACAAAACGCAGGCCTCGGTAGCCACACCTCCCAGGACGATTGTGTCAATTTTCTACTCCCTGAGGGTAATGTCAAGGTCTGTCTTAAAAAAGGCACTAAGACGTCTTTTCTGTATGATCAGATCGGAGTCCTGCGGCTTTAGTTCGTCAATTATCTGTACTCCGGCTGTTCCTCTAATTCCGTGAGGCTTCATGCGGGATTTAAACAGGAAATCATTCGGCATGAGAGCATCGTTGGCAAAGATAACCGGTATAGACTTTTTACGGCAAATTCCTATTAATTTTTGCAGTTTGGGAATAATTTTAAAGCCTTCTTCTCCAACAGGCAAAGGCCTGTCCATCCTTATAAAATCTTCAACCATATCTGTGATAATTACCGCTATTTTCATCTATAATTTCTCCTTATGGCGCGTTAATGCTTCATTGTTTGCGTTAAATATTTCTAATTGTTGATGAAGCAATTATAACAATTTTCTGCTATGGAGGTCAATACTGCCAATGATTTAGTTGCTTAAACCAAAGGTTCATATCTTCAAAGCCTCCACTGATATTGCAGTTTTTAATAAACCTGCCGCCATAAGTGTAATCATGCCGTCGTAATACAGTGTTAATGCCTGGAGAAGTCGCCCTGGCTATGCTGTAGAGGTTTGTAATTCCCCTTTTCTTTATCTCTTTTTCTAAGGCTGCCAGCAAGGCGGACATAAAACCTTTGCCCCTGTATTCAGGTAAAGTTGAACAATCAGTCACTTCCGCATTGCTATAGCGTTTATTTATTTCAGCTGAGATGATACTGACAATCTGTTTACGATCATTGATAAGCAGTAAATAATAGCTGTTTGTATGCGTAGTCTGGAATAAATAAGCCGGATCATAAACAGGACTGGGATATGTGGAAAACACCCGGGTAAAAAGCTGCACCATTGCCGGGATATCTTCATCGCGGCACGGACGCACTGTATATCCTTCCGGCAGTGCATGCGGGATTGTAACACTTTTTTGCAATACCATTTGCAAAATCCGGTCCGCTTCTGCTGGATTGCTGCTTTGTCGCCTGGACGCAGACAAAAACTTTGACATGTGGAAACCGGGTTTTCCGCTGAAATAAAATTTGTTCAGGCATTCCAAAACGTAACCCTGCGACAAAAAATTTTCCCAGTCGTCCACGCTGGCAGTTATCAGTACCTTTTCCAAATTATGTTTCATGGCTGTCTTTAAAAGAAGGTTATCCAGACCAGCCAAGTTTAGGCTATTATATTCCAATAATTTAAGCCTTTTATTATAAAAATCCAGCAAAATTTTAGCATTATTTTCAGGGTCTTGCTCGGAAAAAAGTAACTGGTCATATTGGAGCCTTTTTGGCAAATAATACTTTTTGCAGGCGCTCATGCTGATTCGTTTACCACCTCCGCGAACTGTTTTCTGCGCTGAACACGCAAGTTGTTTTCCGGGATAAGGCTCAGTGTTTCATCGTTAATTAACCTGCCTAGACCGGCCTGTTCTTTGCAGTCTTGTTCGTCGCAAAGCCTGCATGACGTCATACATTCACTGATTTTATCCTGCGGTTCGCTGTAAGTTGTAATAACACCTTCATAATTGCGCAGGATAACCTTATCCTGGGATTGGGAAATGAGGTATTGAGGGCTTATGGGGATTTTGCCTCCTCCACCCGGAGCGTCAATTACATATGTGGGTACTGCGAAGCCTGATGTATGTCCGCGCAGCAGCTCCATTATTTCTATTCCCCTGGAAACAGACGTGCGGAAGTGCTCTATTCCTTCAGAAAGATCACACTGATACAAGTAATAAGGTCTTACACGCATTTGAACAAGTTTGTGCAGAAGTTTTTTCATAATAATAGGGCAGTCGTTTACACCTTTTAAAAGCACACTCTGATTACCCAGGGGTATCCCGGCATCCACCAGCCTGGCGCAAGCGTTAACGGCTTCCGGTGTTATTTCATTTGGGTGATTGAAATGAGTATTTATCCAGAGGGGATGGTATTTTTTCAACATCCCGACAAGGTCTCCGGTAATCCGCTGGGGCAAAACCACCGGAGTTCTGGTGCCGATGCGAATCACTTCTACATGTTTGATACGTTTTAAATTATGGAGAATATATTCCAATTTGTTTTCGTTAAGGCAGAAGGGATCCCCTCCGGATATCAGTACATCCCGAACCTGAGGAGTGTTGCGAATATATTCCAGGGCATTGTCCACCCACTTTTGGGGTAAATGCCTGTTCGTGCTTCCCGCCCATCTTCTTCGGGTACAGTGACGACAATACATACTGCATTGATCCGTAACCAGAAATAATACCCTGTCATGGTAGCGATGGGTAATGCCGGGTACCGGTGAGTCCTCTTCTTCATCAAGTGGGTCCTCCATATCATGCTTTGACCTCAGCAGTTCCTGAGAAACTGGCACCGCTTGTTTGCGCACCGGGCAAGTGGAATCCAACGGATTCATGAGCGTGGCGCAATTGCCAGCGCCAGCTATTCCAGTCATTTTCGCTTACATCTTTCCACAAACCGATTTTCTTGTAACTTCTGATTGTTCTTAACCTCCCAAGACCATTGTGTGCAAAAAAACAGTCCTATTTTTGGACTGTTTTTTATTTCCTTCATTATTATGTTACCATAAAAATACAGCTTCACCAAGCAGCGAGAAGAAGTATATACTCTCTATAATTGCTATCTTAAAAGAAACAGTATCCTTACCAGGGGAATACTTAACAGTCGGGCTGTATCCTTCCATATGGCGAAAAATACTCGAGTTTAGGCAGGGCCTTTCGATTTGATTTAATTATGCTATCAAAGAATTTTATTTTACAAATCTATTGAGGCTATTTTTGCAGTAAGGTATAGTAATGATATGAATAACAAGAATGAGGAACTGATAAACCTTCGTATTGCCAAAGAATTGAATTTGGACCCCGGGCATGTTTCCAGGGTAGTTGCCCTGCTTGACGAAGGGAATACGATACCGTTTATTGCCCGCTACCGCAAAGAAGTATCGGGAGGCATGACAGACGGACAACTTAGGCTCCTGGCGGAAAAGCTTACATTGAACCGTAACCTGGAGAGCCGCCGCACAGATATCCGGCGGCTTTTGGGGGAGCAGGGCGTCCTGACACCGGAGCTGGAGAATGCTATCCAAAAGGCTCTTAATGTAACGGACCTGGAAGACCTTTACCGTCCTTTCAGGCCTAAAAAAAGAACCCGCGCCTCTATAGCCAGGGACAAAGGCCTGGAACCCCTTGCCCGTCTTATTCTCAAAGGGGAGAAAGATCCGGACGGGGAAGCGGCGAATTATCTCAATACGGAAAAAGATGTAATGACTTCCGGTGATGCCCTGCACGCCGCGAGGGATATTATCGCGGAAATGATCTCGGAGGACCCCAGATTGCGCCGGGGGTTGCGGGAGATCATTTTAAAAGAGGGGTTTATTGTCTCAAGCGGTCGGGGAACAGGAAATGGAACCTACGAAATGTATTATGATTATTGCGAGCCGTGCAGAAAAGCTCAGCCTCACCGTATTCTGGCCATGAACAGGGGAGAAAAAGAGGGGCATCTTTCCGTTAAAATCCGGCTCGAGGAAGAAAAAGCTCTTTTACTTATCAGAAGGCAATATATCAAAGGTTTTTTTAATGAAAGGGCCAAGCTTCATCTTGAAGAAGCCATCAAAGACAGCTGGAAAAGGCTGCTCTTTCCCGCTCTGGAAAGGGAAATCCGCAGCCTGCTCACCCAAAAGGCGGAAGAGCAGGCCCTTAAAATTTTTAAAGAAAACCTGCGCAGCCTGCTTATGGTTCCTCCGGTGAAAGGAAAAAGGATCCTGGCCATTGACCCGGGATTGAGAAGCGGTTGTAAAATAGCCTGCGTTGATGAAAGAGGCAAACTGCTGGAAACGGCCGTTATCTTTCCCACCCCGCCCCGCAATGATAAAGAAAAGGCAGCGAAGGTCGTCCTTTCTTTAATTGAAAAGCACAACCTAAATGCCATCGCTATCGGTAATGGAACAGGGGGAAGGGAAACAGAAATGTTTATTGCCGAACTGCTGGAAACATATACGCAAGAACTGGCCTATACGGTTGTCAATGAGGCCGGTGCCAGCGTTTATTCTGCTTCCAGGCTGGGGCAGGCGGAATTTCCGGAGCTGGATGTGGCCGAAAGGAGCGCGGTATCCCTGGCGCGGCGCCTGCAGGATGCTATGGCTGAACTGGTAAAAATTGATCCCCGCTCCATTGGGGTGGGAGAGTATCAGCACGATGTAAACCAGAAAAAAATGGCTGAAGCTTTGGATGGGGTAGTGGAATCGTGCGTTAACGAGGTCGGAGTCGACCTGAATACAGCATCACCGGCATTGCTAGAACACGTGGCGGGAATTAACAGGACGGTAGCCGCCAACATTTTTGCTTACCGGGAGGCAAACGGCCCTTTTAGGAGCCGCAGCGATTTGCTTAAAGTACCCAAGCTGGGTCCGGCAACCTTTAAAAATGTGCCGGCTTTTTGCGCATCCCTGATGCTGAAAATTATTTCGATCGCAGTGCCGTTCATCCGGAGTCCTACGAAACAGCCCAAAAATTAATGAATATACTGGGCATATCTCCCGAAGACCTGGGAAGGGCGGAGGCTATTCCCGAGGCTGATATAAGTGAGCTGGCCGCGCTCCTTAAGGTTGGTGAACCGACGATCAAGGATATTCTGGAGGAGTTTAAAAAACCGGGGCGTGACCCGCGGGATGATCTCCCCCGGCCTATTTTTAAAAAAGAGATTCTTCGCCTTGAAGATTTAAAGGAAGGTATGGAACTCCAGGGCGTTGTCCGCAACGTAGTGGACTTTGGAGCTTTTGTGGATATTGGTGTTCATGAGGACGGGCTGGTTCATATCTCTGAAATGTCGGATCGTTTCGTCAAACATCCCCTGGATGTGGTGAAACCCGGAGATATTGTCAGCGTCAGGGTTATATCCGTGAGTCCGGAAAAAAAGAGGATATCGCTGTCCATGAAGAAACCGGACGGCTAGACGAAAGTTTACGCGAAAGGCAGTTCCGCAGGGAGCTGCCTTTCGTATTTGGTCCTGGATTTGGGAAAATAATGCGGCAATGGAAGATTTCTGTTTTGCAATTATTTTGCAGGGCAACTTTCCAAAAATGAAATAATCATTGGTTTTCTCTAGATGGGAGATATGGATCTTAAATAGTCGGATCGACCATTTTAACTGCATTTAACTGATCTTTTGCACCCCTAAAATCAAAAAATTATAATTTAACATTCTCGCGAATTTAGAAAAACAGCATTTTATCAGTAACGATGCATAAAATTAATCTTAAAATGTCAACAACCGAAAAACATAGTTATTAAAAGATATAGCGAGAATAT
>JAAYFF010000012.1 GCA_012728375.1 Bacillota bacterium | reverse complement strand
GTGAGATAAAAAATATTTTGGCCAATAGCAAAAAATAATGTTATTCCTTACATATTTCTGAAAAAGTATGAAGGCCGCAAACCCTCTATTTTGCAGGGTCGCGGCCTCTTTTTCGCTCTTTTTGCTGTCAAAGTGAGGATAATTGCGCCATTAAAACTGTATTTTAACTAAATTTTTACTATATTTTTCTGTCATATTTGACTTATTACAATTTAAAGCTGTCATAAGTGACTAAAAATACTTAAAGAAAAGAACCAGCCTGGAGCCTTTTCTTATTCAGGCTCAAGGCAACGGTTTAATACTCTCCCCGCAGCAACTTGGCCACCTTTTCCTTAATAAACGGAATAATTGATGTGTTTTTAATAGGGGTTTTTTCCTGCCATTTTCGCCAATCTCCGCAGAGGGCACCGTACAAATCCCCGCAGCCGCGCTCAATAAAAATATTAGCTTTGGCATTTAATCCTTCGGCCAGCTTCTTCAGATCTGCAAAAAGTTCATCGCGCTGCTCTTCGTCGTGAATATGGAAAATCATGGCTATTCCCGGGATCTCTCTATCCCTGGTCCCTATCCTGCCGCGCAGACTCTTGGAGATGGGCAACTTCTCATCCTGATAGGCTTCTAAAAGTTCCAGGCACTCTTCCTCGCTCTCCATTACCGTCACCACTTTCCAGCAGCTCAGGGGTTCCTCCAAGGCCAACTCGGCAGGTGCCTGCTGCAGCTGCAGGTAAAGTTTTTCCAGGCACGGAACGCAACGGCTATAAATCTTTCTCTTCGTCTCTTCCAGCCGGGGATGGTTCTCAAAACTCATCCAGTAACCCTTATTGACATTTCGCTTGCTGCTCACATAAAATTCCATTAAATACAGCATCCCCTTCCTTCAAAAACGGCAATATTTCACTTTGTACAGCTTTTAACAGGGATTATCTATGTTAATAAACTCTTCCATTTGGATAACATTGTCAAGGATCAGATCAGCACCTTCTTTGGAGAGACTCTGCCGCGTCCCTGTTCCACTCATAAGGCCGATGGTCGGCATCCCGCAATTACGTCCGGCAGCAATGTCGCACGGAGAATCTCCCACGCAGATGCAGCTCTCCTTTTCAATTCCCAACTGTTCAAGACAGCGTAGGATCGGTTCGGGATGGGGTTTCATCTTCACTGTGTCTCGCCGCGTAATTATTGACTGAAAAACCTCCTGGTAGTTAATGCCGTTCCTGCTGAACAAATCCATTTTCTTGACATAAAAAGAGGAGGTAACCACACCCATTTTCACGCCTGCCTTGTGCAGGCGGGTGAGCAATTCAACCACTCCGGGAAACAGCTGCACTTCCTTGTCATAACGGCGTTCCCAGATTTCATCAAAAACAGCCCTGCTTTTGTTCACAAAGTCCGGAATTTTATCTGCTTTCCCGGCAGTTAAAGTCTCCCACACTTCCCAGAAACCCATTCCGGTCCCCAGGACCTCCAATATCCACCCCCTGTCCGGGATATCCAGGTTAAAGGACTGCAACCCCTCACAAAGAATGCTGTAATATAGCTCAATGGAATCAATCAGCGTCCCGTCCAGGTCAAAAATAATACCTTTGGAGAGAGGCAATTTTTCCGGTACCGTCAGTTCGAAGGTTAGGTCATCGCCATCATTCTTACCAAGGTATTTTTTTAGCTGGACCGGGGCAATAATTTCCGCGGTGTTGTCATAGTAATCATTGACCATGGGAAAAACCAAGGCTGCTTCCTGTTCCTTTATGCGCAGGGGAAGAATCCTTGCCTCACAAAAGCCACTCTCAGGGGGTGGGATAACCCTCGTCCCCCTGGCACAGGCCAGCCGGCGTATAAAATCAGCGTCCTCCGGGCTTATTTTCAGGTTAAGGGTGCCGGGAAATGAAGAAAAACCACAGATCGACTGACACTGATCCCTGACCCAATCGATGGACAAAAATTGACCCGCTTCTCCTCTTCCGCTTTGAATTGTTCCGATTATCTTCTTAATTTCCGTTGTCATTTTTTACTCCTTTTAAACAATAATCATCCAATATTCATACTCTTTAACATTTCGCTGACCTTTTCCATGACCTCTGCCGGTACTACTACTTTTTCAAAACGACTTTTTTCTTTCAAGGGAGCAGTGGCGTCCATCCCCCACTTGGAAGTAATCACATCCTTGGTAGAAGGATCCAGGGGATACCCCTTCTGATCGCCCAGTATGAGCAGATCCTGATGGGGCTGAAAACGGGTAGAAATCGCCCAGCTAATCTCATCCCAATTGGAAAGATCCACATCCGTATCCACGACAATAGCTCCCTTAATTATGGGATTTGTTGTCAGGACATACTCCAAAATCTCCTTGGGCTGGGTTTCGGACGTCTTATTAATTTGCAGCAGTGCACACATCCCCATCACAGAACAAAGGCGAAAAGCAGTTAAAAAGGGAACTTTTTCCTTTAAATCCTTTCCCACTGAGCTTTCCCAGATTAAATTCAACAGCAGATCGTTTTCTTTGTTAAAGGGCATTAAGGCGTGGTAAATGGGATTGCGCCGGTGCATTACCGTATGAATCTCGGCAACGGGGTTCTGATACGTCAGGTAGTAACCGGAAGATTCCCCAAAAGGACCCTCTTCTTCCCGGACCCCCGGCAAAACCTGGCCCAGCAGGACAAACTCAGCCTGCGCAGGAACCTGAAGTCCCGCTTCTCCGCAGGCAAAAAGCTCCACCGGCTCCCCTTTAATGCTGCCGGCTACTGCAAACTTATCTTGGCCATCTTTTATATAAACGATTGATGAGAGGAACAAAGCGGGATCTACTCCCGAGACGATGGCAATATCCAGCGGTTTGCCCATAGCCTCGGCTTTATCTAAAAAGGTTCTAATCGGCGGATTATAAATATAAATTCCGACCTTGTTGCCCCCCCTAACCAGGATCCGGTGAATCCCCATCCCCCGGGCCCCTGTTTCCGGGTCAGCGGAAACAAGAAGCGCACAGGTCATATATGGACCCACATCCCTGGCATGATGGGTCAAAACTGGCATGATCTTCGTCAGATCGATTTCCTGACGGTGGACAACCTCTTCCACAGGGCTTTCCTTGACCAGATGAGGACTGATCGTTTTACCGGTACGGGAATTAAACTCCGTTAAAAGCTGATCCCTTTCCACCCCCATGGCCAGAGCAATCCTCTCATAGCTACCAAGAAGGTTGCCCACAACAGGACAAGAAAAACCGGCTACATTGGAAAAATAAACCGCATTCGTCGTTTTGCGGTCCAAATAGCGAAGCGCGGCACCGATTTCATAGCGAGGAGACAGCTGCTGATTCACCTCCAACAGCTGCTGATGCTCCCTCAAATGGTTTATATAACTACCAAGATCTGTAAATCCCATCTTAAAACCTCCTTTGAGATCGATTGTCGGCAACCTTTGCTAACCCTCGGGTCTTTTTTCGAAGCCCCGCATGGCAAAGGTCTGGAGCCTAATCCCCCTTTGTTCCATCCACCGGCCTGTTTCCCCCAAGATAACCAGGGGTTTTTCCCGCAATTGGTATACATCTCCGGCCCCCAGCATGAGCATTACCTTCCGGAGCTGTTTTTCCAAAGCTTGCAGATACTTGATCACAGCCTCTTCCCCTCCCTGGTAAAAACAGCGGACCAGGGGAGCGGCAATACCGGCCATGTCAGCTCCCAAACTGAGAACCCGGGCAATGTCCAGGCCACTGCGAAGCCCCCCCCCGGCTACGATATCAACCCTACCTGCTGCGACCTCGGCGACTTCGACAAGGGAAACAGCTGTTGGCAGACCCCACTGAAAAAAGACTTCCTCTCTAGGCGAGCCTTTTCTTTCCTCCTCCACCCGGATAAAATTCGTCCCGCCTTTTCCTTCGATATCCAGAGCGGCAATTCCTGTATCCAGCAGACGCAGAGCCTCTTCCCGGGCTATCCCGAAGCCGGTCTCCTTCACAATGACTGGCACCGGCGCAGTTTCGGCAATGCAGCGGATATTCTCCAGGTAACCCCGAAAAAAAGAATCCCCTTCTTCCGCAGGCATCGTCACCTCCTGAGGAATATTGAGGTGAAGCTGAATTGCGTCCGCCCGGATCATTTCCACAGCCTGCAAAGCTTCTTCCGGCGAAGCACCGGCAGATAGATTGGCCATAAAAAAACCGCCCGGATTTTCCTCCCTGACGACCTGGTACGTGGAACAAACATTACTTGACTCGAGCGCTGCAGCCTGAGAGCCGACCGCCATAGGTATACCCATCTGCCGCGCCGCCCTGGCCAGAGCCCGGTTAACCCTTTTCCCTTCCTCTATACCTCCTGTTATGGCATTGATCAGCAAGGGAAGGGGAAATTTTTTTCCGCAAAAAACGGTCTCCGTACGGATCTCCGCGGAATTTATTTCCGGAAGACAATTATGTACGAAGTGAATATCGTCAAATCCGGTTTTTGCGGGACCGTCACCCAGGGACTGCGCCAGCCTCAGGTGATCCAATTTGCGCTGACCTCGCACTCTCTGCACGCCTCCGTTTTTACCTATGTTTGCACCACGTTTAGTTTATTAGAGGTCTAATTAATAGCTCAGGGAGTATAGTGCATCAATAATTTTTCCAAAGCTTTGCGGCAATTGTTTTCCACTGTTTTAATGCCTTCCCCGGAGATATTATCAACGTGGATTCCTGTAGTTAAAACAACATTTCTTTTCAGGGTTGCAGCAATTTTACCGGCCATTGCCTTGGCCAACTCGTCCTCTTTATGCCCGACCAGAGTAAAAACTGAGGTTGAAGAACTGATTTCTTCGGCATTAGCCAGGCTGGGACGCGGTATACTGACCGCCACGGCTCCCACATGGGGCGCTTCACCGCCCCGAACGATAACAACAAGATCATCACCAACTAAAAGAGCGGAAATTTCCACCTTGTATGGCTCATTTCCCTCAGCAAAAGTTATCATTTCTTCTTTCATTATGATCCCATGCTTTCTGATATATTTTACAATTATGCATATTGTACTTTATTTTAAAAGTTCGCCCATAGAATGTCAAGAAAATATTATTGTACCCACACTTATGGCCGATTATATGGAAAATCACGCTGTAGTGCAAGAAAATTTTAAAACGGGTTAAAAATGAAACTATTTTTCTGATTTAAAACTTTCATAAAAACACTTATGATGCAACATTTTCCCCTGATTCCACTTGAGCGCCCGGTTTGAACAAAGGAGCACCAATGGGCAGTATTTGTTTCTGGAACATTTCGTTTAGAAAAAGAGCACAGGCGACATAAAGCATGCCCAGAGCAAATATAAGCAAGCATGTCCAGCCAAAAGCGCCGGCCGATATTAACCCCACATCTGTTAATCCGACAAGCCATAAACCGAGATCAAGCATAGCACAGAGAATAAATAAAAGCCAGCTTACAAGACCGGTCGAAATAAAAAACGCCGCGACATAAACTGCGATAACTAAAAAACCAGCCCCACTTACCGCCGCAGGCACCGCCATGTCTTTAATCCAAATTTTGGTTATTTCTCCTAACGCCGGCGTAATACATAAAGCAAAACCAAACACCAGAAGCGGGGTTGCAAAAAGCAGGCCGCCTCTTTTAAATTCAATCAAGCCGGTAATCACCTGTACTAATCCGCCGCAGATCAGCCAAGCAATAATAATTGGAGCACTTTCAGGAGGCAAAACACCTAAATTTAATAAAGATAAAGGTATGACAACACAACATAAACCAACAATACCTGCAGTTGAAGGATTCGCCCAAGAAATTTGGTTATTCATTCTTATACCTCCTTTTCATTATAAAAAATCGCCTTCAGGTCTTAAAATGACACCGCATCTTTCAAATTCCTTTATTCATTACAGCACTACAGCGTGAAACTTTAAGACTTTGCCTCCGATTTGTTTTCGCACAAGATATTTATGCAATGCTGAACAATTAGCCTCTTTCCCCCTTTCTTACAAATTTATATAAAAACAAATTTCTTTATATTCATAATGCAAATATTATGCCACTTTTATTCAAAAAAACAAATGACACATAAATCGCACAATTATTGCTTATCTTAAAAGATTTACTATATTTTTAAAAAATTTAGTTTTGGTCATCTATGACTCACCGCAATAACATATGGTCATATCTGACAATGGAGCAAGGGGACGGTTCTTTTGCTTCACTCTCCGGCAATGGAGCAAGGGTGGAGCAAGGGGACGGTTCTTTTGCTTCACTCTCCGGCAATGCTGTTATCCGGCTTTGCTCTAAATATCAGGCTGGGGGGGACTCCCAAGATCCTGGCCGCTTGCCTCTGGGTAATTCCTTCAATCTTTTTAACCCTCAATAACAATTCATCCCTCTGTTTTTTGGGCAGCTCCCTTATCCTGGCAAGCTCCACAGGGAAAACAACCTTTTTCATTTCCTCCCTTGCCTGTTCATCAGTTAAACGTATCTTTCCGGTGTCATCCAGGCAAATATCCGCATTTTCCGCTTCATTAAATTCTTTAAAACGCTCCATGGCCGCCTTCCTGTCTTTAGAAAATATACTCAGAATAAGACTGCTATCCAATAATCCCGGTGGATAGACATCTTTCCCGTAATACCCGAGACAACTACTCCATTTCCAGTCACCGGGACGTTTTACGATCTTTGCTTTAACCGGGTTCTGATGAATATAGCGAATAACAGTGAGCAGATACTGATCATGGTCAACTGCTTCACTTTTATACCGGTCTTGAAACAAATGACCGACAGTATTATATTTACGGTTGTAATACCATACAAAACTTACTCCAATACGCTTCATTATGTCCGATATTTCGGCCTCGCCTTCCTGCAGAAGCAGGTGTATATGGTTTCCCATCAAGCACCAGCCCAACACCTGAAATGCTTGCTTGGTTTTATACCTATTCAGGGTCTCAAGGTAACGGATACGGTCACTGTCTTCGTGGAATATCTCCTGCCGGTTAGTACCTCTTAAAACAACATGGTAAATTCCGCTTTCACTTTTTTCTCTGGCTCCGCGAGGCATTGTATCAACTCCCTGAATCTTAATTATCTTCTGGTAAAAAAGTATAACAGATAAAAGAAAGTGAAGCAAGAGAACCGTCCCCTTGCTTCGCCCTCAGGACAAAGGAGCTGGAAATTGATACTTTTTTACAGTAACTTTGCCGCCGTTGGTATAGTCTTTAAAGGCAACAAACAATGTATAATTTAAAACGTCAAGAGAGATAGAATCAGCCGCGCCCTCGGAAACAGCCCCTCCTATGTTCTTCCAGCGGAAGCCATCGAATCCATCGTTTGAAAAATGGGGAACATAGCCTTTAACTTGTACCCTTCCACCTAAATCCTTGTAAGCGACAAAAAGCAGGGGGGGGGCCATCACTATAATAGGAGGGAATAGCGGCAAAAGAAAGCGAACTGGCTGAACTTACGGAAATGGACTTTTCATCTTCGCTATCGTCAACAACTTCATTCCATACAACTTCATCCCCGCCGCCAAAAGCGTATTTTACTGAAACAGCACCTATTTGGTCTCTAAAAGCCAAAAAGGAAGTACCAGTGCAAACATGCAGGGATACATCCGTCGCATCAGTTGTATCAGTGGTATCAGTTGTATCAACGGAAGAAATCGGATCGCTGCCGATAGGTTGCCAACTCCAAACACCATCATACATCCACTTCCTAACTGTAATACCTTTGCTGTCACTGTAGGCAACATAGGGATTACCAGAATCAACATACAGGGATACATCGGTTGCACTACCGGCAGATTCAGGATCGTTAACAATAGGATACTCATCCCATTCATATCCTAAATAATCATAATATTCACACTTAGCGACTGTAACTCCTCCACTTTGAGTAATGTAGGCAATATAGGGGATATCATAATTAACATGCAGGGATATATCCGTTGTAGTATTTTCAACTGTTAGACTGTCTCCCATTGGATACCAACCGTATTCGTATCCATTCCACTTCCTGATCGTCATACCTTCGCTGTCGCTGAAGGCAACATAAGGAACTTCCTTATCAACATACAAGGATATATCCGAAACATTAGCGGCATTTTCGAGAAGATATGGATCATCCCAGATGTTTCCGTTAATAAAATATTGTTGTACACATACCTGGTCGTTATAGCTATAAGCAACATGAGGAATACCATCATAACCAACCTTTAAGTTAATGCAATCCGCCGCTCCTTCGGAAAATCCGGGGGTGCCTACAACGTTCCACTCGGTAAATTCGATCCCGAGGTCAGCTCTGCTGCTGCCCGCCACCGCGGCGGCGCTGCCGCCGTTAAAGGCAGCATCTAAAAAGGTGATGGTCAGGTCTGAAATGCTATCCTCCGCCGCATGGTTGGTTGCCGTCCCGGTCAGCTCAATTATAGCCTGCGAGCCGGATTCTTCTACAGTAATTTTTATGGCTAAGCTATCAGGCACGTTTGCTGCTGTATAGTGAAGGCCCTCTTTCATTATTTCACCGCTGCGCAGGGCAAAGGTTTCACCAGTTAAGACAACAGCAATGACGTTTCCTATTGTACCATCATTGTTCGGATGTTCATAAAATGATTCCGCTTTCCATTCCAGTTGTTTAGGTATCGTTAATGTATCATCATCGTCGTCATCGCCGCCACCTCCGCCACCCGTTGAAGCAGGCGGCTGGTAGGTGGTACCCTGCGTCACCGTCTGTTGAACTGTTTCCAGTTTATCGCCCAGGTTTTGCTGCATATCTTCATAATCTTCCAAGAGTTGATTGACACGCTCCAGGAATTCTTTTTCCCCTTGTGCTGCGGCTCTTTCAATCAGCTCTACAAAAATATCGGGGTTGTCTTGCGCCAGATACAACAGCGTAAGGTCGTCTACGTTATCATAGTCCAAGGGAACGGCACTGTCAGGCAGTTCTTCGCCAGGTGATACTCCGAGCTGCTGCCCGCCGCCCACGTAAACTCCTTTACCCGACGGTGGTGACACAACGCCATCTTCGTCACTGTCCGCAGGGGATATATAGAGCCCCCCACCCAAGACTATAAATAAGGTATCTCCGTTGGGCAATACAACACTTTTAAAAAAGGTTCCTCTGACAGCGGCAACGGCAGAGGGGGTGTTCACTTCAAAACGGGAATTGCGCGCCATCACATCTTTGGCGTTGTTCCAGAGTGTGCCCCGCTGGGCACTCAGGATAGTGGTATTTGGACCATCGGCACCCTGGCGGGTAAGGTTGGCCATATCCACACGGCTGTTCGGCCCGATGTGGGTGGTGCTGCCATCATCGTAGCGAATGGAGCAGCTGCCGTCCTTGCCGGTAATGATGCGGTCGCCGCTTTTAAGCTCCATCCCTTTGCGCGCTGGGACGGCTGTGGCCTGCCCAGCGGCCTGGACAAGGACAGAGCCTTCCATGACCGTTATAACGGCACGGCGAGGGGTTGCTGCCGCATAGCCGACCGGAATGCTGCTCAAGATTATTAAAACTGCGAGCATAAGAGCAGCGAAACCGCGATATTTAAACTTCTTCAGCCTTCCAAATCGCTCTTTTGACTGTTGATTTCTAAAAAAATTTGCAAGTGCTTGTTTCATAAAGTCGTTCACTCTCCTGAAGGGTGATGACCCTCTAAAATATGTTTAAGAAAAACCGCAAGTGAAGCAGGAGAACCGTCCCCTTGCTTCACTTGGTAAGAAGAACAGCCCGGACAGTGCCGTCCCACTGGACGTTAAGGCCCAGATTTTCACCAACGAAACGCAGAGGCAGCAGGGTTCGTCCATTTACCAGAGACGGCGGGACATCCAGTTCCTTCGGCACTCCGTCAACCATAACCCTGGTGCTGCCCAGCGTCAGCCCGAGCTTTTTACCGTCCAGCTCCACTTCGATTTTTCCTGAACCGCTGTCCCAGTTTACGGTTGCCCCCAGGCTTTCGGAAATAATGCGCAGGGGAACCAGCACCCGGGCTTCCTGTAGGAGAGGGGGAACATCAGGCTACAAAATCTTATTGTTCATGTAAAGAATGATCTCTCCCAATTTTTGCCCCGGGTCGGTGATTTTCTGCACCACAGGAGGCAGACCCTGCGGGTTGTATACTGCAACCCCGCTTTCAGAGGTGGAAAACCAGACAGTGCCGGACCGGTCACAGGTCACATGCTGCAGGTTGTCAGTGGGAAATCCCGTTTCTCCGGCATGAAGTGCTTTCCAGGCACCCCCGCTAAAGTATGCTGAACCTGCCGGAGTGGCCGTCCAAATTGTTCCTGCAGGATCTACAGCCAGGGAGCGAATAATGTTTGAAGGCAGGCCGCTTCCCGTTTGATAAAGTCTCCAGTTTCCTGCCGTATCCAAACCGGCCACGCCTGCCCCCCAGGTGCCGAACCAGACTTTTCCGTCCGGACCGCTTGTTATACAGCGGATATCATCCAGCGGCAGGCTGCTGTTTGCTGTATTGTAAACCTGCCAGGTTTCTGCCACGGTATCGTAAACGGCAACCCCGGCTCCCCAGGTGCCAAACCATATTTTTCCTTCTGCATCCACAAGCACGGCGTTGAGATAATTTGAAGGAATTTCGCTGTTATCCGTATTGTAAACGGACCATTTTCCTGACGGAGAAAGATAAGCGGCTCCGCCACCCATTGTTGCTGCCCAGATACCGCCGGCTCCGTCAAAAGCCACATCAGCTACAGCATCCGAAGGAAGACCGCTGCTTCCCTCCCGGTAGCGCTTCCACGAACCCGCCTTATCCATTACAGCCAGGCCGCCGCCGTCCAAGGCAAAGGCCAGGCTGCCGCTTGCTCCCCTGCAGATCTGCCGCACCTGCGCCAGCTCGCCGCCGTTTTGCACTGCCAAGGTGTGATTTTTCCAAGCACCGCTCTGCAAGTTCAGGCTCGCCGCACCTTTATCTGTGCCGAACCAGACCGTTTCAGCCCCGTCCGCATCGGGAGGCAAAATGGAATTTACTGTATTGGAAGGAAGCGCCGTTTTCCCCGGCATCTCCGATGTCTTGCCGTTATACACCGCCCAGGTACCCTCGGAGGGGTTCAGGCAGGCCACACCGCCGCCCCAGGTACCGGCCCAGACTCGTCCGGACCCGTCAATATCCAGGCTTTTGATCACTCCCCCGGGAAGGGTGCTGTTTGTTTCCGTATATGACTTCACCACTTGTCCTTCTTTAATGCAGGCCACCCCACTCCCCGCAGCGACCCAAAGGCCTCCGTCTTCCCCCAAAGCAAGCGCGGAAATAAGGTCTGCGGGAAGAGTCGTATTTTCCGTGGAGTAGACCTGCCACTTGCCATCGCTTCCCAGACAAGCCAAACCCTGATATGTAGCAAACCATACGGCCCCTTGGCTGTCCACGACAATATCCAGTACATCGTTAACGGGCAGTTCGCTGCCGGACGTATTGAAAATGCGCCACTGACCATCTTTGCTTAAGTAGGCAGCCCCGCGGCCATCCACCCCAAACCAAATACCGCCCTTTCCGTCTACTGCCGCCGCAGAAATACGGTTGCCGGGAAGGGCGCTATTTCCGGTGTTAAAGCTTTTCCATTGTTTATCTGCCCCCAGGTAATAAACTCCGCTGCCCCAGGTGCCGAACCAGACGCCGCCTTGTCCGTCAAGACAGATGACCTGAACGGCATTAGATGTCAGGGGGCTGTTTCCGCTATGGTAACGAGTCCATCCACCATTGGAATTCCGGTAAAAAGCTCCGCTTTCCGTCCCCAGCCAGGCCCCCCCCCTTATCGTCGGGGGCTACTGCGAAAACCTGATTACTGCCCAGTTCGCTGTTCAGCCGGTGATAGTGCCGGTAAACCTGCGGGGCGGAAAGGCTACGCAAGAACAAACCGCCGCTGGTCCCCTGCCAGAGGTGCCCGTCTGATACAGCCAGATCATAAACGTTATCGCCTGTAACCAGGTATTTCCAGTTGCCAAGCTCTCCTGCCGGCCCTTCCTGTGCTTCCGCCGGACAAAAAGGGAAAACAAATAACAATAAAATAAGGGCAATTAAGGCAAATCTTTTAGGAAAACCGTTTTTAAACGCCATGTTACTATTCCTTTCTATAATTTTTCTTACCAAAATATCTATAATTAAATCTTTTCATCAATATATTCTTGTTTTCTCTTTTTTTTCCTTCAATATAAAAGAAAAAAACACGGCTAAAAACCGCGTTTTTGCGCTGAAGCACGGGTGAAGCAAGGGGACGGTTCTTCTGCTTCATTCAGGGAATGAAGCAGAAGAACCGTCCCCTTGCTTCACTTCACGGCCAAGCCGTGCATAAGAATATCAATGGCGTCCTGGGAGAGCTGTTTAAAATCCGGCTCTTGGGTTTTATCACAAAAAACTATCTGGCCGTTAATAAGGTATAGGGTTCCAAATATTACCATAATAGCGGCCTGAAGATTAACCGGACGGATCTCTCCCCGCCGGGTGACATCCTGCAGAATCCCGGTCATGAACCTGAGCTGCTCCTGTTCTTTTTGCCGCAAAGCTTTGTGAATCTCCTCATCAATCATAGGATGATCCGCCATCAGAACCAGCGCCATCTCCTTATGCCGCTGCATAAATTGCATGGTGACCTCAAAAAGCCTCTGCAGCCCGTCGTAAAATGTTTTTGCCTTGGAAAGCTCCTGCTCCAAAAACTCCCGGTATTTTTGATGGGCATAAAAAATCATTTCCAAAAAGAGTTCTTTTTTGCTGGCAAAATATTCATATACTGTTCCCTTGCCTACTTCAGCTTCTTCGGCAATTTCTTCCACCCTGGCCT
The DNA here is from genome assembly GCA_012728375.1 of Bacillota bacterium. Classification (GTDB taxonomy): domain Bacteria; phylum Bacillota; class Dethiobacteria; order DTU022; family UBA8154; genus DUNV01. Next base: position 66,469 of record JAAYFF010000012.1, on the reverse strand, counting down.
TGTGAAAACCTTTGCGGGAAAAAACGGCAATTGCAGCCTGAATAATGCGCAGGCGTTTATCGGCAGTCCTATCATTAGCAAGCATCTTTTTTAATCACCTTTTCTAATTGCTTTAAGACGTCAAGCTTAAACAAATTTCGTTTTATGCAGCAAAAGCATAATTTATGCAGAATCAAATTTATTATTCGGCAACATCAATGGGCCCGGCGGCAGCCTTTTTCCTGCGCCCTAATTTACGCAAATCGTCAAAAAGGGAATAAATAACCGGAACGAAAAGCAGGGTTAAAAAGGTGGACGTTGTCAGACCGCCGATAACCGCAATGCCCATGGAGGCCTGCAGCTCCGCGCCCTCTCCTGTGCCGAAAGCCATCGGCACCATGGCCAGGATAGTTGTCAGCGCGGTCATAAGGATAGGGCGTAGCCTGATGGGACCTGCCGTTAAAATGGCCTCATCCCGCTCTAACCCCCTCCGCCGCAGCTGGTTGATATAATCCACCAGAATAATGGCATTGTTGACCACGATACCTGCCAGCATAATGACACCGATAAAGGTAACCACGCTGAAGGCGCATCCCGTAACATAAAGGGACAGAATCACGCCGATAACCGCCACCGGCATAGAAAACATGATGACAAAGGGGTGCAGCAGCGATTCATACTGCGCGGCCAGGATCATGTACACCAGAGCTATAGCCATGATCAGCGCCAAAGACAGGTCGCCGAAGGCCTCGCTCATAAGTTCGAACTCCCCGCCGAAATCCAGTGTATAACCGGGCGGCAGAATAAGTTTCTCCTCGATGACCTTCTCCACATCTCCTATGACCCCGGCCAGATCCCGGCTGCCGTCCAGCTGGGCAGTAACAGAGACTACCCGTACCTGATTGTCGCGCGAAATAGTACTGGGAGCTTGCTGCTCCCGGATCTCCGCCACTTCCCCCAGGGGCAACATAAAGCCCGCAGGAGACGCGAGCAGCAGGTTTTCTATTTCTGTTACCTCTTTTTTACCCTCCTCGCTCAGGCGCACCCGTACATCGATCTCATCGCTGCCGGTCCGGTAGCGGGTCGCAACCTGCCCTTCCACAGCCGTCCTGACGGTAGAGGCAATCTGTGCGGCGCTAAGTCCATAAACAGCTGCTTTTTCCCTGTTTACCACAAGCTGGATCTCCGCCTGCCCTTCCTCCAGGCTGGTGGTTACTTCCCTGGTGCCGGGGATAGTTTTCACCAGCGCTGCTGCCCGGGCGGACAACTCGTTGAGCAGCTCCAGATCATCTCCCTTCAGGGTGATCTCCACAGGGGTGGTAAATCCTGTACCAAAACCCATATCAGCTGCGCTAACTTTAATCTCCGCACCCGGGATAGAAGCAATCTGCTTGCGCACGCCCTCAATAACTTCCTGGGTGCTGTGCACCCTTTCCTCCAGCGGGACAAGATCCACGTATATTGAGCCGATGTTCGAGCCTCCGCCGCCCATTCCCATTCCTTCCATCCCGCCGCCGCCAATACTGGCAAAAACGAGATCAATTTCCTTTTCATACTTTTGAAAGGCTTCTTCGACCTTCCGGACAACCTTATCGGTCTCTTCCAAGCTGGAACCGCGGGGCAGTTCAATACTCACGCTAATCATGCCCTGATCCATGGAGGGGATAAACTCCGCGCCAATAGCCGGCACCAGCAGCAGGCTGCCCGCAAACAAAACCATAATAATTGCCACCGTCACAAGCCGCCGCCTCAGGCACCAGCCGAGCACCACCCGGTAAATATTATCAAGCGCCTCCAGCCACTTCCCGGAGCGGCGGACCATACGGTAAACCAGCCCCCGCCGGGGTTTGGTGCCTTTGCCCCCTTCCCCGGCGGCACCGCTTGCGCTATTATTATTGTTATCAATGGGGTCAACCTTCAACAGCCGTGAAGAGAGCATGGGAATAAGAGTCAGGGCAACTAAAAGGGAAGAAAGGAGGGAAAAAGAAACCGTTAGAGCCAGGTCGCTAAAAAGCTCCGAGGCAATCCCTTCCACATAAACGATGGGGAAAAACACGGCAACAGTGGTTAAAATGGAGGCTGTAATGGCATTGCTCACTTCAGCGGTGCCGATTTTGGCTGCTTCTATCCTGTCAAGGCCCCTTTCCCGATGCCTGAAGATATTTTCCAAGACAACGATGGAACTGTCCACCATCATGCCGATGCCGAGGGCCAGCCCGCCCAGGGTCATCATATTGAGGGTCAGGCCGCCGAAATAGATAAGAATAAAGGTCGTAATCACCGATATGGGCATGGACAGCGCGATGACCAAGGTGCTGCGCAGGTTTCTCAGGAAAACAAAGAGCACGAGCATGGCTAAAAATGCACCCATATACAGGTTCTGGTAGACGTTTTGAATGACAAACTCAATATATTCAGCCTGATCCATCACGGTAAAAACGACCACATCATCCGGCAGCACGGACTTAAGCTCCTCTAAAACACGCCGGGCATCCCGCACCACAGAAACCGTATTGGCTCCGGACTGCTTCTGTATGGACAGCAAAATGCCGGGCTGCTCCCCGCTTCTGTTGAAACCGGTCGTATCTTTAAAACCATCCTTAACTACGGCCACATCATCCAAACGGATCTGCGCGCCCGAAGGAGTTGTCAGGCTGCCGGCGGCAATCTCGTCTACCCCGGAGAACTCTCCGATTACCCGCAGCGCCATTTCCTGACTGCCCCTGGTAGCCAGGCCCGCGGAAAGATTCATATTTTGCGCCTGCAGGGCCTGCACCACATTGGCAATGCTCAGCCCATGGGCGGCAAGCTTCTCCGGCTCCACGATCACCTGAATTTCCCTTGTCAGCCCGCCGGTCACTTCTACCGAGGCCACCCCGTCCCGCCGTTCAATACGGGGCTTAATAGTATCCTCGGCGATGCTTTTTAATTCGTCCAGCGGGCGATCGCCGCTGACGGCCAAAAGCAGCACGGGCATCATATTAATATCCATTTGGATAACCATGGGGTCGCCCGCATCTTCCGGCAGATACCCCCTGACCATATCGATCTTTTCACGCATTTCCAGGGAGGCAAAATCCATATCTGTGCCGGTTTCAAACTCCGCAATAATAATGGAGTTCCCCATGGAGGACATGGAGCTGATATTCTTGATATTTCCCACTGTCCCCAAAACCTCTTCCAAAGGCTTGCTGATCAAATTTTCCACTTCCTGCGGAGCAGATCCCTGATAACTGGTCAGCACAATAGCCATTGGAAAGTTCATCTCCGGAAGCAAGTCCACGTACAGCCCGCTCAGGGAGACAGTGCCGATCATCATAACCACCAGCACGGCCATGATTACCGCTACGGGTCGGTTGACGGAAAAATTTGCCGGATTCATCAGTCAACCCCTCCTACCACCGTCACCTGGCTTCCTTCCTCGAGGTAATGCTGACCTCTTACCACCACCAGCTCGCCGGGCTCAACCCCTTCAAGCACGCTGACCGACGTCCCGTTCTCCAGCCCCGGGGTTACGTCGCGGCACCGAGCCACGTCCCCTTCCACAACATAAACAACCTGCCGGCCTTCCTTAGTCAGCACCGCTTCTGCAGGGACAACGACCGTATCCTTTTCCTCCGCAAGGACCAGCTGAACTGTTGCCGTCATCCCTGCCTTTAAACGGCGATCTTTATTGGAAAGGGCTACCTTCATTAGATAAGATTTCGTCCGGGGATCGGCAACCGGGCTGACCGAGACCACTTTTCCTTCCAGAGGTTCCGGAGCGACTGCAGAAACAAGGACGCTCACCTTTTGCCCCTTGGCGACGCGGCCCACATCTTTCTCCGTCAGCTGGACGTGTGCTTCCATTGTATCCAGCTTGTTGATGGTCATTACAGGAACACCGGGAGCGACTATCTCTCCCGGGTTTATTGTTACCCCGCTGACCGTCCCGCCAACCGGCGCGGTAATTCGGGTCTCATTGAGCTGAGTGCGGATAAGCTGCAGGGTTGCTGCAACTTGGGCGGCCTGGGCTTCCAAAACTTTATATTGCGTTTCTGCCTGTTCAAATTGCTGGCGGGGCACAATATCCTCTTCATAAAGGATCCTTGTGTCTTCCAGGGAGCTTGCCGCGGCCTCCAGCTGAACCTGGATCACCTGCAGGTTTGCTTCAGCTTGGGCCAGCTGGGCGGAAAGTTCTGCTGAATCCAAGCTTAGCAGCAGATCGCCCTTCCCTACTTCATCACCGTCTTTTACCTTTACTTCGCTTACCTTTCCGCCCATTTTATGTACCACGTCTACCACCATTTCCGGCTCCAGTACACCCGTAAAACTGCCGGTCACCTCCACGCTGCCGCGGTATGCTTCCGCCACCTCCACAGGCACAGCGGTTTCTTCGACCTCCTGGGCAGTTTTCTGCCCTGCATTGCACCCGCAAAGCAGCATCGCCATCAGAGCCAGGACCGGCAAAATTGCCCACATCCCCTTCACTCTCAACCTTTTCTCCCTCCCTGTTAACTCCGTCCAAGATAAAAAAGATTTAAACAATAGAAAAAACCGACCGACCAGCCGGTCATACAAAAAAAATTATACCTTCCCCTCCTGTTCCTGTCAAGGAAATTAAAATAAATATCGGGCATTACCGAAAAAAGGCGCAGAAACTGCGCCTTTTCCCGTTCCATCTTTTATATTCAATAATGCTGTGTAAGTATGCCAATAGGTAGATTTAATTAATGATCGCCTCTTAAATCCTTGAACCGCTTGGCTTTTACCTCGTATCTCGGCAGGCTGCCGTAGGGATGAAACTCGATCTTGTATGCCAGGTTGGTCTTCAACCGCAGCTCGGGGACCAGTTTTTGAAGTATTTCCTCCTCCGTAGCCGTGCAGCCGGGCGCTATTTCCACTTTAAGGGTAATGACATCGATGTCGCCTTTCTTGCTGACAATAAGTTCATACTCATCCCCCAGTTCCGGCATGGCCCGAACCACTTCTTCCACGGCAATGGGGCTAAAGAGCACGCCTTTTACCTTGGTAATATGGTCCACACGGCCCCTGATACCGCCTTTTAAAACCCGGAAAGTCCGCCCGCATGAGCAGGGCTCGCCCCACATGGCCACGTCTTTGGCGTCAAACCTGATCGCGGGTTGGGCAGTACGGTCAAAAGCAGTGATAACAATTTTTCCCTCTTTGCCGGGCTCTTCGATGGGTTCGCCGGTCTCAATATCAATCAGTTCAACCAGGAAGAAGGCTTCGTTGACATGGATGCCGCCGGGCTGTTCTGTGCATTCAAAGGACCAGCCGCCGATTTCAGTTGCGCCTGCATGGTCATAGACCTTGGCATCCCATGCTTCTTCCAGGCGCTTCTTGGTTGCGGGAACGCTTGCTCCCGGTTCCCCGGCGCAGAGAATCTTCTTAATGGTCAATTGGGTGGGATCTATGCCAAGACGTTTCCGCGCGGCATCCGCCATCCCCAGAACATAGGTTGGAGTTGCCATCATGGCCGTGGCCCGCAGATCCCTTATTTTCAGCACCCTCTCCTCGGTATTGAGAATACCGCCGGGAACAACTTCACAGCCCACTTTTTCCGCGGCATAGTGCCCGTTCCAGAAAGCGGTAAAAACATTGTATCCAAAAGGAATGAAGACGCGGTCCGTATCCCGGAAACCTTGGGCATAGAGGATGTAAGACCACATTTCACTCTGCCATTCCCAGTCCTGCCAGGTATCCGGCTGGAAAACGGGTTGGCCGGTAGTGCCGCTGGTCTGCCTGTATTCCGTCACCTTCTCCAGCGGAACGCAAAGGCTGTCCCCATAGGGCCAGGGCTCTTTTGCCTGAGCTGTCCTGTAGGTTTCCTTCTCCAACATGGGCACCTTTTTAATATCGTCCCAGGTCTTTAGATCTGACGGCTTAAAGCCGGCTTCGTCATACATTCTCCGGTACATTTTGGAATTATTGTAGCCCCATTCCACAACGCGTTTAAACTTTTTAAACTGCAGCGCTCTTAACTTTTCCCGGGGCAAAGTTTCCAAAATGGGATTCCAGTACTTATTTACATCCATAATAAAGTCTCCCTTCTTTGCAATTAAACCTACCCAATGGGTGCGCCATAAAACTTCTCGGCCGGACTGCCTTTCCTGTTCCGGCATTAAAGCGCTTTAATGCCCCAAAGCATGTCCCTTTTTTATACCTATAAAAATTCTATAACGTCGCAAATGTTCAACTCCAGCATTTTAACGCTTGCCAGGATGCGATCACAGTTTCTGTCCACACACTGCATGCCGCCGGAAATCTCTTTTAAACGCTGAATTTTTTCCTTGACATCCCGGATGATTGCATCCATTTCTTTTAAGTCAACCGGATAATCTACCTGTGTATTTGACAATTTCTACCCTCCTCCCTTTTGTTAAAAATTTGAGAAATTGCTATTTAAAAAAAATCTAAAATCTTTTTCCTTGTAGATAAGTATTGCAATTGTAATGCCAAATTAACAAGAATTCTTCTTTTGTCTAAACAGGCTAAATTTGAGGAATTACGGGGAGGAAAAATTTTCTGCAATTCTTAGTTCTTTAGTCACTCTTGACTTATTCCGCTGAAATAGTCAATATTGACGGCATTGCCGCTTCGAAATGCTGCAAAGATGCGCAGCCGGCTCCTGCGCTTTTTAATGCTTTGACGGCTTTTATCCCTTTTTATCTTTATTGATCTTTCTTAACCTTCTGGTAAGGCTGGAGAGGCTGATACCGAGCATTCTGGCCGCTTCCTCCTGGGTGCTGCAAGTTTCCAGGGTTCTTTTCACTACGGCTATCTCAAATTCTTCGACCATTTCTTTCAAGTTCCCCCTTTTTTCCTTAACAGGCGGGAAGTGCTCGGATAAAGCGGAAATATAAGGGCCTGAAAGGTGAGCCGCGGTGATAACCTTTTGAGGGACGGTAACAAAGAGCCTTTCGATAAGGTTGTACAATTCCCGCACATTTCCCGGCCAGGAGTAACGGGTAAGATGCTCGATCAGATCCATGCCCATCTCCTTCTGCAGGGAATATCGTTCCTGAAGCTTGTGGTTGAAGTAATGTATTAAGGCGGGAATATCGTCTCTCCTTTCTCTGAGGGGAGGAACCTCGATGGGAACAACATTCAGGCGGTAAAAGAGATCTTCCCGGAAACGGCCCTCTTTGACCATTTTTTCCAGGTTTTTGTTGGTGGCGGCAACAATGCGGATATCTACAGTTTTCGGCTTGGTGCCTCCCACTTTGAAGAGCTCTCTGTCCTGCAAAACTCCAAGCAGCTTGGCCTGGGCTTCCAGAGAGAGCTCGGCAATCTCGTCTAAAAAAAGGGTTCCTCTGTCCGCCAGTTCAAAATACCCGACTTTGCCGCTTCTCAGCGCGCCGGTAAAAGCGCCGGGTTCATAACCGAACAGTTCCGCTTCAATGAGGCTTTGGTTAAATGAAGCGCAGTTTACTTTAATAAAAGCACCCGTTTTGGATCTATAGCTGCTGCTATGGACTAACCGCGCAATCAATTCCTTGCCTACACCCGTTTCACCGTAAATAAGAACGGTTGAATCCACCTGCCCCACCCTCATGGCCATTTCCACCGTGTAATTCATCTTTTTGCTTTTGACAACAATTTCGTATTCACCGCTCTGAATTAACCTGTAAGGATAGTCGTAATCCGGTGCATAGGGGGTGAAAGTCGAAGTGCCTGTTCTATCTTTTTCCCGGTGCCGCAGCTGGCCCTGATAAAGCTTATAATTCCGAATATTGCAAACAATGCGACTAATTTTGCCCGAGGTATCAAGGACGGGCAAAGCGGTATTGAGCTGGTGCATTCCGGCTATGGTCTTAACCTTGCAAGTAACGGATTCCTCTTTTTCCAGGGCTTCCAGAGTGGCTGAATGATTAAGATACTTCTCTCTGATCAGATCGCGAATGTTCCTGTTTAGGTGAGTTTCCACACTTATTCCGGAGATTCTTTCTATTGACGGCGTGACGTAGAGTATTTTTCCTTTCGAATCCGAAATCAACAGTGCATCACTGGAATATTCCAACAGAGTTTTCATATCCGCAATGCTGGCATTCTTCAAGAAAAGTACCTCCTTTATAAATGGGACGAGTTTGTAATACAATTTTATCACAAATTATCACAAATATAATTTTTGGGAAAGATTATAAAGATTATAATGTAATTGCAGCATCATGGAATTACGACAATATTCGTAGCCACCCGCCTTTCTTTGCCGTCGGAAGGGCGGTTTAAGACCTTTCCGTTATAATAAAAAGTGCTGGAGCCGCCCCCATCCAAATTATAGGCATCCCGGACATTAAACTCCAGCAGCTTGTTCTGCGCCTCTTCCAGGGTTACACCTTTGCTCCAGCCCTCTCTGCGCCCGTCAATGACGATGAAAAGGAGATCGTCATTTTTAAAATGGCCGATGAGCGTGCGGGGATGTCTAGTGTTGGCCCATGCCGGCGGAATGGGCTGTTTCTTGCCGTCTTTTAACAGTGTGGGTAAAAAGCTGGCCCCATGTAACACATCCAGCGCGGCAAGCTGCTCCTCCGTTTCAATCCGCCCGCCCACAAGCCGGCCGGAGCGATTAAAGCCCACAAAACTCAAATCTTTGTCATAAGTGTAAAAAGTGAGCACCTTCCCGTCAATAACCGTAATGCCTACGGGCAGCAGCCCCCCTTCATGCGCATAAAACCCTCCGGCATTTACAGCCAGAACCGCTCCGGTACGTTTAGCCGCGGAACTTGTCGTTTCCCCGGGGCTGCCGACGCGGTCCCCGGCCAGGACCATGCGCAGCGCACCAATATTATGCAGCCGCACCTTCGCCATATAACCCCGGTACCCCGCCTCCTGCAGGGAGTAGACTTTAATGGTGGCATTTTCCCCAAAAGTCTGCCCGATGGGATCTCCCAGCATATTGGCGAGCAGATACTCCAGCATTTCCGAAGAAACATTCTTTTGCTCGGCAGAAGATTGCACCAGCTCCTGCAAGAGGGAGTGCTGCTGTTCATAGGCCAGCAGTTCCTCCTGGGCTTCCCGGCGTATCAACCCGGCCAACTGTCCGCTCATTTCCGCGGCCTGCAGGGTTTCCCCCATGGACTTCTGCAAAGCATGGAGTTGTTCAACTGCTTCGCCGGCGGGGCCCTGCAGCGCCCCGCTTTCCAGGGCCAGGGCCTGCATTTCGGAAGAAAAAGGCTGCAACTGGGCACAGGCGATCCCCAGCCCGACAAAAGGTGCCAGAAGAAAAATAAAAAATATGTACATGCTAAAACCGTTAAAACGCACGGGTGGCTTCCTCCAGTTTGCGCAGTTGTTCTCTTAAGGCTGCCAGCTGCTTGTCCAGCTCCGTCATGCGCTCCTGCAGGCCCTGCCGCGTGCTGTCCGTCCCTGTAATCGACTCCCCGGCAAGCTCCAGCTCTTCCCGGATCAGGCTCATCTCGTTTTGGACCTGCTGCATCCCGCTCTGAAACGACTGCATGGCTTCGGTCAACTCTTCCCCAATGCGCCGATTTTCCTCTTTCAATTCGTCAATTTGTTCTGAAAAATGCTGCGCTATCCCCTGCATCCGGTTTAAGGCATAGAAGTATCCCCCAAAGGCAAGCCCCGCCCACAATAACAACAGAAGAGCAACAGAAAGGGCTGTTTTCAGCCGTTTATCCCTTATGCGCTTTTTCGCCTTTGCCGCAGCACCTGCTTCATCCATTTTTGCCGGCCTCCCCTTTTCCGGTAGTAGGCCGCAGCATGCGCAGCGCCCGGCCTACATAGTAATTATATCAAAAAGAAATGCCCGGGGTAGCGGCATATTCTTCCAGAACTGCTCCCTGCCCTCTTTCTACCCTTATTCTAATTTTAAGACGAAAGAAGCAATGATAAGGTTTGCTTCTTTTTTCCTTTGGCTTATTTCACGGGGCTTTGGCATCCCCCCCATCCTTTGCCGGCAAGGAAAACATACCGCAAATCAGCAAAAAAAGAGCTGGAAAATTGTACCTGGCCTGCCCTTCAAAAATAAAAATAATCAAAACCAAAAAAGCCAGGTTGACGGTGGGGATGAGGATGCGGTCCGGCAGTTTAATGCCTTTTTGCCAAACAGCCCGGGCAACGGGGATGATATTGATAAGCATATACAAAAGCCCGCAGGAAGACAAAAGGTAAACCAGCACATCGCTCAGGGAATAAAAAAAACTAAGGCTTCTCCTGTAGGCCGCGTCTTCCTCCGGATCCTGTGTGGAGGGCACTTCGTTCATAGCCCAGCTTCTGATATCCCAGGCTCCCATGAAAAAAGTTGTTTTCACGCGCAAGAAGCCCAGCTTCAAAAACTCCAGCGGATTTTCAGCTATCCACCGGTAAGCAGCCTTTTTTAAGACAGGCTCCAGCTCGTAAGCCTGCTGCACATAACCGCCGTATTTGCGCAAAGCAGCATCCACCGTTTTTTTCAGTTCAGGCGCGGCCGGCACATCCTGCAGATCCATCCAGCCGCCCGTCAGATTCACATCATTGTTATTAATATACAGCACATAACCCGAATTATAGGAAACAGGGATAAACCTGCCGAATTTCCGGTAGTTCCGGTATGTCCAGGGAGCCACCACTGCAGATGCCGCCACCAGCAGGACCGCCAGGGCAACAGCGGTATTTTTCATGTCCCTTTCCTTGAGCCAAACATACAGCGCGGCCACCGGGGGGTAGGCAAGAAAAAAGGGCTTGGTCAGGGTAGCCGCACCGATTAAGATTCCCAACAGCGGGATTCGCAGCCAATTATGAAAAGTATACACCTGAAGGAGCAAAATGAGGACAAAAAGGAAGGTGAAAAAAACTTCCGTGCCGATCACATTATTGTAAGCCAGAAAATTCGGCAAAAAGGCGGCCAGGGTATAAGCCCCGCAGGTAAAAAACTTGTTTTTGCTCATCCTCCGCAACAAAAAATACATCATTACCAGGGTCAGGACCGAAAGAGAGGCATTGAAGAGCTTGCCAAGCAATACATCGGCCTCACCGGCTAAACGGTAAAAGTACCCCAGCACCAGGGGGTATGCCGGGCCCTGCCAGGCGACGGGCATGCCCCGAAAACTGTGCCCCGCGTGATTAAAAATATTGACCGCAATCTCCTGGTACGTGGCAAAATCAAACACCTGCTCTGTGGGTACCGTTAGGACAAACCAGAAGCGCAGATACGCAGCGGCAGCGGTAACAAGGAGCAGGTAAGCCGGCCCTATCAGCTTGGCTGCTTTAATTTGTTTGCGGGCATTTGTAAAAGCATTTTGCATATTCATCGATATGGTCCTTTAAAGCCCCCTGCTGTAAAGTATCGTAATGAACAAGATCAAAATAATAAGCTAAAGGCAATTCTTCGTTTAATTGCCTGCTCAGGCGGTTCAACATCTCCGGGGTCAGCCGGGAACCGTAGACAACCAGATCAACATCGGATCCGTTTTTATAATTGCCCATGGCTCGGCTTCCAAAAAAAGATGCTTTTTCAATCTCCGGGAATGCTGACAAGGCCCCGGTAATTAAATCCATACTTTTTTTTGGTATTCCGAACATTATTTTTTTGCCCCCAGATCACGATATACCTGCGTTATTGCTGCATAATAACTATCTTTAACCTTCCTCACCGCAAATTGAAAACGCTCTTCGTCATAAGTATGAGCCAATAAATTCCTTTTTTCCAGCATGTCCATCCACGTTTCGCCGTCCTTGATCAAGCCATAGTGAAAGGATGCTTTTATTACTTCCCTTGGAAAAGAAACCTGTACTCCTTGAGACTCTAAATAATCCTTAAGGGTTTTCCAGGCCAGTTCGAATGTATACTCAAACCTTTGAATCAGGCCTTCCTTTTCGAGCACATTAAGATTTTCAAAATTTTGTACAGCTGAGTCAAATTGACGATAGGCTTTTTCAAAATTTTCAAACCGCTGGCGCCAGCGCATTTCTTTTGGATTCATTGTGATCGTACTCCCGCATTCTGCCAACTAGTAATGGCTTTACTGCATAAACTCCATTTGCAAAGCGTTCGCTTAAAACCGGCAACCATTCGACTAACAATTTTTCGTCAATAATAGTATGCCCAAATTGGGACTGCACACCACTGCACCCTATCCAGCGTCAAAAATATTTCTTCAATTTGCTAAAATGCCTTGTAGTAATCTTTATACCAGGCCACAAATTTTTCGATCCCTTCCTCAATGCCCGTTTTCGGGCGGAAGCCGGTCTCCCGGGTCAGGTCGTCAATATCAGCATACGTCTCCGGCACTTCTCCGGGCTGCATGGGCAGCAGCTCCTTTTTTGCCTTCTTCCCCAGGTTCCTTTCCAGCACTTCGATAAAATAGAGGAGCTCCACCGGCCGGTTGTTGCCGATGTTGTAGATGCGGTAAGGCGCGCAGCTCCGCCCGGGGTGCGGCCGCGTCCCGTCCCAGTGCGGATCCGGCTGCGGAACCCTGTCTATGAGCCGAACAATCCCCTCCACGATATCGTCAATATATGTAAAATCGCGCTTCATCTTTCCGTAATTAAAAACTTTGATGGGTTTTCCCTCCAGAATAGCCCTGGTAAAAGAAAAATAGGCCATATCAGGCCTGCCCCAGGGTCCGTACACGGTAAAAAAGCGCAGCCCCGTCACCGGCAGTCCGTAAAGGCTGCTGTAAGTGTGCGCCATCAGCTCGCCCGCCTTTTTGGTGGCAGCATAAAGGCTGACGGGATGGTCCACGTTGTGGTGTACGGAGAAGGGTCTGGTCCGGTTTGCTCCATAAACAGAACTGGATGAGGCAAAGATGAGGTGCTCCACCCGGTGGCTGCGGCATGCTTCAAGAATATTCAAAAACCCCGCGATATTGGAGTCGATATAAGCGCGAGGATTTTCCATGCTGTAACGCACCCCGGCCTGCGCGGCCAGGTTGAAGACGCAGGAAAAAGCATATTTAGAAAAGAGCCGGTCTATCGCCTCTTGCTCCTCCAGGGAGGCTTTAACAAAAGCAAAACCGCTGAATTTCTGCAACAGGGCCAGACGGCTTTCCTTCAGCCTCACATCGTAATAGTCGTTGAGATTATCCAGTCCGACAACGTTAAACCCGCTTTCAAGCAGTCTTTTGCTCAAATGGAAGCCGATAAAGCCTGCGGCCCCGGTGACCAGCAGCGTCATATCCGTTACCTCTCGGCAGAGTTTTGATTAACTTGCAAATAAAAAGAAGGACATTCGCCTTTGACGACGTAGTTAAGTATTGGGAACTGCTCAAAAGTTAATGTATGTTACTGAAATTATATCACCCGCCCGGCTATCTTGCAATGAAAGCGTGATGACAATGACCTTCAAGGCCGCCGATATCCTCTTGCTGCTGCGCCCCCGGCAGTGGACAAAAAACCTGCTCCTTTTTGCAGGCCTTATCTTTTCCCTGAACCTTTTTAAATTGAATCTGCTCCTTGACTCGCTGATAGCTTTCGTCTCCTTTTGCCTTCTCTCCTCATGCGTTTATATCGTCAACGACATCGTCGATATTGAAGAAGACAGAAAACACCCCCGAAAAAGGCACCGCCCCCTTGCCGCCGGAAAAATAGGGATTAGGCAGGCCGCGGGCGTGCTGATCATTCTCCTTCTCGTTTCCCTTTTCCTGGCCTGGTCGATCAACACTCTTTTTCTGGTCATGGGCCTGATTTATTTTGCTTTATGCCTTGCCTACTCGCTGTGGCTTAAATATACGGTCATACTCGATGTTTTTGCCATTGCCTTCGGTTTTTTGCTGCGGGCCGCGGCCGGGGGAGCGGCCATAAATGTGGAAATCTCACCGTGGCTACTGGTCTGCACGCTGCTTCTGGCCCTCTTTCTCGCGCTCACAAAAAGGCGGCAGGAATCCATCAACCTGGAGGATAACGGGAAATGGCACCGCAAAGTGCTGGAGCACTATCCCGTCCAATATCTCGACCAGCTCATCTCCATTGTGACCGCAGCCACCATTCTGGCCTATTCCCTTTATACTTTTACCGCAAGCCGCTCCTCCCTGTACATGTTGACGATACCCTTTGTCATTTACGGCATTTTCCGTTATCTCTATCTCGTGCACAATGAAAAACTGGGCGAAAACCCGGAGGAAATCTTGCTTCGCGATACACCGACGCTCGTCAATATAATACTCTGGGCGCTTGTCAGCATTTTCATCCTCTATCTGGATTGGCTAAGATGACCGAAACAAAAGATTTCTTGCGCAAATTAAAAAAACCGCTTTTTACGGGCTTGGTGTTCGGCGTTTCCGTTATTGCTGCCTTAATGATCATGGCTGACTTTAAAAATGTCCTCCAAGTCTATTACAATATGGATCTCAGGTTTCTTCCTTTGATCCTGCTTCTTGCCCCTTTAAACTATTTCTTCCGCTTTATTAAATGGAACTACTACCTGAAACTGACCGGCATTTTTCCCGATCCCCGCATGAACAGGTACATTTTTCTCAGCGGGCTGAGCATGACCATTACCCCGGGGAAGCTGGGCGAACTGTTGAAATGCTACCTTTTAAAGGAGCATATGAATGCTCCGGTAAGCCGGACAAGCTCCATCGTCATGGCAGAGAGGGTAACAGATGCGCTGGCAGTGGTTGTCCTGGCCTTTTGCGGGTTTTTGGCTTACCCTTACGGCAAAATTGTGGTCCCCGTCTCTGCGGCCATACTGTTTTTGTTCATCCTTTTCTTTCATGTTGACGGTCTGTTTAATTTCCTGGTGGAAAAGACGGCAGTCTTAAGCAAAAACAAATTACTTCAAAGGGGTATCCTCTTTATCACCGGATTTCAGCGCAGCGCCAAGATCCTGCTGGCACCGCGCAGCCTCCTTTTTGCCGTGGGGATCGGGGTCATCTCCTGGGGGTTCGAGGGCTTTGTCGTTTACCTTGCCGTTATCGCGCTGGGCGGGGAGATATCCCTCCTGGCTTCGTTTTTTGCCGTATCCTTTTCCTCCCTTTTGGGAGCGCTCTCCTTTTTACCCGGCGGTCTCGGCGTCGCGGAAGGGAGTATCATGGCCATCCTGCTGCTGACGGGGATCAGCAGCGAAATAGCGGCAGCAGCCACCATTATCACCAGGTTTTCAACCCTCTGGCTGGGAGTCCTCATCGGTATTGCGGGGCTTGCGCTGGTCCAAAGGGAATTTTTTAAAACCAAAACGCCATAACAAAAAGCATAAGGGAGGTTTTGAGCTATAGCCAGTAGATATCTAATCACAGGCGGATCGGGTTTTCTGGGAATCAATCTGGCCAGGTACCTGCTCAGGCGGGGGCACTATGTCAGGACGCTGGATATTGCCGAGTTCGATTACCCGGAAAAAGGGCAGGTCGAAGCCATAACAGGGGACATTCGCGACCCCAAGACAGTGGGCAAAGCCGCGGCAGGCATGGATATAATCGTCCATGCGGCAGCCGCGCTGCCGCTCTACACTGCGGCGGACATTTATTCCACGGATGTTGACGGCACCGGCAATGTCCTGCAGGCAGCGCTCCAAAATAACATAACAAGAGTGATCCACATTTCCTCCACCGCTGTTTACGGCATCCCGGATCATCATCCCATTAAGGAAGACGACCCATTGAGCGGAGTGGGGCATTACGGCAGAGCGAAAATAATGGCAGAAGAAATTTGCCTGCAGTACCGTAAAAAAGGCATGTGCATCCCCATTATCCGGCCGAAATCTTTTATCGGCCCGGAAAGGCTTGGCGTCTTTGCCCTGCTCTACGATTGGGCCAAAGACGGAAAAAACTTTCCCTTGCCCGGAAGCGGGAAAAACCGTTACCAGCTCCTGGACGTGGAAGACCTCTGCGCAGCCGTCTACCTGGCGGCAACAGCCGACGAAAAGACAGCAAACGACACCTTCAACATCGGTGCCAAAGAGTTTGCCACCATGAAGGAAGACTTCCAGGCTGTCCTGGACTACGCGGGTTTTGGGAAAAGAATTATCACCCTCCCCGCAGGACCGCTGGTTTTCATACTGCGCCTCCTGGAATTTTTGCACCTGTCGCCCCTGTACAAGTGGGTTTACGAAACAGCGTTCAAAGATTCCTTCGTTTCCATAGAAAAAGCGGAAAATCTCCTCGGCTTTGCCCCGCAGTATTCCAATCAGCAGGCCCTCATCCGCAACTTTAAGTGGTACCTGGACAATGCCTCCTCTTTTGCCGGCAAAACGGGGGTTTCACACCGGGTCCCCTGGAAACAGGGAATACTAAAAATCGCCAAAATGTTTTTTTAATAAAAGCCTTTATATGTTTCGTTGACAATATCATAATTATAAATCATACTTATTGTGTAATGTGTAAGGAGGTAGCGCTGTGTGTAGAGTTCAAGTACTTCTTGAAGACTGGCATTATCAATATCTGCGCAACTTGGCCGAGCGTAAAAAAACAGCTACTAATAATCCTGGTGCAAACAGCAGAAACATTGACGAACGCCTTTATAAGCGGTGATTAACAATAAAGCTCATTTTTGCCGATACAAGTTTCTTTTATGCTCTGGCATATAAGAAAAATAATAGTAACTGCTCAGAGATTAATAATGGAAGGTCCGGAAGATTTATCTTTCTTCCGGGCTTTGTAAATAGCCCCCTGCTTTTATTTTGTATTAGCCATATGTTATAATTAAGCAAACGTTAATATTTATATTTTTAGTATATGTAGGTGAAAAAATGCAACCACACCGTTATATTGTGGATAGAAAAGGCAAAAAAAGGGCTGTAGTTATTCCATATCAAAAGTACAAAAATATATTAGAAGACCTTCATGATTTAGCCGTTGCTGCTGAGCGTCGTGATGAACCGACAATAAGCTTTAAAAAATTGAAGGAAAAGTTAAGAACCGATGGGGTCTTATAGAATTGAGAAGCTATATACAGGCTACGAGTCGGTGACTACAGGGTTATTTATCAAATAAACTTTTCAAAAAAAGTGGTTACCAAAAAGACCTGGAAATCATTGCGGCAAACAGCTGAACAAACCGGCATGACCATGCAAGAAATACTGGAGAAATCTGTAGAAGAGTACCGGCGTAAGCTGTTGTTGGAAGAAGCAAACAAAGCTTTTCTGGCACTCAAGCAAAACACTGAGCAATGGGAAGAAGAGCTGAAAGAACGGCATATTTGGGATAGAGCACTTGCTGATGAACTCCTCTTTTTTTAGAAAAAGCCCGGAAGATTTATCTTTCTTCCGGGCCTTTCGGGCTATAGCGAAGCACGAGAACCGTCCCTATGCTTCATGGGGCTGGGTAGGTGACTGTTATTTGCTGCGTCTTTGAATTCCAGTCCACCCGGCAGCCCAGGTTTTCGCTGATAAACCTCAGTGGAAGCATCGTTCTCCCCGGCGGGACGATGAGGGGCTTGACATTGGGATTTTCGGGATCAATGCTCACCATCTTGCCGTCCACCCTGGCCGCGTTGCTCCCTATCCAGAGTTCGATAACCTTGCCCTTAAAAGTTATGGTCACCTTTTGCTGAGCGGCGTCCCAGGTCAGGGCTGCGCCAAGGGGTTCGGCCACATACCTGATGGGTAGAAAAGTCCTATTTTCCCTTATAATGGGTACAGTATCCATTACCCGGCGCTGGTTGTCAACATAATAGGCGGTCTTGCCCACATGAAGGACAATTACATGTTGAGCTTCAGCAGGTGTGGCAGCTTTGACTTCGCTTGAATAGGGCGAATTGCCGGCGGAATTGTACGCCCTTACCCGGTAATAGTATACTGTGTCGGCGGCAAGACCGTTATCGTAGTATACCCTTGTATTCGCTCCGGCCGTGGCAACCTGTGCAAAACTGCCGCCGGAGGTTTTCCTTTCAATCTTAAACCCCGTTTCATTGGAGGCATTATCCTCCCAGGTCAACATAATGGCGTTTTCAGACACAGCCGTTGCCGTCAGCCCGGTTGGCGCGGCAGGTACACCGGTGGAAACTACCACCTCGTTGGAATAAGGCGAATTACCCACAGAGTTGTAGGCCCTTACCCTGTAGTAGTAAGAAGTGTTGGGCGAAAGGCCTGTATCGGTGTAAGATCTCTTATTGGCTCCCAAGGTGGCAATCTGGACATAGCTGCCGCCGGAAGTCCTTCGCTCAATTTTAAATCCCGTTTCATTATCGGAATTGTCCTTCCAGGAAAGAGTAATTTGGGAGCGGGAAACAGCTTCAGCTGCAAGGTCCGACGGGGCCGCGGGGACCACTCCCGTAACCGCGGACGATTCGTTTGAATACTCGGAGTGGCCCCTGGAATTGTAGGCCCTCACCCGGTAATAATACGTCTTATTGGGAGAAAGCCAGGAATCGGTATAGGTTGTCGTATTATGCTCAACCTCAGCGATCTGAACGTACTTTCCCCCTTCCGTCCTTCTTTCAATTTTGAAACCCTCTTCATTACTGGCGTTGTCGGTCCAGGTCAATTTTATCTGGTATTTGGAAACCGGCACGGCAGTCAGATTGGAGGGCGCCGCGGGGGCGGATTCCAGCGCGGAGGAAGCCTCCGCCGAATATCCCGAATCACCCGCATCGTTGTACGCCCTAACCCTGTAAGTATAAAGCACCCCTGCAGTTACATCCGTATCAAGATATGCCGTGCTGTTTGCCTTGACAGCGTCAATTTGCACAAAATCCCCACTGCCCGCCTTTCTTTCGATCTTAAACCCGGCCTCGTTATTGGATGTATCTTTCCAGGTCAGCCTGATCTGTGCGCCCGAGGCCGCAGCCTTCAGATCTTGGGGAGCAGAAGGCACACCTCCTGTCACCGCACCCGCGGTGTTGGAGTAATCCGAAACTCCTCCGATGTTATAGGCCCTGACCCGGTAAGTATAGGCAACTCCCGGAGTGAGGCCCGTATCCGCATAAAAGGCAATATTTGCGCCTACATCGGCAATTTCTTGAAAATCGCCCTCACCCGTCTTCCTTTCAATTTTAAACCCTGCTTCATTATCGGACCTGTCCGTCCAGGATAAATTAATCTGCGTGTCCGTAGCGGCTGTAGCTTTCAGCCCCGCCGGCGCTGCAGGAGGAGGCGCAAAAGTAGCCGCGAAAGCCGCATTAGAGGGCTCAGAAACACCTGCTTTATTGTAAGCTTTTACACGGTACCAGTAAACGGTGCCGGGCGTCAGGCCCGTATCGGAAAACACCTTTACATTCCGGCCAACGGTATGGATCGGAACGTAATCCCCATTTTCCGCCGCACTTCTCTCAATGATAAACCCTATTTCATCATTGGATCTGTCGCTCCAGGACAGGTCAATTACCGAACCTGATACTGCCTTTGCCTCCAATCCTTCCGGCGCCCGCGGAGAACCGGCAGCCAGTGCCGAAGAAAAGGCCCCCAACCCTAAAACATTCAACAACAGCAAAACCGCAAGCAGCAAGCTCACTTTTTTCATCTTACTTCTCCCTTTCCCGATTGTCTCTTTTAATTATCTCTATTCACTATGACGCCGATTATAGCTGCCCGTTCCTGGGAAAAACGATTTTCTAGATATTTCCAATATTGCTTTTTGTTCAACTTTTTATCAAATATGACGATCGGTTCCACATAGCCGAAGGTTTCCATGGATTTTTCCAGTTTTTCGTGCTCCGGACCGCCGGGCTTTAAGTCTTTCCTGGGGTTGTATTTCGCTGGGCTTAACTTTTCCAGCGGTCTTTTTTGAATGTCCATGTTTATACCCTTTATTTGATTGAGTTTTCTTTGTTTCTTTGTTATAATTCTTATAAAGATGTAAAGAAATTTGTATTTTATTTATTTCTTTGGCATACTATAAAGGAGGTTTGAACTATGTCCGCAGGTGCTGTGGAGCGTGATATTATGAATCGTAAAATAATCAGCGTTTCAAAGAAGCGTCAAATTACGATACCCTTACAATTCTATAAACACCTTAATCTTGGCAGCGAGGTTGAATGCCTACTTGAAGACGGTAAAATTATTATTCAGCCCCTGCACCGAGAAACTAGTGAATTTTCCGTTGAGATTCTAAAAGATCTCGTTTCCCAAGGGTATTCCGGCGATGAATTGGTAAAGCAATTTGAAATACAAAGCAAAAATATTAAAAAAGCTGTTACTAATATGCTTGAAGAAGCAGATGCTATTGCAGCCGGCGAAAAGGAAGCAGCTAATTTTGATGACATTTTTGGCTCGGAGGACTGATTATGTATGAAATATTATTCAGTCCTCAGGCTGAACGCTTCTTTAAAAAAATAAAAGAAAAACCTAAGGCCATGTTATAATTGGAAACAGAATGTTGAAAGCAAGGTGTTATTGTTGAATTTTCGGAAATTCTTCATCTATACAGGTCACTAAAAAGCGAAAAGCACCTTCCAGGACAAGGAGAAAACAGCTGCCGTATGATTGATTTTGAAAAAGAACTGTCAAAATTCGATTTTTTTGCCGTCAATGATGAATTAAACGCTTACCACAACGAGACAACTTTGGCTTTGGATGCTGTTACAGCCGTGCTGAAGCGCATCGGCAAAGAAATCAACAATACCAACATTCAGCTTGAAGAAATTCTATCGCAGCACGAAGAAGACGAGGAGAAAAACGAACAGATCAAAGAACTAAAAAAAGCGCTGGCCGTTGCTGAAGAAGAAAAGCTCTCCCTAATTAAGGGACTGGTGACAACCCTGGACAAGCTTGAGGATATCTACAGGTATGCATTAAAAAACGAAGACGCCGGCTGGTCCGCACAAATGGAGCTTTTATGGAAAAGCATATCTGCTGACCTGTTGCCGCTGGGCCTTGTCCGCATTGAAGGTGAAAATACCTTTTTCGATGCCCGGCTTCACGCCGCGGTGCAGGTCAAAGAAGACGTTAGCAAACCAAATGGAATTATCCTGGAAATATTGCGTTGCGGCTATGTCTACAGATCAACTTTGCTGCGAAAGGCTCAGGTTATGGTTAATAAAACAAGCGGAGGCACAGAGAAAAATTGAGCAGCATCGTCGGGATTGATCTTGGCACCTCAACATCGGAAATCGCTGTTTTAAAGGACGGAAAACCCTTTGTCATCCCCAACGACCTGGGAGAATTCATAACCCCATCCGTTGTAGGACTTGACGATGACGGAAGGATTATTGCGGGCAGGCAAGCCAGGGACCAGCTGCTGCTGAAACCGGACAATACCGTCATTGAGGTTAAACGCTTAATGGGCAGCGACACAACCGTTACCATGGGCGGAAAAGAATACACTCCCCAGCAAATTTCTTCCTATATTTTGTCCTATCTCTTGGCTTGCGCCGGAAAATACCTGGGTGAAAAAATAGAAAGAGCGGTGATAACAGTACCTGCCTATTTTTCCGATTGGCAGCGGCGAGCTACCGTGGAAGCGGGACAGCTTGCCGGGATCAAGGTGGAACGCATCATCAATGAACCAACCGCCGCGGCGCTGGACTACGGGCTCGAACATCTGCAGGAATGCCGAAACATTCTCATCTATGACCTGGGCGGCGGCACGCTTGACGTTACCGTCCTGGAAATGTTTGAAGGCGTCCTGGACGTTAAAGCAAGCAGCGGCAACAATCAGCTGGGCGGGAAAGATTTCGACCGGCGGCTCATGAATTACCTCTTGGACAGATTTACCGCAAAGTGGCAAGTGGATCTTTCCGAAGATAAAAGAGCCTTAATGCGCCTGAAAGAGGCAGTGGAAAAATGCAAAATAGCCTTGAGCGAACACGAAGAATATCAACTGATTATTCCGTTTTTCACCACGTCAGGAGGAAATCCTGTCTCCCTTGAGGAAACGGTGAGCAGGGAACTTTTTGAAAGCCTGATTAAAGATTTAATCGATTCCACAGCCGAACAGATCAATGCAGCTCTGGCCGATGCGCAGCTTAGTGCCGCGGATATTGACCTGATCCTCCTAGTGGGCGGCTCTACCCGTATCCCCTATGTGCGTCGCTTCATCGAGAAGGCCCTTGGTCAATCGCCGCAAGCGTTAGTTGACCCGGACCTGGCCGTGGTACGAGGTGCTGCTGTTCAGGCCGGCATCATCAACAATGATTTGTCACCGGAAAAAGACATTATCATTACCGATGTCTGCCCGTACACTCTGGGCATCTCCGTCCTCGATTTTGTCGGCGGCTTCCCTGTTACCGACGCCTACGACGTTATTATCCCCAGGAATGTAACCATCCCGGTAGTTAAAGAAAAGATCTACGGGACCGTTGCTGATAACCAAACCCAGGTAGAAATAAATATCTACCAGGGCGAAAATCGTAAAGCTTCCCAAAATAATTTTCTGGGAAAATTCATGTTGAAAGGTATTCCGCCGGCACCTGCGTTCCAGGAAAAAATCAGCGTATCTTTTGCCTATGACCTTAATGGCATCCTGCAGGTCGAAGGAAAAATAATCAGCACGGGGAAAAAGGCCAATTTGGTTATTGAGACAACCGGCGCTAAGATGCAAAAAGAGGTGGACCTGGACGGCTGGGAAAAAGCGCCCCATGCCCGCAAATATAAGGCCATTCTCAGGAAGGCGGCCCGGATGGTGGAAAGCGGAAAGGCCGGCTATTATGCCATTGAAATGGAAAGCCTCATGCGCAAAATTAAGGAAGGATTGGTGCTGGGAGAAACAAAGGAAACCCTTGATGCATGGAAAGAAGAGCTGCACGAGATCATCTATGAACTTACAGAGGAAAGCGATGTTTGAAAACCTTTCCCTTTTTTACTATAACAAAGGGCTGCAGCAAGCAAGAGAATCCCGGATCAGCACAGCGGCAAAAACCCTGGTCAAAGCCGTGAGCTATGACCGCGGCAACATTCAGGCCTGGAACCTGGCCGGTCTTTGTTATTACCGCTTGGGAGAGTACAAAAGCGCGGCATACTGCTGGACGCAGAGTCTCCGGCAGGTCCCCGAAAATAATGGGGCAACCACCTATCTGGCGGATTTGCAAAACGCCCTGGAGGAAACGGACCCCTATTTTTCCCGGGTTCTCTCCCTCTGCCGGCAGCAACATTACCGGCAGGCCGCCGGGATACTCAGCAAAGAAATTTGCAGCCGCTTTGCTTTATCCGCTGCCCTGTGGAATTATCTGGGGGTTATACACCTTCTTAGCGGCCGGACCAACGCTGCCGTAAAATGCTGGCAAACCGTTCTCTCCATCGACAAATCCAATGTCGCGGCAACCCGCTATCTTGAAGCGGTTGAACACCGTTTAAGCTGCAAATTGCTCAAGTGGAAAGAAAAACTATGGATGCGGATAGCCAAAGCCACACAGAAGGATGATGCTGAGCGATGAAGGATTATTATGGAACATTAAACATCACCAGAAGCGCAACGCCTGCAGAGATTAAAAAGGCTTATTTTACCCTCGTCAGAAAATTCCCCCCTGAACGTCATCCCCAGGAATTTATGCGGATCCGTGAAGCGTACGAGGTCCTGATTGATGAAAATACGCGGCGGCAGTATGACCTGATAGACTCCATGCCCGCAGTAGTGAAGGCATATTTTCAAGAAGGATCCCAAGCACTGAACGAAGGGAATACCGGCAGGGCGATCCGCCTTCTGGAAGAAGTCCGTGCAGTGCACCCAAACTTTTCTGTTGTCAACAGCCTGCTGGGCGATGCCTATCTGGCAAATGGAAACAGCGTTAAAGCGATCCGCATCTTCGAGAACCTCGCCGCACTGGAGCCGACTAATGCCGGTTTTGCGCGCCGTCTGGCTCAAGCCTACGCTCGCCGCGGCTGGTACCGGAAAGCCATCGACCAGTATCGCCGCGCCCTAACTCTCGATGAAGATAACATCTCTCTCTGGTTGGGGCTCATCGACTGCTACCTGGAAACAGACGATCTTATTCGAGCTCAGGAAACAGTTTGGGAAGGGCTGGAGGTCAGCAACAGAAAAGGCTGGGACAACCTCGAGCTCTATTACCATATCGTTCAAATTGACATCTATTCCCATGATCTGGACAATTTGAAAAAACATCTGGACGAAATGAAAACAAAAGCCCTGGAAAAGGAAGAAGAAAAAGATCATGTCGCCTGGTTCCTGGCTATTCTGGCCAAACAAATCCACCGGATGGGCTTATATGAGCAGGCGGCCGAGACAATAGAGACCGCCTTTTCCTTAAAGCCGGATGACGAAGAACTGCTTAACATCAAGGAAGAAATAGATGCCCAGTCCGCTGTTCACCTGCATCTAAGGGAACTTGAAGAAGACGCCGCGATAGACAGCCGGCTACCGGAGATGCTTGCCTTTGAGCTGCAAATGTGCGATGACCAGTTTTGCGCCCAATGTATTGTCGAGCAATTTCTTCACGAAATGGAAATAATTATGGACCTTGAACTTTTTCGACCGCAAATATTGCGTTTGAAAAAAAACTATCCCGCTTTATATGAATTGAAGAAAGATTTTTTTAACAACGTCATCAACAGCAAAAAAGAAGACCAACTGCTCAATACCTATCGAAAGAAACACAAAAAACTTGAGAAGCTTTATCCTGAAAAATTCGCTTTAGACGATGATGATGAAATGTATGGCTTTGAGCCTCCTCAACCCTACGTACGCCCCGGGCCAAAGATAGGACGCAACGATCCGTGCCCCTGCGGTAGCGGAAAAAAATACAAAAAATGCTGCGGGGCGTGAAGAGGCTGACCGTAATTTAAAATACAAAGCAAAAATATTAAAAAAGCTGTTACTAATATGCTTGAAGAAGCAGATGCTATTGCAGCCGGCGAAAAGGAAGCAGCTAATTTTGATGACATTTTTGGCTCGGAGGACTCAAAATTGGGCTACCAGGTTTAGAATTGCTTGCCTTGTAAGACCATGTTATAATTGGAAACAGAATGTAGAAAGCAAGGTGGTAGTGTTGAATTTTAGGAAATTTTTCTTTTATACAGGTCTTATAGCTCTGATACTGGCAGCACTAGCCGTAGGAAGTTATTTTTATCTGCTTAACCATTATATTGGAACAATAGATAATTTAATGGATATTTTATCAGCAGAAACGATGAAAGGGGAACTGCCGGAAAACGAGGGAAAGGCAGGCAACTTGAACGAAGCTGCAGAAAACAATTTTAATGGGGCAGCATCCGGTTTGGAAACACCGGAAGAGAACGCTACCGAAAATACGAGCACGGGAAATAACAATAACACAGGAAACGATCCTGCAGCTTCAGGATCGCTCATGGAAAAAACTCCAAAAGGAAAGACACTTAACGAACTGGAAGAAAAATATTCGCCTGCTCTTAAAAATCTCGAGTTGCAAGACCAGCTCTTTACTATGCAGATGTTAAGGAAATTTTCTGCGGGTGAACTGCAGGAAATGTATCGTCTCTACGCTGATGGAAATAAATCAAGGGGTGAGCTCCTGAAAAAACTGAGGGAAAAATTTACGCCGGAAGAGTTGCAGCGAATTAAAGAAGTCTATCAAAAGTACAAAGGCTTATTATAATACCCAAAATATCTCTCGCCTTTCCTTTATGGAAGAAAAGAAATTAAAAAGACAACCGGCTTTAAAAGGCATCTGACTGTTTCCTTCAATAGCTCATTCTTATGAATAATGCGGGCGAGCGGCGGGGAAAAACGATAGTAAAGTCCGGCGGCAAGTCTGCCCGGACTGTTAGTGAGCAGGTATTGATCGCGGAATTGGCGCAGCAATAACACCGACGGTTCCAGTGGGGAACCGAAGGCAGCAGTAGCAATAAAACAATCTTCGTAAGAAAAAGAATAAAAGTAGTTTGCTGTTTCGCTAAAGACGCCGTCCTTTTCTGCCACAGTAAATAAAGGTTCCAAAAAGGAACTGATTTCGATTTCGTCTTCAGGATATTTAAAGCTATGATAGTCAGGAATTGTACTATCCAGGGTATAGTAGAAATTTACACCGGAAGGTCCACCGGATGGCATTTTTAGTTTAACCTTGATCGGAGCGCTGGGTTTGCCTGCTTCCTCCGGAAGGGGATCAGCCAGCGGCTTGAGAATTTTCCAAAGGGAAAATTTCTTTGGTTCACTCCTGACAATTAGACCATCCTTCTGGTAGACAGCTACGACTTTATACTTATCCTTTCCCTGTTCCAGAGCAGCGGGAACAGGCCATGTCTCTTTCACCACATACAAACTGCCCGGAACCTCAGCATCAACATAAATTGAGTGGATGGGATCTTTACCTTCGGGTCCCGGCAGGTTTTTAAAAATGTCCAGTCTTATCGTCCCGCCTATATTTTCAGGAGAAACGTGTACATTGAAGTGAAAGACAAAGGCTTCCTCCCCTTCGCTGTGCAAAAAAACAATACGCCCTACCTCAACAGCAATAGCCGGTTCTCCGCTGGGCACGCTTAAATGATCGACATTCCCGACCTCTGTTTTTGTAGTTTCCTCATCAGTTACTGCTATGGTTTGCCCACCGGATCTTTCAGTAATAACATTACCGGCTTCCTCATTATTTTGCCTTTCCCTTTCGTTAGCTGCCGACTCCTGGGAATAGGCAGGAAAACAAAAAAACGTCGTTTTCGCGTACGGCTCCACAACACTTTTTACCAATTGACAAATTAAAAAGGTTAAAACCAGCACTGCTAAGGTTTTAACAATAATCCTGCTCATAAATTGTCCTCTTTCGTTAAGAAGGAACTTCCATTTTTTATTCTCTTTTTTGTTGTGTAAGCACTGGCTCAAGACCCGAGGCAGGGAGCTCGTTCAACTTTTTCTGGATAAAGATAAAATCCGCCCCAAGTATTTTCTGCAGCGAATTTAATTCCTTGTTGAAAGCATCTTCATTAAAACCGTTTTCACGGGCAATAAAAATACGCTCGTTTGATGTACGCGTAAAGGATTCCCTATTTGTGAACAACTCTTCAAACAGCTTTTCCCCCGGCCTGATGCCCGTAAACTGAATCTTAATATCCTGATCAGGCTTTAAGCCGGAAAGCATGATCATATCTCTCGCCAAATCCACAATACGGACAGGCTCGCCCATATCGAGCACAAAGACCTCTCCTTTTTCAGCCATTGCTCCCGACTGTATAATCAGCTGAACAGCCTCCGGAATAGTCATAAAAAACCGTACCATTTCCGGATGAGTAACAGTAACCGGCCCGCCCTTGATTATCTGTTCGCGGAAAAGAGGAACTACACTGCCCCGGCTATCCAGGACATTGCCAAAACGAACTGCGCAAAAAATGGTCCTGCTCATCTTGCTCAACAATTGGATATAAAGCTCAGCCACTCTCTTGGTAGCGCCCATGACACTGGTGGGATTAACAGCTTTATCCGTCGAAACCATAACAAACCGCTTTGCCCCAAACGCATCGGCCATGTCGGCAACATTCTTGGTGCCGTATATATTGTTTTTAATCGCCTCATTAATATTATTTTCCATCATCGGCACATGTTTGTAGGCAGCGGCATGAAAGACCACTCCGGGGCGGTATAGGGAAAAAACTTCTTCCAGGCGGTCAAGATTTTGAATATCTCCGACTACCGGCACGAGTTCCACATCATCTGTACGTTCTTCCAATTCCCGGTTTATTAAGAAAAGATTATTTTCATCCCGCTCAAAAAGAATTAGTCTATCCGGCTTTAAATTGACAACCTGGCGGCAAAGTTCCGAGCCGATTGAGCCTCCGCAGCCGGTAATCATAACCGTTTCGCCGCTTAAATAACCGGCGATCCGTCGAATATCCACTTTTACCGGAGGCCGTTTCAACAAATCTTCTATTTGCACTTCTTTCAATTTAGTAAACCGGGCTTTTCCCTCCAGTATCTCATAGATACCGGGGATAGTCTTAACCTTAACGCCGGCTTCCAAGCAAAGGTTAACGACACCCTTTACCACTGCATAAGAAGCTGATGGTATCGCGATAACGACTTCTGAAATCTTTTTTTCTTCAGCTAACTGCAAAAGCTTGTCCCGGCCCCCCAGAACAGGTAAGCCCTGAATGACCTGCCTATGCTTTGCCTTGTCGTCATCAATATACCCCAGTAAATGATAATTTCCGCCATGCTTTTTCAGCTCATTAGCCACTAGGATCCCGGCATCCCCCGCTCCGTAAATAAGGAGATTAACCTTTGCGCCGTGATGGTTGTTCAGCAATGAAAAACCGTTATTATTTCCATTAAATCTCCATGTTAAAGAATTGAAGACGCGCAGCGAGAGCCGGGAACCTCCAAGAAAAAACAATAGCATGAACCAAATAATTATATAAACCGACCTTGGGAAAGCCAACCCTGAAAACGAGCCGTAAAGATAAGCTCCAAGTACGCCGGAACTCACTGCCAAAGTAATCAGCATAATTTCATCAATACTGGCATAACGCCACGAAGTGCGGTAAAAACCCCATACGGCAAAAAAGAAGATAAATAACAACACTGTCGGCAGCAAAACCTTTTCCAGGTTAACCCAATAACCCGGAGGCACTTTCCACTCAAACCTGAGCTGAAGGGCCATATACAAAGAAAAAAGAACAATACCGACATCCAATACAACAAGTAAAAACGTCCGTTTCATCCGGTATGGGATCATCTAGAGAACTCCTAACAAATAGCAACTTACACCAAAGGTTAATTTTGGATCTTAAAGATTAATTCTCCAATAACCCTCCAATTCCTTCTTTATTCATCAAATTTTTTCTTATACTTTTGTTATTTCGACGTTTAAGCTATCACTCTACTATTTAGGTATTTGAAGAAAAGTCCCGATAGCCTGAGGTTCTACCTTCACTGCTCCTGCTATGTCAAAGATGTAAGGGTAGTTGATCTCGCCATAGATATCTGCCTCATAAACATTCCAGTAAACATTCTCGTCACTTGAAAAAATGCAAACAGCGTATTTAGCACCAGGTAAAAGATTGGTTATTTTATCATCGTCTGTTTCCCACTCCTGATCATCTCCCGGGTCAAGGTTAAGGAAACATTCTTCACCCTCGCCGTCATCTATACTTGCCACAGTGATGTGCGCCTCACTTGCAGGTACTTCTTTTATCCTGACCTTCACAACCTTGTATTCCAAAATTTCAAAGTAGTCAAGGATTGCGGTAGTCTCTCCCTCGTCTATAGCGATCCAGCTCTCACCGCCATCCAGCGAATATTCCATCGTTTCGTCAAGCCCCGTAAGCTGCGGTATTGTAGTCAGATCGAGGACGACACTCGGAGGCGGCGCAGGGTTTCCCTGCCCGTCAATTACCTCAATTGCCGCTATCTCCATACTTGGGAATTTCTCCCCAGCACAAGCCCATATCTCAAATTCATAGTACCCGGCAACAGGCATGGGTTTATCCAGAAGAGTAATGATGATGGAGTCTTCCGGGCCCAAGGGAGGCTCAAAGGTTAGATACAGGTAACCATATTCTTCATTTACTTCTGCCTTGCTTGCTTCTGCTAGTGTTGTTTCGTCCCCGGAACCTATCTTAATGAGGTCTGTGCCTAGAACACCTATTTCAAACGGGATAGAGACTTCGAGAAAGTCTATCGCCTCTCCAGGTGTGTAGGTCAGAGTTATGGTCTGAGTGATGCCAGACAGGGCTGTTATAGGTTCGACAGTAAAATTGCCAGGCCATGTTTTCTCCTCCATCCTAAATGACTCGGGATGGGGAGCTTCTCCTTCCAGTTGAACGTAAAGGTCGCCTCCTTCTACATCAGCCGTTTTCAGAATAACATTGGTGCCGGATATGAGGTATTCTGTACCTTTTTTTAGGGAACTCCCTGCTGCCAAGGAAAGGGTAATTACGGCATTTGCTCCCGAACCAATATCTCCCCTGGTTATGCTTGTTATGGTCAGCCCGGAAACAGGTTGCCCCTCGTCATCGGTTACCGACCAGTTTGCTGCCGGGTCAATTTCCACGTAGGGGATGGAAATGGTTATGGTTTTATCTGTTTCCGCTGTTATATTTGTCCCCGGTTCAAAACTAGCTATTCCATCCTGCGGTGCACTGCAATTATTAAACAGAGGATCGTATTCCAATCCTGTGGTATAAAGCCGGGCGCTGCTAATTGAACTCATATAGTAGGGGCACTCCAGTGGCGAGGCTCCGTCTATCTCTATTTTAAAAGTTCCCTGGGGCACATCGGCCGTGGTGAAAGCAAAGTAGTCGAAGCCTCCATCTATTTCATACTCCCCTGCTGCAAGGTTCACCCCTTCAGGAATAGTGATTTTAACAACGGAGTCTTTGTTCTCATCAAGGGTCCCTTTTGAAATGATATTATACGCTACTGACTGATACTCGCCGTCTATATCCATATATATTTCTCCCGTTGTAGCTTCTTGGTTAAAAGCCAGCCGGCTGAAGGAGAGGGTAATTTCCCTTGGTGCCCCTGCCGGTAGATCCATATTTAAGGTAAAGTATATTTCCGGTGTTTCAAATGTACTGTTGCGGATGATCGGTACTCCTTCGCCGTAATCAGTTTTATAACTAAACAAACTTGCAGCAATTATCGCCGGAGTGGACTCGTTGATGACAAGGGTCCCGGTGGCTGTACCCGTATAATTGGCATCTGCAATGGTCGCTTCTACTTCATATTCCCCAGCATTGACGGGCGCTTCAGTAGACCCGTTATAGGTAATGGTTACGTTTAAACCAGACGGATTGGTTACCACCGTAGCAGTTTTGGGGGTACCATCATACGTATGCTCCAAGTCTTCAAGGGTTATTGTCGCGGCTGATTGCTTGACAGTCACTTCGGTGGTGCCTTTTACTTCATTATAATTGACTGTATCTGACGGCAGGAAAATGACTTCTTGTAAAGCTGTACCCGCTGATGGAATCATTGACGGAGAGGCAAAGGCAAAGGTGCCCGGAACCGAAGCTTCACCGCCGCTCAAAACCGCGTCCGCCAGCGTCTGGCCATAGACAAGTTCGCTTGCCAAAGGCCAGGTGCTTACTGACGGAGTGGCCTTGCCTATGACAAGGGTGCCCTTTGTTGTACCTGTATAGTTGGCATCGGCAATGGTCGCTTCTACTACGTAACTCCCAGCAGTTACGGGAGCTTCAGGAGAACCGTTATAAGTAATGGTTACGTTTAAACCAGACGGATTGGTTATCACCTTAGCAGTTTTGGGGGTGCCGTCGTATGTGTGCTCCAAGTCTTCAAGGGTTACTGTCGCCGGGGCTTTATTGACGATGACTGTTACGTTCCCGATAACAGTTTTATAATTGACCGTATCTTGCGGTGTGAAGACAACCGCCTGCAGTGTAGAACCCGCATCCGGAACCATGGACGGATTAGCAAAGGCAAAGGTGCCGAAAACCGATGCTTCACCTCCGATTAAAACCGCGTCCGCCAGCGGCTGACCATAGACAAGCCCGCTTGCCGTCGGCCAGGTGG
The DNA here is from genome assembly GCA_012728375.1 of Bacillota bacterium. GTDB lineage: Bacteria > Bacillota > Dethiobacteria > DTU022 > UBA8154 > DUNV01. The sequence goes on along the minus strand of JAAYFF010000012.1, from coordinate 35,291 downwards.
TTACTTCAGGTGTATCAGGAATTTTTACAACAAAATTTGCCACCAGGGTACGATTTCCGCTCAATACAAAAGAATAATTTGCCTCGGAACTAACAACCGCTCCCCCTTCCGTCCAGTTGACAAAACTATAACCGCTGTTAGCTGTTGCACTCACTGTGACATTACTTCCGCTGGTAAAAGAACCTCCTCCGCTAACAGTACCGGCATCTTCAGGTGAAGCGCTAACAGTCAATGTATATGACACCGGCGATGCACCACCACCTCCACCTCCGCCACCTCCTCCAGTTGCCGGCGGCGTGGGGTCTTTCTCCTCTTCTTCTTTCTTCTCTTCTTCTTTTTCCTGTTCTTTTTCTTCAGTTTGGAGCCCTTCCGGCAATACTTCTTCAGCCAACTGTCGGATAAGTTCGACCGTAACCTTTTCTGCAGCCTGCTGCAAGGTTTCTTGCACACCTATTTCTTCCGCTTGCTTGGTTACCTGTTCGCGTATTTCCGTAACAGCTTGCTCCTGCTTCGTTATCTGCTCCAAGCGTTCTTCACGCTCGGCAGCTTTTGCTTTTTCCTCCTGCCGCACAGCTTTGGCTTCTTCTTTTACCTGCTCCGGAGTAAGGGTATCCATCTTTTCTTTTAATTCAGCAAGCTTTTCTTTTTCCTGAGCCAGTTGCTGCCGTTCTTTTTCTAAATTTTTAGCCATCTCCAGGCGGCTCTCCATTTCAATTTGCAGTTGCTGCTGCAACGACTGGAGCTGGCTAATCTTGGCAGGATCCGTTTCCCGTTCAAGCTGCTGCTTTAAGAGTTCAAGTTCCTGAGTAATGAGCACCAGGTTTTTTAGCTCTCCCAGCACTTTTAATTCGGTTTGTTGTAGCTGGTAGGTCTTTACTTCTGTTTCAATTTCCACATATGCAGAAGGAAAATCTTCTACAAGATTATCTTTTTCAAAATCGTCCACGGCTAGGGCGTCCAGAGGAGCCGGCGGGGCCGGAGGCGCATCAGTCGTAAATAATATCTGTTGAAAAGCGCTCACAGCTGTTTCCTGCCCTGACGGAGGTGGCGGAGGAGAAGCAGAGTCGCCTTCATCGCCCACATCTTCCTGCTGATCCTCCGGTGCCGATGCCAACCCAACCAGGCCAGTATAGACACGTACAATGGTATCTAAAAAACTTTCGACATTAATATAAAACTGGGTTCCCCGCACGCTGGCGGCAGCAGCCGGGGTGTTTACTTCAAAACGTGAGTTGCGTTTCACAACCTGCTTGGTGTTGTTCCAGATACTGCCGCGCTTCACATTGAGGACAGTAGTTTCGGACCCATCCGCACCTGTGCGGGAAAGGGCAGAGATATCAACACGGCTGTTCGGGCCAATACGGCTGACGCTGCCATCGTCGTATTTGAATTCGCATGTGCCGTCGTTGCCGGTAATAACGCGGTCGCCATTTTTTATTTCCATATTTTTGCGGGCGGGAACGGCAACAGCCTGTCCTGCAGCCTGAACAAGAACGGATCCCTCCATTGCGCTCATAATAGCCCGCCGGGGGATAGTGCTGCCCTGGGCATAGGCAGGCACAGAGCCCGCGGCAAGAAGAATAAATATAAAAATGCTCAGCAACAGGTACATTGCAAAAGCACAATGTTCGGAATAATGACCGGAAAGTCTCTTACATGTTTTCATAATCATATCGTCCTCTAATTTAATAGTGCCAAAAAGTACTCATCTGACCATTTATTGGTATTTTCTATACGTTTCTTCTTTTTCCTTCCAATAAACTATTAAAATTTGGCGATTTTTGTTGTTAAGCCGTTAATGATGAATTAAACGCTTACTACAACGAGACAACTTTGGCTCTGGATGCTGTCACAGCCGCACTATCAATATAAATATTCGTGTCGATAAGGAATTAAAGCATAAAGCCGAGGCTATCTTTAACGAACTAGGTCTCAACATGTCCACCGCTGTGAACATGTTTTTACGTAGCTCCGTTCGTTACGGCGGCATTCCTTTTGACCTTCGCCCGCTTATTTCTGCCCGTAATAATGAGAATATCCTCTATCCCTGCAGCCACCGCTTTATATTGACAATGACATTAAAAAGCGCTATGATAAATTTACCTGGAAGGTAAAGAGGTGGCTTTTTGCTTCAAATAATTTATAAATCTAATCGTTTAGAGCGTATATGTACAAATTATTCAATAGCGAAACGAAAATATGGAGAGAGAATGGCCAGGCTTATACATCAACGAATTGATGAGTTAAAATCCGCAGTATCAGTTGAGATGCTTATTCAATACTCCATCGGCAGATGTCATCCTCTTGAAGGCGATAGAAAAGGTAAATATGCTATGGATTTGGTACATCCATATCGCTTAATATTTGAAAAAAGTAATACCGATATCCAAGTAGTTAGAATTGTTAAAATTGAAGACTACCACTAACTTGTTGAAGTCATGTGATGAGGAGGATTATATATGATATATAGCAAAAACACGGTTGCTATTCCACCAGGTGCGACAATACGAGAGCAGCTTGAAAATCGTGGTATGAAACAAAAAGAGTTCGCACTAAGGATGGGATTATCGGAAAAGCATATTAGTCGTTTGATTAACGGACAGGTTGAACTTACTAAGGATGTCGCCTTGAGACTTGAGTCTGTTCTCGGTGTGCCGGCAAGCTTTTGGAATAATCTTGAGGCTATTTATCGTGAAAAGTTGGCACGAATAATTGCGGAGAGAGAATTGGAACGAGATGCTAAGCTTGCGTCTGTATTCCCCTATTCAAAGATGGCTGCTTTGGGTTGGGTTGAGCCCGCACGAAATGCCGAAGAAAAGGCCCTTAATTTAAGGCGCTTTTTTGAAGTTGCAAAGCTTGATTTACTTGAAAGATTGAGAATTCCCGGTATTGCTTACCGAAAAACAGGCAAAAATGAAACAAGTGACTACAGCCTTGCTGCTTGGGCACAGAAAGCAAGAATAGAAGCAAGAAAGTATAAAACTGCTCCGATTAACATTAGCAAGCTAGAAAAGGAAATACCTCGAATTCGGGGAATGACAGTAAAGAATCCCGAAGAGTTTTGTAGTAAACTTACGGATTTATTTGCTGAGTGTGGTATTGCTTTGGTGTTCTTACCCCACATTGGTGGATCTTTTCTGCATGGAGCATCATTTTATGATGGCAACCGCATTGTTATGGGGTTAACCGTTCGGGGTAAATATGCAGATAAATTTTGGTTTAGTTTGTTTCACGAAATATGCCACGTTATTCGGGGTCATATTAGTGAACCAAATGGAACCAGTCAAGAACAAGAAGAAGAGGCGGATGTTTTTGCAAGAGATACCCTTATACCTCCAAAGCAGTACAAAGCTTTTATAAAAGCAAACTGCTTTACTAGGGAATGCGTTATTGAGTTCGCAAATAAAATTGAAATTGCCCCTGGAATTGTTTTAGGACGCCTTCAAAAAGATAATTATGTCCCTTACAACCGATTTAATGACCTTAAAGTTCGATATCAAATAACATGTTAAAAATAGTTTTTGCTTTAGGCATCTACTTTTATAGGTGCTTTTTTCCTACCTATTTTTAGGAGTGATGCCTATAATACTCTTTATACCACGCCACAAATTTCCCGATACCTTCCTCAATGCTCGTCCCCGGCTTAAAGCCCGTCTCCAGCGCCAGGTCGTCAATATCGGCATAGGTCTCCAAAACGTCCCCCGGCTGCATGGGCAGCAGTTCCTTCTTTGCTTCCCTCCCCAGGGCACGTTCCAGCACCTCAATAAAATAGAGCAGTTCCACCGGCTGATTGTTGCCAATGTTATATATGCGATACGGCGCATAGCTCCGCCCCGGATTCGGCCGCATCCCGTCCCACTGCGGGTCCGGCTGCGGCACTCTGTCTATCAGCCGCACGGTTCCCTCTACAATATCGTCAATATAGGTAAAATCCCGCTTCATCTTTCCGTAATTAAAAACCTTGATAGGCTTCCCTTCTAAAATAGCCCTGGTAAAAGAAAAATATGCCATATCAGGCCTGCCCCAGGGACCGTACACGGTAAAAAAGCGCAGCCCCGTTACCGGCAAACCGTACAAACTGCTGTAAGTATGCGCCATCAGCTCACCCGCCTTTTTGGTGGCGGCATAAAGACTTACCGGATGGTCCACATTGTGATGTACAGAAAAAGGCTTTGTCCTGTTTGCTCCATAGACGGAACTGGAGGAGGCGAAAATAAGGTGCCCTACCCGGTGGCGGCGGCAGGCTTCCAGGATATTCATAAAGCCCACTACATTGGAATCTATATAGACGTAGGGATTTTCAATACTGTAGCGCACCCCGGCCTGAGCAGCCAGGTTAATGACACGGGAAAAAGTAAACTCTGAAAAAAGCCCCTCTATCGCCTTCCGCTCCTCCAGGGAGGCCTTAACAAAAGTAAAACCTTTATATTCCTGCAGCAGCGCCAGACGGCTTTTCTTCAGCTCCACCTCGTAATAATCGTTAAGGTTATCCAGGCCCACAACATTATAACCGTTTTCAAGCAACCTCTTGCTCAAATGAAAGCCGATAAAGCCAGCTGCCCCGGTTACCAGTATTGTCATGCCGTTGTTACCTCTCAATCAGATATTCTACTGCATCAACATCAAAAATTGATACTGTACAACCAGTATCAATTAAGACATTTTCAAGGCATATATAAATACCATTATAGGTAAATCTACCTCTTTAACAGCTTCCCCTCTTCAACGATCCGCCTCAGGTAGTTGCTGAGCTCCCCGGCCAGGTCATCCCGGCGCAGGGCATACTCAATGGTCGCCTCCACAAAACCCAGCCGGTCGCCTACATCATAGCGCTTGCCGCTGAAAATATAAGCCCAGACCGGCAGCCGACCCACCTGTGCGTTCAGAGCATCGGTCAGCTGTATCTCCCCTCCCGTGCCGGCCTGTGTCAACACCTGCATGGTCACGGTTTCCGTCTGTTAAGCGGCACTTTAAGCCATCAATTTCCGGACAAAGTGAGGCGGCAGTAACACCTGCGGTAAAGCCCGAACAAAAAAAATATGATAATGCTTATAATGACAACCGGCAACCATAACTTTTCCAGCTTAAGAATATACTCTAAGGGCACATCCATATCAAAGCGCAAAAGCAAGGCAACAACCAGGGAACCGACCACCAGAAGTGCATCAATTATAATCCAAGATGAGAGGTATCCGAACCCCTTAATCCCAGTTTTGTAAATTTAGCTGTTTATGATAATCTAAAAGTCCCCCAGGGGGGGTGGGGGTGCAGCCTGTGGATTGGTCGCAGGTACATAAAAACTGCTTTAGTTTTCCATTAAGCCTACTTTTAAACACATTGCCTTCCACCAATCCATTTTTTCTAAAATATTCCCTAAGAAAGCACAAATATCCTGCAAAAAACAGGATACCTTTACTTATTCCTTATACAGAATTTGTTTGCTCTTCAAGCTTTTCTTTAATAAGTTTACAAACCAAATTATTTCATCGACTTTAAATAAATATATTATGATAAAATATACAACTGCTCCAAGAGAAACCACCCCTAATAATAACGATAACTCTAAGATGGTATTGCCCAGAACTTTACTTTCCAATGGATAGTACGTTAGGAATACCAGTAAACCCATAACTAAAGATGAGACCAAAGATTTAAAACCACATCTGACAAAATCTGAAAACTTTAAACTTCCAATTTTTCTTCTTAGCCCATAAATTAACAATACGGATGTAATTGTAGTTGCAATTGAAGTTGCCAGGGCTAGCCCAGCATGCGCCATGAACCGGATTAAAATTAAGTTCAAGACAACATTTAATCCAACAGCCAAAAAGCCATTGAGCATAGGTGTTCTAGTATCTTGCAGTGAGTAATAAACTCTCTCCATGAAAATACGCAGTGCCATACCAATTAATCCTAAGGAATAAAAAAATAAAGCTGTAGAAGTCATTTGAGTTGCAAATGCATCAAAAGCTCCTCTTTCAAATGCTAATCTTACTATCGGTTGAGTTAAAACAATCATGCCTACAGTAGCCGGAATAGTAATTAATAAAATTATGTTAACACCATTTTTTATCAATTTTTTTAAATTATCATTGCTTTCTTTTGCTGCCTCCTTCGAAAGCAACGGGAAAAGCACCGTTGCTATAGCAGTTATAAAAATAGCCAAAATGAAACCATTGAGCCTGCTGGAATAATTAAGAGCGGAGATGCTTCCTTCAATTAAAGTTGAAGCCAAAGATCTATCTACAATCACATTCAGGTCATTTACTGTTACACTGAGTATTACCGGGAATATTAAACAAAATATCTTTTTAATATACTGATCTTTTAAATCAATAAAAAAATGGTATTGATATTTAGTCTTTTTAATTCCCGGCAGTTGAATTAAAATTTGTGCTCCAACTGCCAGTACACTAGTAACCATTAATCCTTTAATTCCAAAAACACCCGACAAAAATATTAAAAAAATGATGTAAGTAAAGTTGAACGGAAATGGAGCAGCAGCGTACTCCACGAACCTTAATTCACTTTGTAAATAACCTCTATAGACCCCCACAATACCAGCAAAAATCACTGCTGGCAATCCAATTCTCATCAATGTAACTGCTAAATCAAATTGATCGCCCTCAAACCCATGGGCCAACACTTTAATTATTAAAGGGGAAAATAGCCACCCCAGCAAAACTATGGCTAATGAAACTAAAATAATGAGATTTAGTAGGTTACTTGTATAAATCCTCTTTTTCTCTTTACCTTCCCTTTCTTCAATTTCGGACAATACCGGTATCATAGTAGTACTTAGTGAATGGGTTAACAAGGAGGTACAAAGGCTTGTAGCTGTTAGCGCAATAAAAAAGGTATCAGTTTCTATCCCAGAACCGAACCTTGCAGCAATTAACATTTCTCGTATAAATCCAAAAAGTTTACCACCTATACCTAATATTATCATTATTAAAATAGACTTTGCTGCTTTTTTTGACTGCGACAATTAAACTCCTCCGGGGGCAAAATCGACACCCCCTTATAAAAGATACAGGTATCGTTTAGGTCATGAACCGAGGTCAGATGACAAATATGCCTCGGCTCCCTGTTTGATTTCCTTTTCCGTAACATTTTGCTTGTTGCCCAATACAAGTAAAACTAACATTCCTACCAAAATACCATGGGTTAATAGGGCAGTAGTCAGATCTGCACTGGTAAACAAACTAAAAATAGGCATGGTAACAATACTAATGCCTAACCACAAAGGTAGCCTTCTGTATACCAAAATATCCAACAGCCATAGCAACACTCCCACTATCAAAGAAAATATTATCATTCCCAAAAAGCCGAAATGCATATATCCTGTTGCTAAAAAGCCATTGTTTGCCCATGTGTTTTGGTGACCATATAAATATTCACTTACCAGCAGCACTGGGTTAACATGAAAGGGATACTCAAACAACCAAGACAACACACTATTTGACATAAAAACATGGCCTATTCGGGAGAATAGTTCATAATAAACAAAATTTAATGAAGCAGGCACTAAAAAAACACGCCTAATAAATAATGACGATAACCAATGATAATCTATAAGAATAGAAACTGCTGAGGATACAATGATAACTACTATTAAACCCCAGGTCATAAGGTTTAACGCTTTTCGCTTTTCTGCAAACAAATAAAGTACCAAAATGAGAGCTGGATAAAACAATACTGACTTATGTGAACTAATACCAAAGAACAGAATTTGTAAAACTGAGAAGGCTAGTACTAGCTTAGTCCTATTTTGCCAAAAGGCCCATCCGATTAAAGCGGGATTGATAACCTTGAAAGCCCATGTATTTATATACCCCCATAACCCTGTACCAATTAAAGCCCCTACATCCCTACGATGTTCGTATACTTTGCTTATATTCAAATTGAAATGGCTTAACCCTCCCTTAACTATCATAGATACCGCTACAATAATTACTGTAGCTATCAATAAGCCAATCCCAATAACACGCCCCTCCTTTAATGTTCCAATTTTAACAAGAGCTATTTTACTCATAACTACTACACAAATAAAGCTCAGCACCAGCATATACATAAACATCCTGCTACCGGAATGAATAGCGTAATAAGTTAGGGAAGGAATTAATGCGCCTACCGCCAGCATCCAAATGAAAAAATGAGAGGGTCTGCCAATATTGGATGGAACCATAAAGCCAATGATTAAAGTAAGTATATAAGATTCAATCAGAGCCAAAAAGTCTATTGCAATAGTAAAGCCTGAATATGCATAAACGGGAGATATTACATACACATAGGCAAGATCTAAAGCTGCCTTGAATAGTAAAAGTAGCAGGGTTAATTTTAATGTTGATTTCTTTATTGCAAAGTTCATACTGCTTGTGTCCCAACCTATTTTAACTTTATATAACCGTTTTACTCTCGTCATCTTGAGTTTCCATTTGCTGCCTAATCTAAAGACAAAACTTCATATATCTCCAACAAAACCTTTTCTTGCGTTCCCCAATTAAATTTTTCAAGGACTGCTCTTCGTCCGTTCTCGCCCATTTGTTCCGCTTCTTTGGGGTTATTTATTATATATTCTATAGCTTCTTTTATCTCAGCAACATTATCTGGGTTCACACAAATTCCGCATTTGTATTCATTAATTATTTCTTTCCATAATAAATAATCAGTGCATATAACAGGCAACTTGGCCTCCATAAATTCAAAAAGTTTAGTATTGCCTAAAGTTCCTTGGCCTTTTGCCTGACTTGAATTGTTTAGTGCCATACCTGCAATAGATCTTAAATAAACATTTTTAACTTCCTGATGGGGAATTACGCCTTTATATTCAACACTTTGCCATGCAGGCATTTCTTTTAACAATTTTAAATAATCATTAGTCGCGCTACCGGCAAGTATATATTTAATATTATCTATATTTTTTAAGGCTTTTAGTATATTGTGATGGCTCCATTGTTCTGTAATCCCACCGGCAAAACAGATAGCCCTTTCAGACTTTTTAATTATAATTTCATCTTTATCTACGATTGGGTAGTTTGTAACAAGAGATGCGTTTAAATTAATTTTTTTAAACCTTTCTACTAAATGAGGGGTTACACTTATTACGGCATCATACTGCTTTACGGTATTCTTCTCATAGCTTTCATAAAATTTTGAGATTGCGTTTCTAAACAATTTAGGAATCCACTGTTTATCCTTTATTTGTTGAGGTACATCCTCGTGAGAGTCAAAAATAACCTTTTTACCTAGTTTTTTTAATTTATTTCCCAGTGGTAATAGATCAGGATCATGCAATTGATATATATCTGCATCAATTTCAATCGCCTTATTAAACATTTTTTTTGAGGAATATATAAACCTATCTATTCTATTTTTTGGTTTATATTTTGTAGATATAATTTTTACCCCTTCAAGGGTTTCATCATTTTTTTCATCATTGACTAGCAATGTAACATCATAACCATTTTTAGCAAGTGATTGACATTGCTTAATAAATATTCTAACATCATATCTTCTATGTACACTTGTAATATGACAAATTTTTTTACCCATTCTCCTATACCCCATAAGCCTTTAAAAAATCATTTCTTAAAATGCTTACTATCTTCTCTGCTGCATTACCGTCACCATATATGTTCTTGGTATATTTTGTTATATTGTCTTCCATAATTTTTCGGTATATATTGTTTTCGTTTGCTAACTTATTAAACCCTAAATCCGTTAATTCTCTCCAGCCTGTATCAGGCATTATTACTACAGCTTGTTTTCCGGCAAAATATGCTTCCTTTTGGTATCCGCCACTATCAGTAATTACTTTATAACAACTCTCTGTTAAGCCCATCAATTCCAAATAATTAATCGGCTCTATTACCATAACATCTTTAATAAAATCCTCAAGGTTAAAATCGTTAATTCTTTTCTTTGTTCTTGGATGTATGGGAAAAACTACTTTTATTTGTTTTGAAACCTTATTTATTTCCGTAAGAATTTTTTTAAGTCTCTCCGGAAGATCAACATTAAAGTCCCTATGTAATGTCATCATAATAAATTCATTTTTCTTTAATCCCAATTTTTCCATTAGTGAATAATTAAATCTGGGTTTCATTTTTAGGTATAAATCATACATAACATCTCCGGTAAAATAAATTCCTTTTACAATGCCTTCTTTATTAAGGTTTTCTATACTCAATTCACTAGGACAGAATAAATAATTTGATATCCTGTCAGTAAGCACCCTATTAATTTCTTCTGGCGCGTCTTTTGGTTCTTGCCTGAGTCCTGCTTCTACATGAGCAATTTTAAACTTTAGTTTTGATGCCGCTATAGCTCCCGCCAATGTTGAATTTGTATCCCCATATAATAAAACTACATGAGGATTTTCCTTGACCATGATCTTCTCTAATTCAATTATCATTTTACCTGTCATTTCACCATGCATTGATGCACTTATTCCCAGGTTGTATTTCGGTTTTCGCATATTTAAAACATCAAAAAAAACATCAGACATATTTTCATCATAATGCTGTCCAGTATGGACTACTACTTCCTTTATATCATTAAATTTATTAATTTCATGTTGTACTATAGCCTCTTTAACAAATTGAGGTCTTGCACCTACAATAGATAGTATTTTCATCCGTTTTCTCCTCGAATTAATCACTTATATAAAAAGTGATAAAATTTTTGTATACTTTCAGCCACAGATTCAACGGCCTCCTCACTTAAATACGGATGCATTGGCAGGGAAAGTACAATGTCGCAAAGTTCGTTGACTACTTTAAAATCCTGATCGTCATACTCCAAATATGAAAAAGCTCCCTGTTTATGCATTGGTTTTATGTAATAAATCATGCTGGGGATGCCCTGTTCTTTTAATTTTGCTTGGAGCTCGTCACGCTGTTGCTTGTTTTTTAATTTAATTGTGTACTGAGCAAAGCTGGAATAGTATCCTTCAGGGATAACAGGGGTTTCAACAATGCCTTGAAGCCTTTCATTGTATAAACGATAGACCCTGTTTACATCTTCCAGTTCATGTTCAATTAACGCTCTTAGTTTTACTTTAAGAATAGCTGCTTGGATAGCGTCTAGCCTTGAGTTAACGCCAATCCTCACATTATCATATTTATTTTTCCCTTTGCCGTGCACTTTCAGGGATTTGACAAGCTGTGCAAGACCGTCATCGTCAGTAAATACAGCTCCGCCGTCTCCATAGCAGCCCAGCGGTTTGGCAGGGAAAAAAGAAGTAGTAGCCGCGTTGCCAAAGCTGCAGGCTCTTTTCCCGTTTATATTGCCTCCCATACCCTGTGCTCCGTCTTCAAGCACCAGAAGATTATACTTGCGGGCAATCTTCTCGATCTCAGGATAGTTTGCCGGCAAGCCAAATAAGTCAACAGGAATAACGGCTTTAGGTGTTAATTTACCTTCTTTAATTGTCCTCTTAATTGCTTTTTCCAGCTTTAAGGGATCAATGTTAAAGGTATCCCGCTCTACATCTACAAATACAGGTGTTGCCCCTCGAAAAGCTACAACTTCACCCGTTGCAAAAAATGTAAAATCCGGGACAAAAACCGCATCCCCCTCTTTAATACCCCAGGCCATCAGAACAAGCGTCATGGCCTCAGTGCCGTTGGCACAGGTGACGCAGTGTTTAACACCCACGTATTCAGCTAACTGTTCTTCCAGCTCGGCAACTTCGTTTCCGCCAATGAAGTTTGCGCTACATAGCACTTTTTGTATTGCTGCATCGATCTCGGTTTTATAACGTTGATATTGGGCTCTCAAATCCCTGAATTGCACTTTACTGCTCCTTTATCTTCATCTCTCCAGAAGTAACCCTTTTTCTAACTTATATTCCCTTCCACAGTCTCTGCACTTTAACCTTTCTTTAAGCGGCTTTCCGCATTCACAGACCCAACCTATTAATCTCGCAGGCATCCCCGCCATCAAAGCATAATCCGGTACATCTTTGGTCACTACGGCACCGGCAGCGATCATAGCCCACCGCCCTATAGTAATTCCTGAAACAATAGTCGCATTAGCGCCGATAGTAGCTCCGTGCTTGACCAGAGTTTTTTTATACCCTTTGCTGCCTTTGGGGTATTTGCTTCTTGGTGTCAGATCATTGGTAAATACCATAGAAGGCCCGCAAAATACATAGTCTTCAAGTTCCACACCTTCATACACTGAAACGTTGTTCTGGATCTTTACACCGTTACCTATCTTCACGTTATTAGATATATTGACATTCTGGCCAAGGATACAGTTTTCTCCCAGTCGAGCGCCTTTTTGAATATGGCAGAAATGCCATATCTTTGTACCGCTGCCGATAGACACTCCTTCATCCACATAACTGCTTTCATGTACAAAATAATCTTCCATCTACCATCACCACAGTTTACTCCTCACGGGAGATTTGATTATGCACCTTCTCCAGCACTTTTACTACTTCATGACCGGTCTTTCCGCTGGAGATATTTATTTCTTTATCGAGGTTTTCTATAAAGTACTTAAGTTCTTCAGACAGCGGCATGCGTTTCTCATAAGCAATGATCTCATCCGGCTGCTCCACCTTAACCGGTCTTCCATCCATCCAATCTATACGTTTATTATAGTAAAGAATGTTCTTTTCCAAGGAAGAATCGTCAAAAGAAACCATCCCTTGGCTCCCGACCACAACCAACCTTTGTTCTTTAAATGGATGCAGCCAGGAAACAAAGATATGCGCATGAATGTTATCCGGGTATTCAAATTGGGCTATAGTGACATCATAGATATTGTTTTGCAGGAATTTTGCACCCTTGGCTTGTATCTTCAAAGGAGGTTGTCCGACGAAATAATCAAGAACCGATATATCGTGGGGCGCAAAAGACCAGAAAACATTCTCCTCTGTTCTGACTGTGCCTAAATTTAACCTGGTGGAGTAAATATAATAAAGCCGGCCGATTTTGCCGCTATCGATAATTTCTTTAATTTTTCTAATGGCCGGATGAAATAATAAAAGATGCCCAACCATAAGCCTGGCCTTTGTCCGCCCGGCAATTTCAAGCAGTTCCCGGGAATGTTTGGAGGAAAGGGCCATCGGTTTTTCTATAAGTATGCTTAATCCTCTCTCCAATAATTTTCTTGCAACAGGATAATGCGTTTCCGCCGGCGTGGCTAAGATATAACCATCAAATTCTTGCTGAATCGCATCATCTATTTGAGTAAATCCCTGGACGGGGTATTTTTCTAGCAACTCGTCCATTCTTTGCGAATTAGTTTCTACAATACCCGCCAGGTTGCCCATCTGGAAGAGAGTTCTGATATGATTTTCACCCCACCGCCCCCCTCCAATGACACATAATTTTTTCCGCATTCAGTGTTTCCTCCTAGAGAAGCTCAATATTATCCCTGTTTTTTACATTCTTCATGGCATTCTTGGTGTCAAAAATAATCCGGGCGTGTTTCTGCACAAAGTCATAATCCACTGCAGTATGTGCCGTAGCAACGATAACCAAATCAGCACTTTGAAGCAGTTCTTTGGTCAGTTCTAACTCCCCTTTAAAGACTTTGCCGCGATCACGATACTCGGGTACAAACGGGTCAAAATAAACAACATCTGCCCCTTCTTTTTTAAGTTCATTAATAACTTTAATGGCGGGGCTTTCCCGGTAATCATCAATATCTTGCTTGTAAGCCACCCCAAGAACTAGTATTTTGGCCCCGTTAACAGCCTTCTTATATCGATTCAAGATCTTGCTCGCTCTTTCGGCACAATACTCGGGCATGCGATCATTGATCATCATCGAAGACTCAATCATTGATGTGTGAAATCCATATTCCCGCGCTTTCCAGGATAAGTAATAGGGGTCAATGGGAATACAGTGACCACCCAATCCGGGACCAGGATAGAAAGCCTGAAATCCGTATGGCTTTGTTTTCGCTGCCTCTATTACTTCCCAGAAATTTATGCCCATTTTATTACATAATATTGCCAGCTCATTTACAAGTCCAATATTTACATTTCTATATACATTCTCAAGTATTTTTTCCATCTCCGCCACTTTTGGACTGGATACTGTATAAACATCGCCATTAAGAACCGCGCGATACATCGCGGCAATCACTTCAGTAGCATCCTCGCCAACAGCGCCAACAACTTTTGGTGTATTTTTCGTATTGTAGATTAAATTACCGGGATCAACGCGCTCCGGGGAAAATCCGAGATAAAAATCTATCCCGCATTTTAAACCGGAGCCCTTCTCAAGAATGGGTTTTATTAATTCTTCAGTTGTTCCCGGATAGGTAGTGGACTCAAGAACAACCATCGTTTCTTTTTTCAGGTATTTGCTAATATCCTCCGAAGATTTCTTTATGTAAGTTATATCCGGCTGCTGATACATATCTAAGGGAGTAGGAACACAGATGGCGATAAAATCCATGTCTTTGATAAAAGAGAAATCGGATGAAGCAGATAGCATTCCTTTTTTAACTAGCTGTGAAAGATCGCTGCTTACAACGTCCCCGATATAATTCTTTCCCGCGTTGACCATAGCAACTTTATGAGGCTGTATATCAAATCCAATGGTCTTAAAGCCTGCTTTTGCTTTTTCAACGGCAAGGGGAAGACCAACATACCCAAGTCCGACTACACCTACAGCTATTTGCCTATTTTGAATTTTTTGTAATAGTTTCTGTTTCATTCCATCTATCCTCATTCCGATTTGCGCCTAAAGATCAAGTATATCAAGATAATTTACTCTAAATTTTTTTGCAGGGTTTCCAGCAAGAACTGTATCATCTTCTAAATCATTAGTGACAACAACATTCATTCCGACCATACTGTTATTGCCAACTCTAACTTGATTTTTTACGATTGCACCTGGTGCTAGATATGCATTTTTACCGATAAAGCAACTGCCAGCCAAAACAACCTGCGGTAATATCATAGTCCGGCTACCTATTTCTACATTATGAGCAATCATGGAAAGGTTATCAATTTTTACATTATCGCCAATTACTGTGTCATCTAATGTGCCTCTATCAATACAGGTATTAGCCCCGATTTCGACATCCTCCCCAATTATGACTCCTCCAAAATGGGGCACTTTTATATTTGCTCCGTCACCGGCCTTGTAATATCCAAATCCATCTGTTCCAATGACTACCCCGGAATGTATAATAGAGTTGCGGCCAATTATACACTTGCATTCGATTACGACATTATGTTTTATAATGACGTTATCACCTATAGTAACGTCTTTGGAAATATAACAATTGTTTCCGATGGATACATTCTTTCCTATTTTATCAGTTTCAATAATAGAGTTAGGGCTTATGCTCGCTTTAACATCCTCAACAAAAAAGTGTGATAGTATCTTAAAGAAAACCTCTTTTGGGCTATCGCAAATTATTACATTATATCCTTCTTTATGAGATAACTCCAGACCTTTATGATCAGTGACTATAATAACCTTAAGCTCTTTTAGTTCCTTAATTTTATCGAAAGAATAATTTTTTATCCAAGTTATCGATTTTCTTTTTGGTTTGCTCAATGAGCAAAAACCTGCTATTTTGATTTCTTTGTCTCCATAATACTTGAAATCATAATTATTTTCTAGTAAATAATTTTTAATATCATCAATATGCAGCATTACAAAAATCTCCTTTTAGCACAAAAAACCTTATAAAACCTCTTCTAACTCAAGAATTTCTTCTAATTTAGTGATATTTTCTTTTAATTGATAATATCTTTCTTTTTTTGCACTATTTATATATCCCTTAATCCGGCTTTTTATATTTCCGCTATCGTGAGCATACCAAAAAGGATGGGTTAAAATATGCAGTTTATCATATCTCTCGCTGTTTATTATACCAATTACATCTTCTCTCCATTGCATTCTGGAGTCAGATAGATATTTAAAAGTAATAAAAAATTCGGCCCCATAAGTATTTATCAGAGATCTAAACTGAATATTATTCTCTAGAATCCATTTGGACGGTCGATGCATAGAGACTGCTTCGACAGATCTTTCTATTACTCCCTCAAGTATTTTTTTTTCGTATTCGACATAACGTTCTAGTTCATTTTCTGAATTTATTATGTATCTTTGTTCATCAAAGTGTAACCCTATCTCGTGACCTAAATTGATTATTTCTTTTATTATCGCATTGCAGCTTTTTGAAAAAATATTATAAAAATCGGTGGATAACAAAACAAAATAAGTTGATTTAACATGAAATTCATTTTCAATCTTTGCTATTTCCAAAGCTTTTGTCAGGGAATTATCTATGTCATGTCTTAAAATAACGGGCTTAGATATAGCCTTATAGTTACTATAAGAGGCAAATTCATATTTTTTATGTTTAAGTAACTCCAGTAAAAATCTGTATTTGCTATAGGTAAATTCCATCATTCTTCTCCAACTTCTATCACCTGAATGTTGTTATTGCATTTATTAGTACAAACAGCAATATAATAAATGCCTTGCTGTAAAATAGATAGTTCTTCTTTTTGCAGCACACTAAAAGTATGAAAAGGTAATTCCATACCCTTGCCTATCCATTTAACATAGGCTTCTTTCTTTGTCCAAATTTCTGCAAATCTTTCTTCCTGTTTGGTTTTGCCGGCATAAATATATTTTTGTTCATCTTTCGTAAAAAAATGTTCTACAAGATGCTTATTAAACCTTTTTATTCTTTCAATATCAACCCCTACCGGCTCATCTGCCAGAGCGCAAACAATAGCTCCTTTTGTGTGAGATACATTGTAATGTATATCCGGGTAATCCCTTAAATAAGGTTTACCATAGCCATTTTTACATATTACAAGGCTGTCGGAGTCAACACATAAGAATTCGGCTAAAAGATTTTTTACAAAGTGATCCGAATGAAGTTTAGAATTCTCAATCTCTGTAAAGTACAATTTAATCATAAGACAACTGTATTACCATTCTTTTAAAACTTTTTTATATCCTTCCATATCACCAATGGAATAGCTTTCAACCTCAATATTTAAATGAGCAGAAATAGATTTAATAAAATTCCTCAGTGTTGTTCCCGGCCCAATTTCTATAAAACGCCTAACACCTTCATTTAACATTAACTCAATTGTTTGATACCATTTTACCGAACTGCTTACCTGCATTATCAGCGACTTTCTTATATACTCACTGTCTGATACAACTTTTGCATCTACATTATTTACAAAATTAATTTTAGGAGGTTTGATATTAAGATCCTTTAAATCATTTCTAAGCAGTTCACCAGCCGGTTTCATCATACTGCAATGAAATGGGGCACTAACAGGCAGTTGAAGAGCTCTTTTTGCA
The DNA here is from genome assembly GCA_012728375.1 of Bacillota bacterium. Taxonomy (GTDB): domain Bacteria; phylum Bacillota; class Dethiobacteria; order DTU022; family UBA8154; genus DUNV01. Next base: position 17,979 of record JAAYFF010000012.1, on the reverse strand, counting down.
CCTAACGCTTTGGCGCTCTTTATTGCCTCTTTTATCGCCGCTGTCTCTCCGGAGATTACTGTTTGCTCATGCGTATTAAAATTAGCGATCTCAATAATTCCTTTGTTTTTGGCACTCTCCAGTACTTCATCCAATTCTTTAAACCCAAGCCCAACAATTGCTGCCATTTTCCCAACCCCAACAGGTACTACCTCTTGCATATAAGCAGCTCGATTCTGCACTATTTTTACCGCCCGCTCCAGTTCAATAGAATCCGAACTTACCAAAGCACTGTATTCGCCTAAACTAAGTCCTGCTGTAAACTCTGCAGCAAATCCTTCTTCCTTCAGGACATTATAAATGGCAATAGATGTTACCAATACTGCAGGTTGAGTATTGGTTGTCAGCATCAACTCATCTTCATTTCCTTCAAAACAAATCTTAGACAGCTTATAATTTAGAATGCTGTCTGCAATGTTAAATGTTTGCCGCGCAACATCAAAGTTGTCATAAAAATCTTTTCCCATTCCGGGAAATTGAGCTCCTTGACCCGGAAAAACAAATGCTACTTTTCCCATAATATATATCCTCTTCTTTGGTATAATTTTTGGTTAAATATAATGATTTGTGATGTCCTATTCCATAAAGTCCAAAATATCTTGCACGGTTTTAAATTCCTTAATCTGTTTCCCGGTTAATATTTTATTAAACTCCTCGTCCATTAAAGCGATGAGGGCAAGAGCTGCCATTGAATTCCATTCCTCCAAATCTTCTAGCTTTGTTCCTGCATTTAGAGACCCTGATTCCAATTCCATTATTTCCTCCAGCATGGCAAGTTTTTCTTGAGTTGTCATTTTCCATTCCCTCCATCTTTATTTTGCTCAATAAAGCGTTAATTACGATAAAAAGCCCCCATCGACTATCAAGCCTGTCCCGGTGATGAATTTTGCTGCATCGCTCAATAGATAAGCTACAGCATTGGCGACATCTACAGTTTCTCCCATCCCTAGATATTGCCTTCCTAGAATATAAGAATTTACGGCCTCTTCTCCGGCATTTCCTACAAACATATCATACATAGCAGTTTTTATAAAACCAGCTATTACCGTATTTACTCGTATTTTCTTCGTGGCAAGCTCTTTGGCCATGCATCTGGTTGCAGCATCCATTGCAGCTTTGGAGGAACAGTACGCGGTCTGTGACTTATCACCGGATATACTTCTGGCAGATGAAATTCCAATAAAGCTGGCCCCTTCAGTAAAATTATTTTTCTTTGAAGAGCATCTTATCAATTCAACATAAGCATAAAAGTTTAGCAGCATCATATCGTGCAAAAAGGCGGTTCTTGTCATGCTCAGCGGCCTCATAGTTGCAATTCCTGAGCAGTGGACCAAACCATTTAGGGCACCTTTTTGCGAAACAATATTATTAATTAAACCCTCGATTTCTTCTACTTGTTTTAAATCAAATGGGTACACACTATGCCCCTCACCCTCAAGCTTAGATAATGTGTCTTCAAGCTTTTTTTCATTGCGCGCAACCAAGGTAACTTTGGCCCCTAATTTGCTTATATATATGGCTGTCGCTTTTCCTATTCCCGAGGAAGCACCTGTCACTAAAATATGTTTCCCCGTCAAATCCAGAGGATTAATCACGGCTTACACTTCCTTCTTTAAAAAAACTATCCGTTTCAAGTATTGAATAAATATCCCTGGTATCAACTTCCGCCGACACAGCTCCCCATGACAGCCCAATGCCAAACCCACTCATTAACATTTTAGAACTTCCATAATTATTATCGCCGTATTTATCGGCCATTGTCAACGGAATGGATGTAACACTGGTATTGCCATACCTATCCATTGAAATCAGCATTTTATCCATTGAAATTTTACATCGTTTGGCAACCTGCTTTAGTATAAACAAATTCGCCTGGTGCATCACAAAACTGTCATAATTATCGGGTTTCGTATTTGTTTTATCCATAAACTCACTTATAAGTAAAGGAACTTCAGTAATAGTAAAAGTAAATACATCGGTACCATTCATATATAAATCATAGTCTGAACGAACATTACCATCGCCCCATAATACTCTTTCATGTGGAGAATCGCTATTTCTATAAGCGCCTGCAGGGATGATTATGGCTTTGAACCTGTTTCCATCGGTTCTAAAACCCATTTGTATGCATCTTTTTTCATCAGTTCTTTCCAGTAAAGTTGCAGACCCGGCGTCCCCAAACAACATGCAGGACGAGCTGTCTTTCGGTGCACAACTTTTAGTAAGTGTATCTCCTGCCAATAGCAAGCCCCTTTCTATATTGCTGCTGGCCATTAATGACGATAAAATTTGCAGCCCATATACATAACCCGAGCACCCCAAATTAACATCAAAAGCCATGCAATCCTTCGAAAGATTAAGCCGCTTATGAAGGACGCATGCTGAAGATGGAAGTCTATAATCCGGAGTCTGGGTAACAAATACAATGGCCCCTATCGTTGCAAGTTGAATGTTTTTTTTATTAATCAAATGTTTTGCAGCTTCATATGACAGGTCTGAAGCTGTTTGCTCTTGTATCGTAGTATATCTAGAGAATATACCTGTCATCTTGCTAAATTTCTTGACATTTTCTTCTCCAAAAACATCCGCATATTTTTCAATTAATATTTCTTTAGTTGATGGGACTGCACAAGCAATCCCGCTTTTTGATATTATCAAAAGTTGAAAATATAATACTACTCTCCTCCCTCGGCTTAATAATACAAAATTGTCGAGCCCCAAGACAAGCCTACACCAAATCCGGAAATCAATACTTTGTAACCTTTTTTTATTTTTCCTTCTTCTTCAGCTCTTTTAAGAGCAATGGGAATTGACGCAGATACCGTATTGCCAATGTCCTGCATATTTATATAATACTTTTCCTTTGGTATTTTTAGTTTCTTCCTTAAAAAATCCAACATAAACTTGTTTGCCTGGTGAAAAATAAATAGGTCTATCTCATCTAGCGTTAGTTTATTTTTCTTTAGTACATTTCTTATACTTTCAGGAACGACACGGATTGTAAAGTTAAACACTTCAGCTCCATCCATAAATAAGTTGTCTAGAGAACGAATATTACCGCTATCATAAGTCTCTGTCGCAGTTGCTTCTGATTTTGGAAGCATTGAGCCTCCGGCTGGGACAATCAATAAATCTTTGCCGCGGCCATCAGTTCCCAAATCAAAATTTCCTATTCTGTTTCCATTATCACTAATCAATGTCGCTGCTGCGGCATCTCCAAATATTGTACGTACACTCTTATCCAACGGGTGTATATATTTGGAATATGTTTCTGACATAATTAAAAGTACGTTTTTGGCAATATCTGTATTTATTAAACTCTTTGCCAAAGCCAAACCATATATATAAGCTGAACACCCCAAATTGAAATCAAAGGCCCCTGCATTTTGTGGAATCCCCAGCTTGTCCTGAAGTATGCATGCCGTAGCAGGCAACAAATAGTCAGGGCTTTGGGTTGCCAATAAAAGAAAATCAATTTCTTCCGGTGTTGTAATACCTGTACTGAATAGTTTTTTTGCCGCTCTCTCTGCCAAATCCGATGCATGTTCGTCCTTTGAAACAACATGACGCGAAGCAATCCCTGTTTTGTCCAGTATCTTTTCAGGTGTCCAATCTTCATATAGGCATGATAATTCCTCATTTGTCAACACTTTTTCAGGAAGAACATATTCAATTGCCTTGATCCCTATGCTCATTTTTTTCTCCTTACTTGTTACAAACAATAGTCTCGCACTTCTTCAATAATTCTATTTACTCTTCTATGATATTTAATAATTTTTTTGTTAAATTTTGAAAGTCATAGTCTTGGGCAGCTTTTCGAGCATTTATACAGTATTTATCATAGTCATTCTTATTTAAATTTTTAAAATACATAATACTTTCGGCAATGCTTTCAGCGCTGTTATCTTCCATTACTAAACCTGCTCCATATTGAGATATTATTGAATACCGATGCTTAGCTGTAAATAAAGTAGGCCTTCCAGAAGCTAATGAATCAAACATTTTATTGGAAGAACTACCATATTTAAAAAGCGGTACGTTATCATATAAAATTATGTTTAAATTAGCTTTTGATGTTATATAAGGTATATATTTTTTATCAATTCTTCCTTTAAAACAAATATTTCTGATGTTTTCACTTTTAATTCTTTTTCTCAAAGGTTCAAGCTGATCCCCGTCGCCCCAAATTAAAAATTTAACATTTTGGTCACTTAAAAGTTTTGCTGCATCAATGATCTTTCCGACTTTATTTGCTAATCTTATCGATCCAGTATATACTACTTTAAAAGTATTCTCATCTTCTAAATCTTTGTCTTCAATAATGTAATGTTTCCTATTATAGTCGAATTCCTCTAAATCTACCCCATTATTAATATGATACACTTTGCTAATATCAATTGGACCATGATGGCTTTTGTCCCAGCCTTTTTCAATGATGTAGTCCTTGCCGCCTTCCATGGTAAAGATAAGCTTGTCCGCTTTTTTATAAATCCATTTTTCGCCTGCATAAAGTAATTTAAGGATCGGGTTATTCCTATTAATTATCTTTAGGTCGACAAAGGTCTCAGGCCATAGATCCCTTACCTCGCAAATGCAGGGAATACCGAACTTCTTTGCAATCTGAATTCCAGCTACTAAAGTAAGGGGATGAACGCTAGAAGCAAGTATAATATCCGGCTTGCCGTTTAGTTTTGCATTTTCTTTAGATGCTGGAAATAAATTTTTATAGAAAGTCACCATATTTATAATTCGATCTAATCCATTGCTACTATAGACTGTTGTTTTAACAAATACAAAAGGAATATTACCAGCAGCTTTAACTATATATTTTCCGCTTTTTACTTCGATGATATCGCCAGCATTATGCCTTGTATTTGCGCAAAAAATTGTAGGCTCATAACCTTTTTGCAAGAGGTTTTTGGCAAACCAATAATGTCGCCCGCCTTCATTAAAATACATATCAGTAGCATAATGATTTATAAGCCATATTTTTTTCTTCATCAAGTAATCTTCCTAACAAGCTTTGCTATTTTTACCTCTACGAAAACTAGTTCTATTATTTTTTGCTCACTCCAGCTGATACCTATCCTTATCTAAATTTCTTGCCAACAACAAATCTAATTTTTTCTTTCGCAGTATAGTCAGTGATTTTAAGCAGATTATTATAAACTACAATGTAAATAGCACCATTTTCAATCTTTGCAATTTGGCCGTTAATACCTATATATGAACTATTCTTAATAATCTCAGCTCGATTAAAAATAACCTTCTTTCCTTCATAATATGAAAACGCTCCTGGATAAGGCTTTGATACACCTCTAATAAGAGAGTATATGCTTTCAATTGGCTCTTTCCAGTCAATCTGACCATCTTCTTCTCTGCGTATTAATAAATAGGTGGCTTGTGACTGGTCTTGCGGAACTGGTTTTATAGTTCCTTCGGATAATTTATTTAAAAGAATGCCTGTTGCCTTACCCAATGCCGCGTAGACTTTCTGATGAACATCAAAAGCATAATCATCTGAATCAATGTAGTATGGCTCTTGCCATAAAATATCACCATCATCCATGCCATCTGTAATTCTAAAAAAAGTTACTGCTGACTCTTTCACTCCAAGAATTATCTGCCAAGGTATAGCTGCTCTACCTCTAAATTTAGGTAGTGGCGTGGGGTGCATTCCTATCGCAAAAATTTTCGCACAAGTGATCAGTTCTCTACTTATTATCTGTGATAAGCCAATTACGAATATGTAATCAGGTTTTATCTCTTTAATTTTACTAAAATTATCATTTATTTTTTTGAATCTAGTAAAAGGTATCCTATTGTCTTCTGCAGTTTTATAAATAGGGAAGAACCCGGATACATTTTCCGAATACTGCTCATCTAATCCAAAAACATGACTAGGTAAAAATCCATTTTCTATAGCCTTTAAGAGGAAAATGTTACTGGATTCAACAGAACCTATTAATATAAAATTCATTCTACTTATTAACCTTTCTTATTAACATAAATCCTTCCGCTAATTCTAATCCATTACGCTTTGCAAGTGCTAAATCGTACATTTCTACTACTTTAAGAGAGCGGGGATGGGGGTATTCTCTAATTTCTGATGAATAGGCTAATATTGCAGCCTGCTTCCTATCGTAGTACTTCGATATTTCTTCAAAGACGTTTGGTGTAAAAGTATTCAGTGCTACATTTGCGGCCCATTCTGTCGAGGATGGAACCTGATAAAAATAGACTTCACGGACACACTGTAAATGTATGGGCCTTACCGCTACCATAGTTGATTCAGAAACACACCTATGATCTTTGTTCACATCACCATAAAAATGTGTATAAACTACATTAGGTTTTAAGTCTCTTATTGCTTTTTCGATAACCGCATTTATCTTTACATGCGCTACGGTATCAAGTTTCATATCAGGCAAATCACCAAAAATAACTTCCTTGACTCCAAGAACAGCGTTAGCCTCATATGCTTGTTTTTTCTTTTCCCTAATTAAATGTGGCCGATCTTTATATTGGGTTGAGCATCCTTCTGTAATAATTAAAACATATAACTCATGCCCTTGCTTAGTTAGTTTTGCTATTGTACCACCCATTCCATAAACTTCGTCATCGGGGTGTGCTGCTATTACCAAAATCTTCATGCCAATTACTCCAATTATCTTAAAGTTTTGTGAAAGAACTTCTTTTACATGTCAGCTCTATTTTATTGAAAAACTCTTTGGTTACTATTGCTTTTAATTACCTTTGCAGGATTTCCATAAACTACACTATTATCTGGCACATCTTTTGTTACGACAGAGCCCATACCAATGATACAGTTTGAACCTATCATGATTTCGTCTCGTATAATACTTCCTGCTCCAACATAAGTCCCATTATTGATTACCGCATTTCCACAGATCGTAGATCTGGATGCAATAAAACAATAATTACCTATGCTAACATCATGGTGCAATATCGATGAAAAATTTACGCATGAACTTCTTCCAATCTTAACATCGCAAGCTATTACCACTTGTTTTTGAATAATATACCCTTGACCGGTCTGAAGAACACTATCTATTATTGCATCAGGCGCTACAAGATTTGTAAGCCGATAATTACTATCCAATACTTTATTAGAAAGCTTTTTTAATACATACGGTTCGCCGGAAGCAATTACAAATTCACATTCATCACTATTGTATTTTGCCTTTATTTCTTCCAGTGTTAAAACCTTGTTTTTAATTAAAAAATAGTTTGGATTGTCATCAACAAATAAAATTTCATTCCATCTACTTTCAACTTCATTTATCCTATTAGCCAAAAATTGAACTTCCTTACCATGGCCACCGCAACAGTAAATAGCTAAAATCATTTTAATTCTGCTCCTGCTTTTTTATTAGGACCCTTAAATTCACTTGTTGTAACATAGCCTTTTTCATTTATGCCTTCACGCTTGAATACAATAGCTAACGTCCAAAAGATAATTTTTATATCAAGTAAAAATGATACATTTTTTACGTAATATATATCGTAAAAAAATTTTTCTTCCCACGTCAGTGCATTTCTTCCCTTTGCCATTGCTAAACCCGATAGACCAGGTCTTACCTTATGCCTTTGTTTCTGATAGTCATCATAAAGCGAAAGATATTTAGTTAATAAAGGCCTCGGCCCAACGATGCTCATATCACCTTTTAAAACATTAAATAGCTCCGGCAGCTCATCCAGGCTTGTAGCTCTCAGCATTTTCCCAAACTTCGTCAACCTCTGGCTGTCTGGTAGAAGCTCGCCATTTTCATCTCTTTCATCCGTCATTGTTCTAAATTTATACAATGTAAAAATCTTCTCATTTAATCCAGGACGTTTCTGCTTAAATATTACCGGACTGCCCAGGTAAATTTTTACTAATATTGCCACTGTCAATAAGACCGGTGATAATAATATAATTGCAATAAGCGATAAAATAAAGTCTAACGGCCTTTTGATATACTTTCTATAAATGCCGCCTTTTGCAGGCCTAGATAAGGTTGATCTTATAGTCTGTTTAAGCTCGGTCTGCATATCTATTTCCACAACCCTTTTTAACAGTAGTTGAGCAATGGCTGAGCAGTAGTTAAGCAATTGTTAAGCCATTGTTTCACTATTGCTAAAACAACCGCTTAATTATTCCGGCCACTCTCTCCAGTTCCTCATCTGTCATTTTTGTATCGCTCGGGAGGCATACGCCGTTTTCAAACAGCTTCTCCGATACCTCTCCACCTATATAATCATATTCAGCAAAAAATGGCTGCATGTGCATCGGCTTCCAGAGGGGCCTGGATTCAATATTCTCTTTCTCTAAAGCTACTATAATGTCAAGCGGCCTGACCGGTCCGCTTAGGGTGATGCAGCTCAGCCAGTAGTTCGGCTCGTTCCATTCATTGATCGGCATGAACTGAACGCCATTCAGTCCGCTGAGCTCCCTTTTGTAATATTCGAAGATGTACTTCTTCTTCTCTACCCTCTGTTCCAGGACTTTAAGCTGCCCTCTGCCTATGCCGGCGAGGACGTTGCTCAAGCGGTAGTTGAAGCCCAGTTCGCTATGCTGGTAGTGCCGGGCGGGATCTCTGGACTGAGTGGCCCAAAATTTTACTTTGGCAATTCTCTCTTCATCGTCTGAAACAAGCATCCCGCCGCCGGAGGTAGTAATAATTTTATTGCCGTTAAAGGAAAAGATGCCGTAATCCCCGATGGTGCCCGTATGCCTTCCTTTATAGTAAGTTCCGAGAGATTCAGCAGCGTCTTCGATAACAACCACATTGTGCTTATGGCAAATTTCCATAATGCTGTCCATATCAGCAGATAGGCCATATAAGTGAACTACTAAAACAGCTTTTACATTTGGATATTTTCTAAAAGCTTCTTCTAATGCATTAGGATCTATATTCCAGGTTTCATAATCACTATCAATAAATACAGGAATTGCATTTTGATAAATAATTGGATTAGCTGTAGCCGAGAAGGTGAGGCTTTGGCAAAATACTATATCCCCTTCACCAACACCAGCTGCTTTAAGTGCCATCTGAATAGCAGCTGTTCCTGAAGAAAGAGCGGCAGCATGTTTTGCACCAACTTTTTTGGCAAACTCTTTCTCAAATTCATTAACGTTTGGTCCCAGGGGGGCAATCCAGTTTGTATCAAAAGCTTCCTTTATATATTGCATTTCATAACCTTCATCGCTCATGTGGGGGGAGGAGAGGAAGATTCTATCGGACAACTCAGTCGTGCCTCCTTCGTTTAAGTTGGAAGGTTGGAAAGCAGAAAGTTGGAAAGGTTAAAGCCTAATCCAATTTCTTAATTAAACCAGCCAACAATTTCCCAGTTTCCATCGCTAAGTTCAATACACCTTTATACTTTTCTTCATCTATGTAATTCAAATCTTTTGCTAAGAACAACTGGTATTTTACTTCTTCTAAAGATCCCCTTGCCATCAACAAGAATCTTTTGTATTCCTTGTTGGATCCTCTTGCTTTACCTTCGACAATATTGCTTGGAATTGATACAGCTGCCCTTCTAATTTGAGAGGTTAAACCGAACTGCTCGTCTTTTGGAAAATCTTTTGTTATCTCATATGTTTTTAATACTAATTCGTGAGCTTTTTGCCAAACTATTAATTTATTAGTATCGTCATACATATGCTTATCCTTTCCAACAGACCAACTTTCCAACTTTTAAAGGTATAGCTTCGCCCAGTCACATGATTTGCGTCATGCTACCGGAATTGCTATGACCTCTGATGTTTCTATTGGAGTCGAAACTGCCGAATAGCCGCATCAGATTTTGTGTCAGAAAACGTTGACTTTATCCACGATATCGATACCAAGTTGAACAGTTCTTGGCTCGCCTAAAAAGCGAAGACTGACTTTAGCCCGGCCATGTTTTTTGTCAACGCTTTGTATGTAGCCTTCCAGGCCGGCTAAAGGACCGCTTATTATTTTAACCCTGTCATTTATCTTGTAGGCTGTGGATATTCCTATATGCCCATCTTCATTGCCAATCAGTTTTTTTATGACTTCGATTTCATTTTTTTCTATTTCCAATGGGCCGTCTTCGTTTTTCAGCAGTCTAGCCAGCACAGGTATTTGTTTAAGCCGATAGTATGTTTCGACGGTAACCTTACCTTTAAGCAGGATATAGCCGGGGAATAAGTATCGTTTGACCAGATGCCATTTACCTGCTTTTCTTTCTTTAAGTTCCCTTTTGGGGATGATAAATTTTAGTTGATCGTCAAAATGCTTATCCAGGGCTCTTTTAATTCTTTCTTCATGGCCGGTGGCAACAAATAATGCATGCCAGCTTCCTACGTTGTTGGCAGCCCACAATGAAAAGCACCCCTATCTCTTTGAAGAGAGGAATGTCCCCAAGTCTTCCTTCTTTCTGCTAAATGGATATGAATTCTGTTGCCTATGCGGTTCCCGCCGGCCTGTCCTTTTTCTCACTGCTGCTGTGCCAGTATTCCCGGAACAGGGCGGCGAGCGCTCCGAGCATCAAGCCCAGCACCAGGGCGATAGCCATGTTTAGCATTAGTTTGTCCAGAGGGGCCTTGGAAACCTGCACCGGGGCGAGGCGCATAATGGCCCGCTGGAAATAAATATTCTCAAAATAGTCCTCGAGCGTGCGGTTGGACAGGTCGATCCAGGTTTTCAATTTGGCGTCGATATCCTCAATCATGGCTATTACTTCTGCTTCGGCCTGGCGCTTCACTTCCAGCGAAATATCATCATCCGAAGTAAATATCTCTATTTCACGGTGTAGGTATTCAATATCCTGCCGGATGTGTGCGGCGGATATGCCGGAGTCCAGGGAACGCTGGGCCAGTTCATCGTATAGTTCGCTTGTCTTCTCTGTTTCAATGACACCTTCGGGTGTGCCTACCCCCCCCATGAAAACGATGCTTCTTTCCTTTTCAAACTTATCCATGACTTCTCCCGCTTTAGCTGCTTCTTCTTCTTTTTTGGCCTGACTGAGTTCGTAGCTCTTAATGCGGTACTCCAGGGAACGGATCAGTTTATCAATATCCTTACTGATGCGGTAAGAGCTGATAATGGAGTTCAGGCGGTTAAGATCCATTGTATCAATCAGGGATATGGCCTCCACAATGTCGTTAAAAGCCAGCCCGGTAATCTTGGAACGGAATTCAGGCGCTTGCCGGTGCTTGGCCGAAAGGAAACTCTGCATGATATTAATCTGGCTGCGCATAACGATGGGTACTTCCGGGTAATCGTAATCGTCGTAGTCAATAATGCCCAGCGCGTTGGCCAACACGGCGCGGTCGGAATAGGTGTCGTAAAAATACTGGATATAGGCGTCAATCACACCGTCAAGGATCTTGCGGCCGCGCTCATTGTCGATATTTTTGTCCTTTGGAATTTTAAACATTATGGTAAAGCGGTTGGGATAATAGGTATAGTCTTCCAGGACAGCGATATCCGCCTTTGCAGGATCATAGGCTTCGATACGCCGGCGGATCTTCTCCACCACGTCGCCCGGCACAATAGGAACTATTTCCAGGTTGTTGCGCAGCAGATCCACTGTAATATCGTCCTTGTCCAGTTCCAGGGATTCGATGACCTTGTCGAGCACAACGGGAGCTTTTATAATGCCTAGGTCAAAACGGCGCCCGTGGGGGTCCAGCCCTTTTTCGATGCCTTCAAAGTTAAAGGTAATAATCGTCTCCGCGATAGCCCGGGTGTCGCGGTATGGGCTGAGAAAGCCGGTGACCAGGTAGGCAGCCAGCAGACAAATTATCACAGTAACAGCGATGAGCTTTTTCCCTTTAAGGAGCGCTTCGATAATGGCGCGCAGGGAAATCTCTTCATCAAGGGGCTGTTCTTCATTTTTAAGGATTACCTCAATCTTGTCTTTCAGGTTATTTATATCCACTTTTTCTCCTCCTGCATTGCCTGTAAAATTATGGACAAATAATGGGCGCGGCAAAATGACATTCTTTTTCACCGGTTCCGCTTTTTCCCGTTTATGCTTATAGTAATTCTCTGCATAATTAGACATTTCCTGCTTGGACACGAAAGAAGCTGCAGATAAAATTAAAAGGTAACTGCCAGTCTAAGAGAATCCGTTATACATTAAGACGGTTCCTCAATTCCGGTTTATCTGCTTATCGTAATCGCTCTGTTTTTGGCATCGTAAACTACTTTTGCGTCCAGGTTCTCGCTCACAAAGCGCAAGGGCACGAAAGTCCTCCCGGGCGGCAGCATTTCTGCAGGACAGTCAAGATTTTTTTCCATTCCATCCACAATGGCTTTTTCTGAATTTATAGTGAGTATCATTGTTTTTGCACTGTTGTTGTCTTCAATAACAACCTGCTCACTTTCTGCCTTCCATGTCACTTTTGCACCCAGGCTTTCGCTTAGGAAGCGCAGGGGCACCATGGTCCTGTTTACTACCGGTTTAAGGTAGGGTTTTGCATCAAGGGTTACAGATTTGCCGTTGACAGTAGCATTCAATTCATCAAGCTTCAGCATTATTTCTACAGGGACTTCCGGTTTCCCATCGGCAGCAATTTCGGCGATATCTTCTAAAATGGCATACTTGCCAAAACTGCTGGTTGTAAATGTTATCGTTTTTGTTGCAGGGTTAGGAGAGCCGTTCATGGGCACCCACTTTTTCGTTTGCTCATTAAAACGAAAAACATCCAGCTTATCCTCATCTATGCCGCTAAGGTTTTCTCCTTCATATGAGATAATAACCGTGACAGGCTTGGCAAAGTTAATACCAAAGATACTGTCTTCAGTGCTGCAGGAAAATTCGTAAATCGGGCCGATGGCTTTTTGCCCGGAAGAAAGATAGCGCAGTACTTGCGCCGCTTTCTCTGCAGACAATTGCTGGGAACTAAAAGCAATGTTGTTTCCAGCGCTGACCTGGACGGTGCCGGGCTGCAGGCGGAAAAGCACTTTCCCGATAATGATATCCAAATTTTTTGCAGCGCTACTAATCTCCTGCAGGGCAGAGCCAGGGATTGATAGGGTGGTTACCTGCGGTTCGGTTTTTAATTCAATGAAGGCGCGATTTTGCGACAATTGACGTGATACTTCTTTAGCTACATCAGAAGTCTTTCCACTAGAAGCCGGTCCACCTGAAGTGGGCGACGAGCCAGGAGTACTCTCTTCTGTTCCCAGCATAGCTTGGAGAACGGCATTGCGCAAAGGAACCAGACCTGGATGAAGCTTTCCCTGCATGGCATACTTAACTTCATCGGGGAATCCAGTTAAAAGGGCTTGCAAAATACTGCGATGGGCCGTCATTCCTAGTAATTCTTCCACGCAGGACAACATTATTTGATTAAAGTTTGCTTCATTTAGCGGCCCTTTTTCTATTACTTTTTGATCGAGCGCCAGTAAAAAGCGTTCGATATCTGCTTCTGTTGCACCACCGTTTTTTAAGCGGGTGACGAACTCCGGGTAATCGTCTTTGATCAGCTGATAACTAGATAATAAACCTGCCGCCATAAGATGTACCGATGTCATTGTCAAAACAACAGCTCCAAGAACGAATAATGTCACCAAAGTGATGATTATCCTTTTTTTCATCTCCATATATTCCCTCTTTCTTCTGTCTACTTTCTGCTTTCTACCTTCTGCTTTATAAAACGCATTAAACGACAAAAAGTTGCATTTTTTCAACAAAGTTTTAAAAAAAGAACGCCCCCCAAAATTGAGGGGCATTTTTCACAATTATTATCGTAGTGAATTTAGAATAACCGTCACTGCCTCAGCTCTTGTGGCATTGTTTTGGGGTTTGAAGGTATTATCCGGATATCCCTGAATAATCCCGGCTTTCGTTGCTGCCTTCACAGCTTCTGCAGCCCAACCAGAAACCTTATTTTGATCTTGGAAAGCAGTTGCGGCAGCATTTTGTTCTGCTTGTGCTGCATTGACGATCATTACAGCCATCTGTTCACGAGTAATCTTGTCATCCGGACCAAATTCCGTATCGCTGTAACCCTTCAGAATACCATGAGAGGCTGCGATGGAAATATATTCTTTTGCCCAGTGTTGTTCGGTATCCTTAAAGGTCTTGCCTCCTCCGGTTTTCTGGGTTAAACCGTAAGTTTCTACGAGTATTGTGGCAAACTCTCCCCTGGTAATATTATTATTGGGTTTGAATGTACCGTCCGGATAACCTGAAATGGAGCCAAGTCTAACCAACCGGGTAATCAAGTTCTCGGCCCAGTGCCCTTTAATATCTTTTAATTGAAGAGCAACTTTATCCATGGCAAGAACAGCAAATTTGGTAAAGTGGTCGGTCATTCCGCATACCGTTCCCGCTTCAAAATCTACTTCAACATCATCGAGAACTATCCATTTGCCGATCTTTTCACAGTACCAGGCGATGACAATGTCATACTTATTTGGATCTACTTTCGACTTATCGAAAGACAGCGTAATCTTCACCGGTTCCGTAAAGATACCTGCTTTATCCTTTGTAATTTCATAGACATCACTTAACAAGCTGCTAAGCAGCGGCAAATCACTGATATCTTCCACCAGTATTACTAATACTTTGGTATCTTCGGGCAGTGCGTTCGGAAGAATTTCGACAATTACACCATTCACGGTAATTTTACCGCCTTTAAGGACCTCAATGACTACTTCCTTGCTCTCTGCAGGCGGGGTAACTGGTGCCGAAGGACCGCCTCCTCCTCCGCCGCCGCCGCCACCAGTGCCTGCTGGATTTACTACTACTGGAAAGCGGATAATCCAATCATTTTCAGGAGTGCCTCCGTTATAGGCACGGTAGGCTGTAATTAACGTAGTCCCTGCACTTTTTGCTGTTAGGGTTTCTCCATAGCGTCCGTCATCCAATTTGTTAAATTCAGCGACTTGAGGGTCTGAACTGTGCCAATTTACTAGACCAGTTGCATTCTTACCCATTATTTGGATTTTGTATGTTGTTGATTCACCAATACTCAGAGTAGTTTTATCTTCAACAAGCTCAGTTTCCGAGCGAACAGCTGCCTTGGCTAAAGCCAACTCCGCCGCATTGTTTGGATCGATCAGTTGGCTTAATTCTGTCCTTTGCTCAATAATCTTATCTACAGACCAGCCAATGGCGGAAAGCTTGCCCTTAAAATAAGGAAAAGCATCTAATGCTGCCAGCATCGCATCCTTAGTTATCTTCGGAATGGTATTGATCAAGTCCGTATTAGTTCCAAACGCCAATTTATTCAGGTAGTCAGGGTCAGTTTTAGTTTTAATGACATTCGGAATTTCCTTGCGAGTATGCTCCAATAGATTATATAGGGTTTCGAGCTTGATATCACTGCCAAATAATTTCTGGAAATCGTCCTTGTAATCATCCTTAAACTTGGTCAGTCTAATTATTAAGTCTTCCCTGCTACTGGCATAATAACTATTGGCAACACCGGTAGCAAACTCAATTAGTGCAGTCCTTGCATCCTCTTTGCTTCCATATATTGCTTTTACCTCATCTGTCATCAGGGCTCCGATTACTGTATCCCAGGCATCGTCGTAGCTGTCACCGCCGGAATACACATCGGAATATCGATTTTCGTCCACAAATATTTGCAAGTTTTCCCTTGCGGCTCGAAGAGCAGCCTTATCCGTCTCATCCAGGTAAGGATAGATACTCCAAAGCTCGTCGGCAATCTTGTCTATTGTTCCTCCCGATCCGCTAGCTAAAGAAACAGACGGCAGGAAAATGCTCATCAGGAAACAAAACAAAACAAAACAACTAAGCCTTTTTAGTTTCAAACCATTACTCCTCCTCCGTAAAAGTTAATATACCTCCACAATAGTAGCCTGTATGTCAATTGATGCCAACTTTTCCGAAAAAATCACCTCTTTTCCTACCCGCGTATACTGTGCCTTTACACTCCAAAATGTTTGGAGAAGTAAATGCTTTATTTAATCACTCCTTAAATCTGCTTTATTTTCCATACATCTCTAAATTGTAAATAAAATATCCTTTTTATTTTATCAGAAAAGTAGAACTATCCGGTTTAGTGAAGGGTATATACTGTAATCATTATTTTACTGTATTCGATGGGCACTTATGGAAATCCTGCTAAAATCAAAAAAAAAGGGGGTTTTATGTATAAATATCCCCTTTCTTCTGTAAACGTTCACTCTTGTTTCCATATGGAAAAACATTAGTTTGATCTTATGGTCAATGTTTTCGTTGCGCTATCCCACACAATTTCTCCCCCCAGGGCCTCGGAAACATAACGCGCCGGCAAATAAACTCTTCCCAGAACATTTTCCGCCTCGACATCCATAGATAACGTCTTTCCATTATGCTTATAACTTTTCTTCCCTACCGTAAACTCAACAGTGTCGGAGCCTTTAACCAGAGTCACTGTTTGGGTAGCAGCATCCCACTTAATATTTTCATCTGTAACCCCTAAAGCTCTGGCCATTACCCTGATAGGGAAAAAACTCCGGTCATTTTTAATATACGGGGAGGCGTCTGATATTTCCGTTTTCCCATCAAGGATATAATAATTACTTCCAATTGTAAGGATTGCTTCCCTTGCTAAAACAGGTTCAGTTATGGTTACTTTAAGCAAGGCCGGAGAAAGGTTATCATAATCCCGGCTATTTCTGACGCTTATTTGTAGATAGGCAGTTCCGGCTTTCTTGCCCATTATCTCGTTGCTGGAATAGGCCGCCAGATACTCCGTATACTCTGCAGGAACCGTAACTTCATAACGGGAAGTTATGTTATCAAGGAGAATATCCTTTGAAGAATATATTTCCACTTTTGATATATATTTATTTAAATCGATTCTTTCGTTGACAGCCAGAGTAATATCGGAAGAACTAACTTTAACATAATCATTTGGCCGTAAAGTAAAGCTTCTATCCAGATCGTAACTTGTTATAGTTATTTTCTCGCTTACAGTGCCATACCCTTCCTTAGTTATAGTAATGGTATATTCTCCCCGTTCAAGCCCTGAGATGGAAAAATAACCGTAATTATCTGAAGTGGTTTCTTTATTTATTCCGCCGGCGGTAACAGCAATTTTTGCATTGCTGATACTGTAATTATCAGTATCTTTGACATTACCGGTTATCTTGTAACCCGAATCAATCCTGTTAACATTTATATCTCCAATATCAGTTCGCGATCCCGACACCCTTAAATTGGTTTCCAGAAGTTTCTTGGAATTGCCTATTGCTGCATAAAGACTATACCTACCTTCTTTTACCTCATTAAAAGTAAAATAACCATAGTAATTTGTCTTGGCAGTATACTTATTGAGGTCATTTTCCAGATAGACGGTAATATTGCTTAAACCCGACTGAGCGTCTCCCACCAATCCCCCAATAACGGTGGTCATGCCTTCTTTTTCTATTAATTCTGTTTGAGAAACCGGGTAATAAGTTCCGTCTACCCTGACCTCATTTGTCAGCCTTTTTGTCTGATAACCCATTTTTTTAAATTCAATGGTGTATCTTCCATTGGGAACATATCTAAATTCATAGTACCCCCTTGAATCCGTGGTCACTCTTTTTATTCTCGTATTGCCGTCAATTAATGAAACCTCAACACCTTCAAGATACTCTCCGTCTTCGTCAACGACTCTTCCATACACATCATAGCCTGTCCTGCTTTCAGTTTTTACCATAAGATTTACTTCTTTTTCATCATCCGTGGAAAGAACTCTCACATAATCTATTCTTTCCAGCAATTCATACCCTGAAGCATTAACTCCTATTGTATATGTTCCCGTTTCAACATCCCGGAATGTGTAATACCCCCTGGCATCTGTCGTTGTCTTAATCTCTTCGCCATCCTCGTCTATTAAGTAAACTTCGGCCCCCTGAACGAAGTAACCGTCTTCATCGGTCACCCGTCCCGTTATAACTCTTTCCGATGAATATCGCGAGGAACTGCCGGTGCTTCTCAACCTGATAGTACCTAAAT
>JAAYFF010000011.1 GCA_012728375.1 Bacillota bacterium | reverse complement strand
GGTTAAATCGTCTAACCCGCTTTTTCTTTTGTCTTATCAAATTGTTTTAAGGAGAGGAAAAATGGCGGATATCAACGTTGATCAATTTGCCAATATTCGTTCGGTAGCCCTGGAGAAGATTTTGGATAAAAAGAAGGAAGGCTTGAAAGTTGTTGGAATTTATTGTACCTTTTGTCCCCAGGAACTGGTATTGGCTGCCGGAGCCATCCCGGTAGGGCTATGTGGGACCCGGGAAGATCCCATACCGGCAGCAGAAGAAGTTTTGCCCCGAAATTTGTGCCCCTTAATTAAATCATCATATGGTTTTGCCCTAACCGATACCTGCCCTTTCTTTGCTTTTTCCGACCTGATCGTCGGAGAAACCACCTGCGACGGCAAAAAGAAGATGTTTGAAATTATGCAGGATCTAAAGCCCGTCCATGTCATGCAGCTTCCCCATCAGAAATCTCCTTTTTCTTTTGATCTTTGGGTGAAGGAGATAAGAAGGCTCCGCTCCCGCATTGAGGAAGTGCTTGAGGTGACAATAACCGATGAAGATATCTGGAAAGCCATTGACTTGGTCAACCGGGAGAAAGAATTATTGAAGGAAATTTGCGATCTGAACCAAATGTCCCCGCCGCCCATAAGGGGAATTGACTTATTAACCGTGACTTGGTCCAGCGGCTTTAGCCATGATAAGGAAGAAGTAATACAGATGATGGAAGCGCTGAAAAACAAACTGGAATCCATAAAGATTGAGCCGGAGGCTGCACAAAAGCCGCGCATTTTATTGACAGGTTGTCCGGTTGGTCTGGGTTCGGAAAAGGTTATCCGCCTGGTAGACGAGTTGGGGGCAACAGTTGTGGCGATGGAGAACTGCTCCGGTTATAAGACGCTGGAGCTGAGAACCGACAGAAACAATGATGATCCTATTGTCGTCCTGGCTGAAAAGTACGTTAACATCCCGTGTTCCTGTATGAGTCCCAATCCCTACCGCATGGAGCTCTTGGGCCGAATGATCGATGATTTTAAAGCTGATGCCGTTATTGACCTCACCTGGCAGGCCTGCCACACCTACAATATTGAATCATATGAGGTAAAAAAGCTGGTTAAAGAAAAGGGGCTGCCTTTCCTGCACCTGGAAAGCGACTATTCCTCCTCTGATGAAGAAAGCTTGAAAGTACGAATTGAGGCCATGCTGGAGATGACGAAGCAGTGATTACGGTTGGTCTGGATATCGGCTCCGTAGCCTCCAAAGGTGTGCTCCTGAGCCCGGATAAAAAATTTTTTATCGTTCTGCCCACCGGCTGGAGTCCCCGCGATGTAGGGAAGCAAATTTTATCGAATCTTCTTATGCAAGCGGGGATAGAGCAGGAAGATGTGGATGCAATGCTTGTAACCGGTTACGGGAGAGTATCCTTTAACGGGGCAGCCCGCACCGTGACAGAGATCAGTTGTCATGCCCGGGGTGTGGCAGCACTGTGTCCGGAAGCCCGGACCATCATAGACATAGGGGGCCAGGACAGCAAAGTAATCAGCATTAATGAAAACGGTAAAGTTCTGGATTTTGCCATGAATGACAAGTGTGCCGCGGGAACCGGGAGATTTTTGCAGGTCATGGCCAACACCCTTGGCATGGATGTGGGAGAACTGGCGGCCTCCGAAGATCCGTCGGTAACGGTTGCTATTAACAGTATGTGTACAGTATTTGCCGAATCGGAAATTATCGGTCTGCTGGCCCGGGGCAGCCCGAAAGGAGGAATTATCGCTGGTCTTCATCAGTCCGTGGGGAAGAGGGTGGCTACTTTGGCCCGCCGTCTGGGCGTTAAGGAGAAGATAGTATTTACCGGCGGAGTGGCTCAAAATGCCGGGGTTCGCCGGGCACTGGAGGAAGAACTTCAAAGCAGGGTTTTCGTCCCCGCGGAGTGCCAATTTACCGGTGCACTGGGGGCCGCGCTGCTGGCTGCGGGAAGTTAAGAAAGAATTATGCAATAGGCAGGGAAATATGAAAAAGATTGCTGTATATGGAAAAGGCGGAATTGGTAAGTCTACAATAACAAGTGCTCTTTCTGCTGCTCTTTCAACTTTAGGGTATAAAGTTATGCAGATTGGCTGCGATCCCAAGGGAGACTCTAGATGGCATTTTTCCATTGTCCAATTGGTAAGTTTGCTGATAGGTCGTCTATCAAGCTCTGAATTGAGCAGGCGGGGATAAATGAAATTCGTCAGATATCCAACTGTAAAACATTTGATGAATTTGAAAACTTAAGCCGTTCGTGCTTAAATATCGTAATCAAGCCAGAGGGGTTAGCTGCTGCTGTTGATATGGAGAAAAAACATGGTATTCCGTTTTGTGACATATCTCATTACTACGATCTAGATTTAATTCATCAATCCTATGTAAAACTAGGCAAAGCGATTGGTGTTGAACTTGATGACGCCAGGTATTATCAAGAAGCTCAAGATAATATTAAACATTATGTTCAAATGTTTTCCCATCTGAAATTTGCAATAGGACAAGAAGTAAACGGCAGTCCCTTTGAAATGGCATATGCTCTATCTAAGTACGGGTTGGAGGTTCCATATATTTGTAAGCGTCAAAGATACGAGTACCTATTAAACCCCCGATATCAGCAAAAGCCACCATCGGCAATGCTTTTAACCTTGTTATACTGCCTACGGATTAGCCGTTTAAATTCAGCATCCGATAACCCATCGCCCAGATCCACGCCGCCTTCTGAAAGCAGGTCATAGAACAATTCAGC
>JAAYFF010000010.1 GCA_012728375.1 Bacillota bacterium | reverse complement strand
GGGACATTCCTCTGCAAGAGGTGTGTCCCCGCACCTTAGCTTGGGACATTCCTCTGCAAGAGGTGTGTCCCCGCACCTTAGAAAGTAGGAAGACGATGGAGCCGTCCCCTGCTTCGTTGTATAACAGATTATCTCTTAAGGCCTGAGCAGTTACTAAAATTAATTAAACAGCAGGTACAGTTCCAGCGGGGATGACGGCGCCATCCCCGTTCTTTGATTATTTTAAAAGTAAACTGACAGAATAAAAAAAAGGACTTTTTTTAAGTATGGCGAACTTAACTTAAAAAGGAAATATTAAAGAAAAGAAGTAAAGGAGGTTAATTTATATTGTTTAAAATTGTAGCAAAAAAAGTCTTATCTGAAGTCAATAAGCTAATGGAAATTGAAGCTCCGCTGGTTGCACGAAAAGTACAGCCCGGACAATTTATTATTCTTCGCGTCAGTGAAAAAGGTGAAAGAATCCCTCTAACCGTAGCTGACAGCAACAAAGAAAAGGGCACGATCACAATTATTTTCCAGGAAATCGGCAAAACAACAAAAGAACTGGGAACCAAAGAGGTAGGAGATTATTTAAGCGATTTTGTAGGTCCTCTGGGACAACCTATGGAACTGCCCTCATCCGGACGCGTAATTGCCGTCGGCGGGGGAGTAGGAATTGCGCCCATCTACCCCAAGGTAAAAGCATTCTATGATGCAGGCCTGGAGGTTATCTCTATCATTGGAGCCAGAACAGCCGATCTCTTAATTCTGGAAGATGAAATGCGGGCTGTTAGCACCGAGCTGCACATCTGCACTGATGACGGGACAAAAGGCCATCACGGTTTTGTTTCGGATCTTCTGCAGCCTTTTCTTGACGACAAAACAAAAAAAATTGATGAAATTATCGCCGTCGGTCCGCTGCCAATGATGCGCGTTATCGCCAATCAGACAAGGCCTTACGGTATTAAGACAATGGTAAGCTTAAATCCCATTATGGTGGACGGAACGGGAATGTGCGGCTGCTGCCGTGTAACGGTGGGCGGACAAACAAAATTCAGCTGTGTCGATGGACCTGTTTTTGATGCTCACCAGGTTGATTTTGATGAACTAACCCGCCGTGCACGTACTTACCTCGATGAAGAAAAGATTGCCCTGGAAAAATTCGAACATGAATGCAGATGTGGAGGTGGAAAATAATGCCGCTCGATAATGAACAAGTAAAGCAATTGCGCAAAATGAAAGAGAAGCACCCCATGCCCGAGCAGGATCCTCGTGAGCGCATTAAAAATTTTGATGAAGTGCCGTTCGGATATGATGCGGAAACAGCAGTTAAGGAAGCGAACAGATGCCTGCAGTGCAAAGATGCCAAATGCGTTGAGGGATGCCCTGTGGAAGTGGACATACCCGCGTTTATTAAATGCATACAAGAAGAAAAATTTGATGAAGGCATAAAGAAACTCAAAGAAAAGAATAACCTCCCGGCTGTCTGCGGACGTGTTTGCCCGCAGGAAAGCCAGTGCGAATCCTTCTGCATCAGAGGCAAAAAAGGACAGCCTGTAGCTATCGGCCGTCTGGAACGCTTCCTGGCGGATTACGAACTGGCCAAGGGAGTGGAAACACCTGCCATACCGGCGAAAACAGGCAAGCGTGTGGCTATCGTAGGCTCCGGCCCGGCAGGGCTTACGGCGGCCGGCGACCTGGCCAGGATGGGACATGAAGTGGTGCTCTTTGAAGCATTTCACTCCACCGGCGGTGTTCTGCGCTACGGGATTCCCGAGTTCCGTTTGCCCAAGGAGAAGGTCCTGCAGCGTGAAGTGGATTATATCGCCAGTTTGGGCGTAGATATTAAAACAAATGTCGTTATCGGCAAGACGATTACTGTTGATGAACTTTTTGAAGAAGAAGGATTTCATGCCGTCTTTATCGGAACCGGCGCGGGGCTTCCCCAGTTCCTGGGCATCCCTGGGGAAAACTTAAGCGGGGTTTATTCTGCCAATGAATTTTTGACCAGGACCAACCTGATGAAAGCCTATTTATTCCCCGAGTGGGATACCCCCATAAAACTGACTAAAAAAGTGGCTGTCGTCGGCGCGGGAAACGTGGCTATGGACGCTGCCCGGACTGCCCTGAGGCTGGGCGCTGAAGAAGTTCATATTGTTTACCGGCGTTCCGATAAGGAGATGCCGGCACGTGCGGAAGAAATTCACCATGCCAAGGAAGAAGGAGTAATTTTCAACTTATTGACCAACCCGGTTAAAATACTTTCCGATGAGAACGGTTGGGTCAAAGGTATGGAATGCATCAAGATGGAACTGGGTGAACCCGACGAATCGGGACGGGCACGCCCTGTGCCGATCAAAGGTTCTGAGTTTGTTTTTGATGTGGGAACAGTGGTAATTGCCATTGGAAACAGCCCGAACCCCCTTATCCCGCAGACTACTTCCGGCCTGGAGATCGGGCGCAAGGGAACAATTGTCGCGGATGCCGACGGGGCTACCACCCGCAAAGGGGTTTTTGCCGGCGGGGATATTGTCACCGGAGCGGCAACGGTAATTCTGGCCATGGGCGCCGGGAAAACGGCTGCCAGGGCGATTGACCGTTACCTCAGCACATTGTAATCAATATTAATAAAAATAAATATAAGGAACTAAAGGCAGAAAACTAAACGGCTATTGGAGCGGCGTATTGAGCCTCCAACAGCCGTTTTTTTATGGTAAAGCCTCCCTCGAATCCTTTAATCCCTAATCCCTTGTCATTTTATTGCCGTAGCTTTCCAAATAAACAAAATCTCTAATTTCCTTTCTGGGTGGAGCCTGACTATCCTTTGCGGGGTAACCGACGGGGATTATGGCTACTGATTCAACATCACCCGTTAT
The DNA here is from genome assembly GCA_012728375.1 of Bacillota bacterium. Classification (GTDB taxonomy): domain Bacteria; phylum Bacillota; class Dethiobacteria; order DTU022; family UBA8154; genus DUNV01. The sequence goes on along the minus strand of JAAYFF010000010.1, from coordinate 8,182 downwards.
GTTTAGTAATTTGTCGACGCCCTGGTGGTCAAAGTTTCCCACCTGAACTGTACCAAGTCCCAGATCATGGGCTGCTAAACAAAAATTCTGGCAGGCCAGCCCAACATCGAACATATACCAGTCACCCTTTTGCGTCATGGGCATACCCTTTTTGTATCCGGCCAACCCCTTTTTGCCGCAAAAGACCACTACCAGCGGAGCCTGCACCACTGCTTTTGTTGCAGGGTTCCTTTCCGCCAGCAATTCCGCCAGCTTTTCTTTTGTAGCCCTGTCTTTAACCACAACCAATTCCCAGCACTGGCTATTGGCCCACGATGGAGACCAGCGAACCGCTTCCAGCAATTCGGATAAGGTTTCTTCCGGAATTTCTTGCCCTGTAAAGTTTCTCACGCTTCGCCTGCTTTTTATACACTCTCTTGTTTCCACTTTCCTGCCTCCTTTTCCAATTTTCTTATCTGGCGAGCTTATCTATCACATTGATTATTTCATTAATTTTTTGCTTTTTCTCCAACTGATCGCTGGAATTAAAAGCCTCCGTCACGCAATGCCTTAAATGGGCATCCAAGACGTCTTTATTGATATTTTTCAAAATCCCGATGGAGGCCATCAGCTGATTAGAAATATCAATGCAATAACGGTCATCTTCTACCATTTTGATAAGCCCTTCAATCTGCCCCCGCACGGTCTTTAGTTTTTTTAAGACCAGCTCCCTGTCCGCCTTCATCTTTTTATGCCTGCTCCAAGATAGAGGTTACTTCGTAACCCGCTTCTTGTACTGCTTGTTTTAATTTTTCATCTGAGACAGCCTTTGACAAGAATACACGGGCTAAGTGATCCTCCAAATTTACCTGCGCGTTAACCCCCTCCAAACCGTTTAGGGCCTTTTCCACATGCATCTTACAGTTATTGCACATCATACCTTTAATTTTTAATACTTTTTCCATTTTTCCTTTTCCCCCACTTTCTTCACTTTCTTTAAGAATTTGATGGGCCTTGTGCTCCGCCTTAAATTCCTTAGACGGCTTGAATTTGCGCAGCCTTAAAGCATTGGCAACGACAAAGAAGGAACTCAAACTCATCGCCGCTGCACCAATCATCGGCGTTAGCTTGAGGCCAAAGGCAGGATAGAAAAGACCTGCCGCCAGCGGTATCCCTAAACTGTTATAAAAAAATGCCCAGAAAAGGTTCTGTTTAATAGTCCTGATAGTGGCCCTGGACAGCTCCATAGCTTTTACTGCATCCATTAAATCATTTTTTATCAAAACAATATCTGCTGCTTCGATGGCTACATCCGTCCCTGCTCCGATAGCGATGCCTGTATCCGCCCTCGCAAGAGCCGGCGCATCGTTAATCCCGTCACCAATCATGGCAACTTTTTGCCCCTGCTGTTGCAGCGCCCGGATTTTATGTTCCTTTTCCGGCGGCAATGCTTCGGAGATGACTTCATCTATTCCCAGGCGCAAGCGGACAGCTTCGGCTGTTTTTTGATTATCTCCCGTAAGCATCACCACTTTAACGCCCATTTCCTTAAACCTTTCCACTGCTTGCCGGCTGGTAGCTTTGGGTTCATCCGCAAGGGCAATAATCCCCAACAGGGACCCCTCCCTGGCAAAATAAAGGGGAGTTTTACCCTCTTTTGAAAAACGGTGCGACAATGCCGCTACTGCCTCAGTGGCAACCCCTTTTTCATTGATAAATCTTTCATTCCCGGCAAAATATAAAACCCCGTCTAAATATCCTTCCACTCCCCGCCCCGCCACAGCATTAAATTTTCGTACTTCCTTTGGAACAATACTTTTTCCTTTAGCATAAGCCAAAATAGCAGCAGCCAAAGGATGCTCGGAATTTTTCTCCAGCGCCTGCGCGATCTCCAGCAATTCATCCTCGGAACCTGCAGAGCCCAGTACGATATCCGTGACCCGTGGTTTTCCTTCCGTCAAGGTCCCGGTCTTATCCAGAACAACCGTATGCACCCGATGAAATACTTCCAAGGCTTCCGCAGATTTTATCAGTATGCCCTCTTCCGCCCCTTTGCCCGTAGCAACCATGATGGCAACGGGAGTCGCCAAGCCGAGGGCGCAAGGGCAGGAAATAACCAGCACCGTTATCCCCACGGAGAGCGCGAACTCAAAGCCGGCCCCGGCAAATAACCAACCTGCAGCAGCAAGCAATGCAATGCCGATCACCAGCGGGACAAATATCCCGCTGATCTTATCTGCCAGGCTGGCAATGGGCGCTTTGGTGGCATTGGCATCTTCCACCAGCGCGATTATTTTTGCAAGGGTAGTATCCGCGCCCACATGGGTAGCCCTAAACTTAAAGGCCCCTGCCTGATTAACGGTGGCTGCACTCACATGCTCCCCTGCCTGTTTTTCAACGGGTATGCTTTCACCGGTTAACAATGATTCGTCCACAAAAGACTGTCCTTCAATGATTATGCCGTCCACAGGAAGCTTCTCCCCGGGTTTTATGCTCACAATATCCCCTACCACCACTAATTCCACGGGGATCATCTCTTCTTGGCCGTTTCTTACTACTCTAGCCATTTTAGGCACCAGATCCATCAATCTTCTGATAGCCTCGGAGGTCTTCCCTTTGGAGCGTGCCTCCAGGAATTTCCCAACAGTAATAAACACGAGGATCATGGCCGATGATTCAAAATAAAGATCATGGTAATATTTTTGCACCACTGACCAATCACCGGCTCCCAAACCATAACTCATACGGAAAATTGCCAGTATTCCATAAAGCAAAGCCGCTCCGGAGCCTATTGCTATCAAAGAATCCATATTGGGGTGTCCCTTAAACAGGGTTCTAAATCCCACTGTATAAAATTTACGATTAATAAAAATGACGGGCAGGGCCAGTAAAAACTGCGCAAAAGCAAAGGAAACAGCATTCTTCATCCCGGATAAAAAAGACGGCAGCGGCAAATTTAACATATGGCCCATGGAGAGATACATCAATGGCACCATTAACAAAACAGAGATAATTAAACGCAGCTTCATTTCTTCTGCTTCCTGAAGCATAGGATTTTCAGATAGTCCTGCTTTGAGAGCCTGTTTTGCTCCCTGTTCTGTTTTTAATAAAGCCCCATATCCGGCATCTGTTACCGCCTTGATTATCTCTGCGCTGGAGGCTTGTTTTTCATCGTATTTTACGATCATACTATTGGTCAATAGATTGACCTTTGCGGATTCAACACCGGGAACCTTTTTCACGCTGCGCTCAACGGCAGCCGAACATGCCGCACAGGTCATCCCCGTTACCTCATATTTTTCCGCAATTTTCGGCAAGCCGTCCACCTCCCACCACCCCCTCCGGGGTGTATGTGCCATAATAATATAACTCCTTTTCCCTTATGTCAATGTCGAAACAGGGGACGGTTCTCTGTTTGTTTCAAGCGTCAAACAGGGAACCGTCCCCTACTTGACCCGTAAAATAATGGACAACAGCACAACAACAGCCAATGTCAAATACATTCCACGATATTCAAAAAAAGGAACGAGCAACCCCGTTAGAAACGGCCCGACCCCCATACCTCCATCCATGCAAATAAAAAAAGTCGAGGTCCCTAAGCCAACCCGGTGCTTCGGTGATTCTTTTATGGCAATCGCTTGCGAACAAGACATGAGCGTCCCAAAACCAAGGGCAACCAGTACCCCTGCCAACAGCAGTGCGAAGCCGCTATGAGCCTGGCCGAGCAATAATAAGCTTAATGAAAATAATAATATGGCCGGATAGATGACGACATTATCCCCTTTGAGATCCAACAATCTACCGGTAAACGGCCTTGAAATAAACAGAAAAATTGAATATACAATAAAAAAGTAAGCAGCTGCATCCTGCAGTTGTATTTCTATCGCATAAGAATTGAGAAAAGAGACGATACCCGAATAAGCTATCCCCATAGGCACCATCATAATTGAAATGGGCAAAGCCTTTTTTTCAAAGAAATTATGTATGCTAAACCTGCTTTTCAACGCCTGGAGTTGTTCTTTTGTGATACTTGCTTCAGGGATTTTGGAAAATAAAACTATGATTAGACTAATTGCGGAAAAAAAAGTACAAGCAGCAAAGATCATTGTAAAGTCCGCGCGTTGTAAAATATATAGGCCGATAAATGGCCCAAGCGCGGTTCCGGCAGTTGGGCTTAACGAAAAATAACTTACCCCTTCCCCTTTACGCTCATCAGGAATCAGATCCACTACGGCAGTTGCTATGGTTGTGGCCGCAATGCCGAAGGCTGTCCCGTGTATAAAACGAACCGCCAGCAATATATTCAAGCTAATGACCGGAAAGTATAGCAGCGTGGAGAACAAAAATAGTAACAGGCCAGAATAAAGCAACCTCCTGCGCCCAATTATTTCAATATATTTTCCCGTTAAAAGGCGTGCAAAAAGAGCTGCAATGATAAAGATACCCGTCGCAAGACCGGCCTTGCTTTCTGAAGCACCAAACTATTCGACCACATACACGGTCAATGTGGTCATTAATAAATAAAAATTTAGTGCAACAAAAAAATTTGCAAAAAGCAATATGACAAAATCTTTTGTCCATAAATTCGATTTACTCAATTTTCTTCCGAAACAGGGGACGGTTCCCTGTTTTAACTCCTAAAAATTTTGTTTACCGTTAAACCTGTCAATCTGGACAACTGCCGCAGCGAGGGCCCGTCCAACCCCTTTAGGTATCTTAAAACCTCCTGTTGGAGACCTAACTGCTGACTGTGAAGGGAAGCCAGGTCAATATTAAATGTACGTTTTACTAGTCGCCTTATCTCCTTGTCAGAAATGGTTTTCCGGGGTGCGGTTATTTCAAGACATTTATCGTTATTTAGCTCATTATTAAATCTGATAAACATTGCTCTCGCTTCAGCAGGGTCTTTGTGAAACAACTTAAACACAAAATCCGCGTTAACAAGTTCCGGCTTGCTGATATATTCCCTATAGCTACTCCACTGATACTCCCCAATATTATTGCTCAAACCGGCTTTTACCGGATTTTGGTGAATGTATCTTAACACGACAAGGAAATAACGATCGTCTTCTACAACTTCACTTTTATAGCGGTCCTGAAATAGGTGCCCTTTTCTGTCATATTGCCAATTATACCATTGTACATAGCTTATGCCTATTCGCTTCATGGTATTGGATAAGGGTTCATTCCCTTCCTTCATCAGTAAATGCACATGGTTATCCAGCAGGCAGTAGGCATAAATCTCATATTCGATCTCTGCACGGTATTTGACAAGTATATCGGTGAATTTTTTATAGTCTTCATCATCTGCAAAAATGTCCTGATGATTTATCCCTCGTATCATTAAATGGTAAATGTTTGTTGCACTTTTCCTTCTTGCTACCCTCGGCATAAAGATCACCCCGCCAAAATTTTATAATAATTGTGGCAAGGTGTCAAACAAAGAACCGTCCCGTGTTTTGCCCCTGTTTTTTCAATACAAACGGGGTGAACTATAGATAATTTCTATTTCCAATTAGCCTTTAGCTTTTACTATAATTATTGAAGGCATTTATTTATTTATTTATTTTTCGAAAGGTGTGATATGGAGAAAATGAAAGAGCGTACGTTTCTTATCATTGCCGGTATTATCGCCGGGCTTGTCAGCGTCCTGCTGGTTTTGCAGGGAAATCCGGCCAACATGGGTTTTTGCATTGCCTGCTTCCTGAGGGATGTCGCCGGGGGGCTGGGATTGCACCGGGCGGCGGTGGTGCAATATATCAGACCGGAGATAATTGGTCTGGTGCTGGGCTCTTTTGCCGGTGCTTTTTATTTCCGGGAGTACAGATCAACGGGAGGGTCCAGCACGGTGCTGCGCTTTTTTCTGGGCGCGCTGATGATGATGGGAGCCCTGATCTTCCTTGGCTGCCCGTGGCGCATGCTTCTGCGCTTGGCCGGCGGAGACTTGAATGCTTTGGTTGCTTTTCCGGGCTACATTTTCGGTATCTGGGTCGGAACCCTCTTCCTGAAAAAAGGTTATTCCCTGGGAGTTGCAGTACAACAGCCTGCTCCCAACGGTGCGGCAGGACCTTTCTTTTTTGTCGTTCTGCTTGTCCTCGTCATAGCTGCTCCTGCCTTTATCTTTTTTAGCACTGAAGGTCCTGCTTCAATGAGGGCCCCGCTGGCCTTCTCTCTTATTACCGGACTCCTGGTCGGTGTCCTGGCGCAGCGGGCCAGGCTCTGCACAATGGGTGCTTTTCGGGATATCATTCTTTTTAAAGATTTTTATCTTTTTGCGGGCATTGCCGCGCTCTTTCTGATGGCCACAGCAGGAAACCTGGTTACAGGAAACTTTAATCTCGGATTTGCCGGACAACCCGTTGCCCATACACAAGCTATCTGGAACTTCCTGGGGATGGGGATCGTGGGGTTTGCTGCGGTTCTGGCAGGCGGCTGCCCCTTGCGGCAGTTGATCTTGACCGGGGAAGGAAATTCTGACGCGGCTGCCACGACCCTGGGGATGATCATGGGAGCGGCGTTTATGCATAACTTTGGTCTGGCCGCTAGCGGACAGGGGGTGCCGGCAGCCGGACAGGTTACCGTTGCAATTGTCTGGGCGCTGCTCCTTATAATTGCTTTTACTGCAACAAGGAGCGCCGTAAAAAACGTCAGGTCCGGTTTTAAAACGGGGCACAAAAAAGAAACACCGATGGCTTAGACAAATTTGCTGGCGAATGATATGATAAATGGGAGGGAAAAGTATGAAAAGTCTCCTTATTGACTGTTGCGGCTTGTCATGCCCGGAGCCTGTTCTCCGTGCCAGAAAAGCCATGCTGGAATCCGGGGCTAAAGAAGTAAAAGTCAAGGTCAACACCACCGTAGCACGGGACAATGTCTCCCGGGCTGCCGTAAGCCTTGGTTGGAAGGTAAATGTAGAATTTGTCGAAGAAGATGATTGCTACCTCCTCACCCTGGTCAAGTGATTGAGGCGGAAGGTGAAAGGGAAGTGAAAAGCAGATGGATTTCCACCAGCTCAGGGTCTTTGTGGAAGTGGCCAAACAAAAGAATTTTTCCCGTGCAGCTGAAAACATTTTTCTAAGTCAGCCCACGGTAAGTGCCCATATTAAAGCCCTGGAGAACGAAATAGGATCGCCCCTTTTTGACCGGAGCCAACGGGAGCTCATGCTGACCGAAGGAGGAAAGATACTCTTTAAGTTTGCCCAGGAAATCCTGGAAATCAAGGAAAGAGCTTTAGCTGCCATTCAAGAAAACTATCGCATCACCAAGGGACACCTGGAAATTGCTGCCAGTAGCGTGCCTGGCGCATACCTTTTACCGGGGCTGCTTCGCTCTTTCAACAAGAAGCACCCCGGTGTTACCTTTTCTGTCCTGCTTCGGGACTCCCGTCACGTTTTTGAAAGCATACGTGACTATACCTATGACCTGGGCTTTGCCGGAAAGCCTGCTCGCATGGAGGGATTGGGGCAGGTCAAACTGGTTGAAGACCAGCTCATTCTTATCGCACCCCCGGGGACAAACCTTGCCGGAGAGACCGGGGCAGCATCCGGTCTCCCTTCGGTTAAGCCGGAAGCTTGTCTCGGCTATCCCTTTGTCTTGCGGGAACCGGGATCAGCAACGCGCCTTGTTTTTGAAAAGGCCCTGCAAAAACAGTTCGGCAGCTCTCCCGGCCTTCGGGTGGCAGCTTACCTGGAAGGCCAGGAAGCCATTAAAGAAGCCGTTAAAACAGGCCTTGGGCTCACGGTAATATCCCGCATGGCAGTAGAAGAGGAGCTTCGCTCCGGATCCTTAGAGGGATACACCCTGGAGGGGCTGACGATGGAAAGATATTTTTACCTTATTTACCGGAAGAAGCGCGTTCTGCCGCCTCTAAGCCGTGCTTTTCTGGAATTCACCATGGAGTACTTTGGAATTAGCCCCATGGTTTCCAACCCCTCTGAGCAATAAATTACCAGGAGCTGTAAACATGCCTGCTCTTCAGCAAGTAAAATGGGCTATGTGCCGCCTTCTTTTTTATCTTATGGCTCTGTAATATGGTGAAAAAAGCTTAGTCGCGGAAGGAGAAACGGGAGGTTATTTCTTGTAAAGCGCCCAGCGCATAGTCAATCTCTTCTTCCCGTGTAAAGCAGCTGAAGCTGAAGCGCACCGTCCCCTGGGGAAAAGTGCCCAGCGTTTGATGGGCACGGGGGGCACAGTGAAGGCCTGT
>JAAYFF010000082.1 GCA_012728375.1 Bacillota bacterium | reverse complement strand
CCTTCCTTCTTTTTATCCAAAATCTTCTCCAGGGCTACCGAACGAATATTGGCAAATTGATCAACGTTGATATCCGCCATTTTTCCTCTCCTTAAAACAATTTGATAAGACAAAAGAAAAAGCGGGTTAGACGATTTAACCCGCTCTGATACTATCAAGAAACGTGCATAAATTCCAATAGATTATTCCTATTGAAACAACTCCGGATATTTATTTATTCTATTAAACCTGCCTTGCGGTTAACGGTGTCTTTATTATGCTATAATATTTAATATTTGCAGCATCTAACTATATTAAAAAATTCTTTTGACCTGACGGTGGGAAATATAGGCCAGGAAAAGGAAGAGAAGACTATATCCGGTCAGGATAAGGCATGATGTCAATTTAGAAAAATAAGCAGCTTCGCCAAAGGACCAGCGCAGGAGATCCATGGTATAGCTGAGGGGGGAAATGGAGGCTACCACCCGGCCCCACCGGGGAATATCCGTCAGCGGCACAAAAACACCGCTGACAAAAACCATGGGCAAGCGGACCAGGTTGGCAAACATCATTGCATTGGAAACCTGGCTTGCAGGCAAAGCCGCCAGCGCGGCGCCCAGCGCGGAAAAGCAAATGATGGATAGAAAAACGATCATTATAAATGCTCCCGGATAGAGCGGTGTTGCCTGAAAAAACCAGATTCCCAGGGAAAGAGGCAATAATAAAATAATTAATCCGTAAACAAAGCTGGAACCTACATCTCCCCAAACAATATGCCAGGAGGAAAGAGGAATGGTTAAAAGGCGCTCATAGGTCCCGGCCTGACGCTCCCAGGGAGTAATGAGCGGCCCTACGGAAGACGCGGTAAATAATATTGTCATCCCCAGCAAAGATGGAACCAGTTCCGCCGGGTTTATTGCTCTGCCGATGGAAAAAGCTAGAAACAGAAAAAAAGGAAACAGCACGCCAAAGATCAGCACCGGTGGTTTAAAATAATAAATTCGGGCATTTTTTTTGGCCACAGCAAGGGTACGCCGCAACGCGAGAAGGGTTCGCCGCAACATTTCCTTAAGCATCTTGTTCTACCTCAATATTGTGTAACTTCCCTGTAACCTCTAGAAAGACATCTTCCAGGCTGGGCCCAAGGGTCTGTAGGGATAAAATGTCATACCCTTCCCTGCGGCACAGCTCGGAAAGAAAAAAAATAGCCTGCCCTGGCTGTTCCGTATAAAAAATATACTTATCCCCCTGTTTTTTAAAACGGCTGGTTGCCTCGTTTTCCTTAAAAATCTCCGGAGATGTGATCTGAGGCTGAAAAGCCGCCTCCACCGTTTGCAGGCTGGTAAAGGTTCTCCGCAGATTTTCCGGCCTGTCAATAACCGCCAATTCCCCCCGGTTGATAATAGCCACAAGGTCGCAAAGCTGATTGGCCTCTTCAATATTATGGGTGGTGAGAAAGACCGTCTTCCCCTGCCTGTTAAAATCCCGGATCAATTCCCAGATAATGCGGGTACTCTGAACGTCCAGCCCTGTTGTGGGTTCATCCAGAAACAATACTTCAGGATCGCCCATAAGGGCCATACAAAGGAGAAGGCGCTGCTTCATCCCTTTGGAGAACCATTTTGTTTTCAGATGGCGTTTCTCCAACAAACCGACCATTTCCATCAGTGTAGCAGCCGTTTCGGAACGTTTTTT
>JAAYFF010000081.1 GCA_012728375.1 Bacillota bacterium | reverse complement strand
TTACCATACAACATATGGGAGGAAAGTACAAGGTAAAATATGGTAAATAACACTATTTTTGAAAATATTTTTCATATATTCAAGTTTCTAGTTTAAACTAGCGTAATTGGTAATATTTAGGTTGTTGAAAGCGGGTTATAACGATATTCTGTAACTATGTCAACTCCTTAAAACGAGAAATTTACAGATAAATAATACCCATTCCTCTATTGATAGCATAAGGAGCGGGGACACACCATTAATAACCAGCAAAAGGGGATGCAACTTTTACCGGAGAACTTCATGCTATTTAAAAATCTAAAACTTACATAAAAGTTATCTCTATTGCTGTTTCTGCTTTTTTCCGAGCCGCTCGCTTACAAAAGCGGCACCGATGATCAGGATTCCTCCTATGATCTGCAATGCCTCCATTTTCTCATTAAGTAGAATAGTGGACATAACAATGGCAGACATCGGGTCAATATAACTAAATATGGCAATTGTCTGCCCCTGAAGCTTTTGAATGGATCCAAAAAACAAAATGTAAGCAATCCCGGTGTGAACCACACAGACAATTGCCAAAAGCGTCCAAGCCGAGGCATCCAGGGTATTGAACTGTAAATTCTCCGACAGCAGAACGTATGGCAGCATCGCTAGTGTTGCGATCGCAAGCTGAAAAAAAATGCTTTCCAAAGCTGTTAAATCTTTTAAAAATTTATTGATCAGCACTACACCGGCATAAAGACCGGCTGCCGCCAACCCGTAAGCAATTCCAAGAAAAAGGCCATTTCCTGTTTTCTCGCCCGTTCTGGCAATGCAAAACATTCCGGCCATGGCAGAGATTACACATAGCATTTTTGGCAAAGTCAAACGCTCTTTTAGTACGATAGGTGACAGCAACATAACGAAAATTGGAGAGCAGTAATAGCTTAAAGTCGCATTTGCTATGCTGGTGTATTGATAGGACTTAAAAAGAAATACCCAATTAAATCCGAATATAGAACCGGAGCCAATTAAAAACGGAAGATTTCTTCGCACAGTTCTCCAACCGATTTTTTGCTGCGCGACCTTCAGGGCAAGCAATAAGAAAAAACTGCCGACAATGCCTCTGGCTAACGCGACCTGAGCCGAAGGCAAGCCAATTTTTCTTACAAATATTCCAATACTCCCGAAAATGAGCATTGCGAAAATTAAATTGAGCTTTGCATTTTTCATAAAAACCTTCCGCATTTCATCCGCCGATCAGGAGCACTGTGGATAATAAAAAAAGAAAACGAAAACCGCGGCAATAAAATACGCCGCATTAAAAGCGGCGTATTTTAGCATTGTTTTTAATGTAAAATTAATCGGCCAATTCAATAGCTTCTTGGGGACATTCATCAACACAGGTTCCACATTCGCTGCATTCACTTTCATTAATCACAGCTACATCATTTACTTTAATACACTCCACGGGACAAACATCTTCACAAGTTCCACAACCTGTGCACTTATTAGGATCAACTTTTGCCGCCACAACTTTCCCCTCCCAGTAATAAATTAAAATTAATAAGCAGGGCAATTAAACCAATACTAATTAAAACATATTTACAGTTAATCGTCAATAATATTTTCACCGGTTTTGCAGTAAAACAGGAGATATCGGTTAACCTGGGACTATTGAAAACGCTAATGTTACGAACACTTTGATAAAAAAACATTCCCTACCATTTTCTTTCTAATTTATGGCCGCCTTTACTTCCATGGCTGTTTGATGCACTCGCTTGACCTGCATACAAAACACTTCAAAACGCGCTTCGATCACCTGAGGAAACGGATTGCCGTCCGTCTCCACAGCGAGATGGGGAATTGACGGATGATACTTCATTACTTCGGCCACCAGTTTTTTATCTCTGGCCACATCTATTTTTGTGGCGGACAGTTTCGCGGTTATTATTGATTCCGCTATCCTGCTCAGCATACAGCCGAACGGGCCGATGGAAATTATGCCGTCTGCGTCTTCCACTGCTTCGTAAAAAGCGGCTGCGGTGGTCAGCAGAGCTTCTGAATTGAACTGCGGCGACATAAGATGCGAGACTGTTTCAGCATTTCATCGATCTTGATGAGGTGAACATGATAAAAGCCTGATTGGGTAAGGATAGTTTTAATCTCTCTTTCATAAAAACGTTTTACCTGTTGAATCAGTTGCGTCTTCATTCTGTTTTTCAGAGGGGTTTCGTTAATATTTTTGATGATATTGTAATCACAGTAATGCAGCCATTCGGTTACTGGTGCGGTTCTTACCATGATGCCTTACCGGGCCAGCCTTTCCACGAGATATTGCCTGGAAAAGCCGTCCCTGCGCACATATATTTCTCCGATAAGGGAAACAACGGGCACCTCGTTTAACTTACGCGTTTTTTTAATGGTTCGCAAGGTGCCGGCTGCCTCCTTTAGGACGCTTTTTACTCCCTTCCAGTCATCCTTTTCCATGCTCCGCCGGATCTTTTGGCACACGCCGTCATAGATTTGAAGCGCCTTTTCTTTATCTCCGGCAAGAGTCAAGACGGCACTGTAGATATCTTCCATGACGTCACTGATTACTATTGCCTGCCATAACCTAAGTGAGATTTTCGTTCCAAAACCTGCATAGCTGTTTTCGCTGGCCAGGGTCATTAAGGCTACATCTTGAAGCTGCATTTTTTCAATAAGATTATTCATAAAGGCATGATACTGGCCAAAGCGACAGGGACCGGATGTTTTGGGCATAAAATATACCAGGATTTCGTCCTTTTCTCCTCTTTGCTCTAAATAGTTTACCAGGCTGCCCACCGTCAGCGTCAAGGGAAGGCACTCTTTGCAGGAGGAGAGTCCCCTGCCGGTATACAGTTCCCTGGTTGCCGGGGCAGATACATGGCTTGCATTGATACCCACGCGCCTTAAGACGGCAGCCAGCAACTGTGAGGCAAAGTCGCCCATGGAAGGCAAGAGGACATGCACCTTTGGATCAGTCAGCTCGTATCTTTTCCCTTTTGAATCTACTACCCAGGTCTTTTCATCATCGCTGAGCACTTTCGCCGCCCTGAAGCCGGTATCTTCCCTTTCTTTCCTGTGGTTATTTTTAAGATAGCTTGTTACCACATCCAGAAAAGCTTCAATGCGCGTATCCAGCCCCGCATCTGCCGTATGGCTATCCAGTTCCAGGGTCAGGGACGGCTTGTTGCCCATAATTTTGCGGAAATAACCGATTAAAAAAGAATCCGGCCCGCAGCTGAAATTCGTAATATAAACGGGGAATAAACGGGGATGCCTGCTGACATATTTGGCCGCCTGCAGAATCGATTGTCCGGTAGCCCAATACATATAATCCTCCGGCTGCTCACCGCTAAGAGACAGGAATTCATGGGGAATAATACTGTAGCCTCTGGAAACGAATTTTTTCGGGATTCCCATATTAGCCAGCGAGGTAAAGGCGTTATAGGGCCTGCCAAAAAGCACGATGGCGATTTTTTCCGGCTGTGCCTCCAAATCGCGCAAGAACTCCCGGCCCATTTTTTTGCACCGCTTTATGAATGCTTCCTGGTCGGCAACGCCTTTGTAAAATGCTTTCTCAGCCAGGGCTTTTTTTACCCCAAGCATCCCGGCCATCTTGATAAAAGCAGGCAACGGCGAAGCATAACCCTCTGAAAAGTCAAGGACAGGGCTGAGAACCCGGCCCGACAGTTCATGGAAAGCAGCTTGCAGATAAAACTGTTCCGATTGAACCATGGGGCAGCTCACGCTGGTCTGCGCAAACTTTGCCTTGGGCAGAGCTTTGACGAACGGCAGGAAATATGTGTGCGCGCCGGTTTTGATTAGTCCCTGCAGGGTGCCGTGGGCGAGCTCCACCGGATAGCAAAATTCAGCCCCTCTTCTTTTCATCCCCTGCTCATCAACCTCTTTGCCGAGGAGCACCCGAAAGCCCAGGGCGTCAAAAAAACCATGGTACAGGGGAAACAGCGCATGCGTCATTAGGGAATAATTAATGGCAACTGTTTTATTGTCCCGGGCAGATAAAAGCCCCTCTTTTTCCGCGGCAGTATATTTTTCCGTTAAAATTTTCTCCCTCTGCCTGACAAGATCCACGGAATTTGCAAAAAAATTTTCCTTGCCCCGGATCAAGTTAACATACCTATTGCAGCTGCCGCCAAACGGGTAAATTTTTCCGCCAATTAAAAACCGGCTGATGGTACACTTCAGGTCGCATTGTTCCTTGCCCCCACGGCAGGTGAAAGGTTCCAAATATTGCAGTTCCAGCATTGCCAGCTCTTCCAAGTTGAACTCCGCAGGTTCCAGCAGCCCCAGCTCCAATCTGTTCTTCACTTCCAGGGCAACGCCGAAGGCACCCATTAAACCGGGTTCCGGTGGGACAATAATTTCCTTGCCCAGCAGCCCTGCCATGGCCAGGGGCACGGCCTTATTGTAGCAGACGCCGCCCTGCATAAAGACCCGTTGGCCCACAGCGCGGTTCCCTTTGACCCGGTTGAGATAATTTTGGCAGACGGAATACACCAGACCTGCGGCCACGTCACCGGCAGCAGCTCCTTCTTGAATGGCGCTTTTGATATCGCTGCCGATAAAGGCGGCACATTGGTCATTGAAATTAAGGGGCCTTTTGCTCGTCAAAGCAATGTCACCCAACTCCTCTGTGCGGATGGAGAGGGATTCCCTTGCCGCTTCTTCCAAAAAAGAGCCCGTTCCCGCTGAACAGGCTTCATTCATGGCATAGTCGGAAGCCACGCCATTGGTAAGGTAAGTGTATTTGGCATCCTGGCCTCCAATTTCAAAGATCGTATCAACCTCCGCATCAAAATAAACGGCTGCCGTGGCATGGGCAATTATTTCATTGATCACTGCCTCAGACCCGGCATGCAGAGCGGCAATCTGCCGGCCTGATCCCGTTACCCCCAAACCAATAATTTTTACTTTTTGCTTCCCGCAGGCCCGGTTGATCTCTGCATAACAGTTTCTGGCCGCGCTCACCGGATCGCCGTTGGTCCGCAGATAACAGGCGGCCAAAACAAGCCTGATCAGCTTTGCGCATGAGCACGGCCTTTGTTGTCGTGGAACCCACGTCCAATCCCAAGATGCAAATATCTCCTGCCTTGATTTCCCCTCGGTGTGCTTCTTTATAGGTAACCATGGGAAGAAAATTGTTTAGATCAGGCAGGAATGCAAAAGAAGTGCCTGCTTGTCCCAATAATTCCTCAACCAGAGTCAGGGTTTTTGTTCGGGCTTCCTGTGCCCGCAGGGCAGCGCCCAGGGCTTCAAAATATGCGGCCTCAGCCGGTATGTATAATTCGGAAATTTCCTTGCGCAAAAAGCCGACGACAGCCCGGTTTGCGGAAACGCCGCCCACCAGCATGACTTTTTTATACTCCGTCTTTTCCAATATCTCCAGGATTTTTGTGGCCAGCATGCGGCTGAGCCCTGCCACTACCTGTTCCTTGGGCGTGCCTTTATTTAAGGCATGGGTGCAGTCGCTTTTACAAAAAACGGAACACCGGCCCGCGACCTGATAAGGATTATCCAGCTCGGCACAATTGACTGCCTCTTCCAACTGCAGATCCATTCTTTTTATCTGCTGCAAAAAGAATTCACCTGTTCCGGATGCACATTTATTTCCGGTAAATACATTGACGATGCGGCCTGTTGAATCCAATTTATAGGCAATAAATGTTTCTCCGCCGGCACTGACGATCACATCGACCTCCGGATACCGCTCCCGCAGGTACGCATAAGCATATTCCACAGCTTCGGGCTCAGCCAGGGAAGATGTTTGCAGCTTGTTTTTCAGTTTTCTGCCGGTAACGGCTACGCCATCCATTTGCCGCAGCAGGTTGTTGTCCAGCATCTTCCCCAAGGCTGCGGCAGGGTTGCCTTCATGGGGCTTTACTTCTACTTTTTCTATATGGATCAGCTCTTTAACCTTTTCCAGGATCACCAGGCTGATATCGGAAGAGCCGATACAGATGCCAAGCGTCTTCAATATTTTTCCCTCCAGAAAGTTATCTCCTAAGCTGAGCAGTTACGTTAGAACAATACATCCCAAAAATGAGTAAGCACCAGGTAATTTCCGATGGCAAAGTGGGAAATACTGATGCCAATGATATTTCTATGCCGCAGCGATATCAGTATTATGAGGCTGACATAACAACCGGCAGCCTTTAAAGGCCGCAAGAATTGCCGATCCTGCAGCTACTTCACGAAGAAAAGAATCTTTGTTACAATTAAACAAAACAGGTTTTTTTTATTGAAGGGACAGCTAAATGAAACTTCTGAACTTTTACCGCAAAGGTTATTATCTCCCTTTTCTGTCGGCAATTCTTCTAATTATCAGCTTTCCCCGCTGTAACTTTGGTTTTGTGGCCTGGTTTTCCCTTCTGCCCCTTTTTTTCTATTGCCTGAAAAAAAAAGCATCCTGGAAACAATGCTTTTGGGGTGGTGCGCTGGCCGGTCTTCTTTTTTTCTTATACCTGCATGCATACATGTCTCTTTCCGTCAACTTTCTCCTTCCCCCCCTGTATGGCTGCCTCGTCGTTATCATCGCCTCTGTTTACTCCTCTTTCTTCTTCGCGCTGTTCGCTGCGGGATTCTCGCTCCTTTTAAAGAAAGGAAACCTCTATTCTCTTTCTTTGGGTGCGCCGTCCTTATGGGTCCTGCTGGAGAAACTGCGCTCCTTCGGACTGCTTGGACATACAGGAGGTTTTTTGGGGTACAGCCAGGTAGGTTATAGCCTTATAATGCAAAACGCAGCCCTTTACGGTTACTGGGGCCTCGCTTTCCTGATGGTTCTCTTCCAGGTTATTGTCTTTTTGGCCTGGCAAAAAACAGGGCAAAAACTCATCCTGCCCTCTGCATTATTTATTTTACTTTTCCTGTGCGGAATGCTTCTGCCCCCTCTTTTCCCTGAGGCGGAAAGGGAGGAACCCCTCCGCCTGGCCCTTTTTCAGGGCAATATCCCCCAAGAAGAAATCCTCGACCAAACCCTGGCTAACCGGAATTTTAGACGCTACCTGGACCTGTCTAAAAAGGCTGCACTGCAGGAAAGCCCCCTGGATCTCATGGTATGGCCGGAAACCGTTCTCTCAAGCCGCGTCATCAAAAATAATCCAACGGTGAAGGACCAACTCGCGGGTCTGGCTCAAAAAACGGGGGCTGCCATCTTTTTTGGGGCCATATATAAAGAAAACACAAACATATACAACTCCATCCTTTTTCAGACCCCCGGCAAGGCCTCCTGGGAAACTGCCCGTTATGATAAAATCCGCCTTGTTCCGCTAGCCGAGTATTTTCCTTTTTCTGCTTTTATCAATGAGTTCCTGAAACTAAACATTTCTTTGGGAAAGTACACCCCAGGAGCCGAAACTCCTGTCTTTTCCCTGAAAGGCAGCACCTTTGGGGGAATAGTCTGTTTCGAATCGTATTTTCCCCGCCCTGCACTGGATCTCGCCCGGAAAGGCGCGGAGCATATTTTTGTCCTGACCAACAATGCCTGGTTCCTCGATAGTATCGGCCTGGACCAGCACGCCCGCGCCGCTGCCGTCAGGGCTGTGGAGACAGGAGTGGGCGTAACCCAGGTAGCCAATACGGGCTATACAATTTCTTTTAATTATCACGGCAATGAAGTGTTGCGGATGCCCCTTCAGCAAGAGGGATTTGCCATTCTGGAAACAACTTTTCCCTTCCGTTTAACCTTATACCGGCTCTTAGGAGATTATTTCCTCTATCTCTGCTTTTTTTTCCTGTTACTTTCAGCTGGACCGGCCTTTGGAAGCAGTTCCCGGAATACTTTGAGACGATAACCTTTTTTATTCCGGTCCCAATGGTACCCGCGCCGGAGCGGCCGGCACCTAACCTCCGCATGTGCTGTAGCCGCAATGGTCACAATAACTGCAAAGGGCATCCGGAATCATATAGCCGATTTTGCAGCTGGGACAGATGCGAATACTTTTCGGCCCCCCGGCAACCCCGGGGCGGTAGGCAATTTTTCCTTTTGCCGCTTTAGCCAACTCCTGGCCGATAAAATCCGTACAGGAAAGCACAGTCGTCTCCGGATGCATAATGCAGGAAGGGCATTTTTCCTCCCGTAGGTTTTCTACGATTTCATCAATATCAACGCCGGCGCGGATGGAAATGGAAATTATTTTGGCCAAGGCATTGGAAAGGGGCGGACAGCCCTCTTCTCCCACAGAAGTAAAAACTTCGCAGATGCGTTCCTCTCCGTCAGGAGTTATCTCCTTGTTTACGGTTACATAAAGCTTTCCGCAAAAACCAATCCTCTTGCGGGTTGTCTGGCCATAGGTTGTTTCAGGGCGCACCCTCGGAACAGCCCCCTTGTCCGGACGGGAAGAGGTTTCCTGCAAGCCGGCAGCGCCGGCTTCTTGCGATACAGGACTTATGACCTGCCCTTCCCTGGAGCCGTCGCGGTAATAGGTAATACCTTTAACGCCCATTTTCCAAGCTTGCCAAAAAGCCTCGCGGCAATCATCCAGCGTTGCGTCGTGAGGAGCGTTAATGGTCTTGGAGACGGCATTGTCCACCCATTCCTGCAGCGCGGCCTGCATCCTGATATGATCCAGAGGATGGATATCGTGAGCGCATAAAAAGATTCGGCGCAGCTCTTTTGGAACTTCTTCTAAATCCTGAATCCCGCCGGGACCCTTTTTACCGATTTTTTCCTTTAATTCTATAGGAAGTTCACTGCCCGCATATTCCCGCCACATTTCCTCAAAAACAGAATCAATCTGCACAATATGTCCATCGAGAATATGCCGCGCGAAACCAACTCCAAAAAGAGGCTCCGCACTGGGAGACGCATTTGCAAAGATGGAAAGGGAACCGGTTGGGGCAATGGTAGAGGTTGCCGCATTGCGCTGGGGAAGGCCGAGCCTGTCCCAAACAGATCCGCTGTAATTGGGGAAATTTCCTTTTTCTTCGGCAAGTTGCCAGGAGGCTACTTTAGACTGCACAACGATCTCTTTTATGGTCGCGGATGCAGCCTGAAAACCTTCTTTCGAGTTGTAGGGGAGACCCTGCCTAATTAAATATTGAGCCAGCCCCATAATGCCCAGTCCTATTTTACGGTTTCCCTTCATAATTGTGTCAATCTGAGGAATAGGAGCGCGGCTTCGATCAATCACCCTGTCCAGGAAAATGGTGGCAATATGTGCAGCCCGGCATATTTTCTCCCAATCGGGAACAAAACGGGATCCCTCTTTTTTCAGCATGCGCGCCAGGTTCAGGCTTCCCAGGTTGCAGCTCTCAAAGGGTAGCAAAGGTTGTTCTCCGCAGGGGTTGGTGGTTTCGATCTCTCCCAGATGGGGGGTTGGATTATCGGCGTTAATGGCATCGTAGAAAAGAAGGCCGGGTTCCCCGTTCCGATGGGCATTTTGCACGATGCGTTCAAAAACATCTCTGGCCCTAAGCCTGCGGCCTGTGGGACGTTTGTCGGTGGGATCGATAAGGTCGTATTCCTCATCTTTTTCCACAGCGTTCATAAAGCGATCATCCACGCGGACAGAAATGTTAAAATTGCTCAACTCTCCGCCCCGCCTCTTGCTGTCAATAAAATCAAGAATATCGGGGTGGTCATAATTTAGTGTGGCCA
The DNA here is from genome assembly GCA_012728375.1 of Bacillota bacterium. GTDB lineage: Bacteria > Bacillota > Dethiobacteria > DTU022 > UBA8154 > DUNV01. The sequence continues at coordinate 55,210 of JAAYFF010000081.1, read as the reverse complement.
GACTGGCCCCCCGCCTTCTGCCTCCCTGCTTTATCTCGTTGCTCACCTTGTCGAAAATGGAAAGAAATGAAAGGGGCCCGGAAGCCTGTCCGCCCGTAGACTTAACAACAGCTCCTTTATGCCGAATATTGCCGATAAAATAGCCGACACCGCCCCCGCTCTTTTGAATTAGCGCGGAATATTTCAGGGACTCAAAAATACTTTCCATGGAATCGCCAATTGGCAGAACAAAACAGGCCTGAAGCTGCTGCACAGGAGTTCCTGCATTCATCAGCGTGGGGCTGTTGGGGAAAAAAAGCCCTGCATCCATAAGCTTATAAAAAATGAAGGCCAGCTTTTCATTTACCTCTCCGTTTGGTTCCGTGGCAATATCCCTTGCCACCCGCTGCAGCATCCCGTCCCAATCTTCGCAAATATTGCCGCGCTCGTCCCGGCGAAGGTAGCGATTTTCCGCCACCATTAAAGCATTTTTCGTGGGCTCCGCCCTGTTCAGCAGCCCGGCAAATTTTTCAAGCTCTTCCGAAGAAAACTTTTGCTCTGCTCTTTCCTTGACCAATGCGGCAATTTTCGAAAATTTTTCGCTCAATCCGGCAGCTCCTCCCTCTCTCCCCAGGCTTCAAGCAAAGACTCCAGATGAGACCGTTCAATAACCCATCCCTGAGCTCCCTTTTTCCCCTCCAGCTCACCCTGGCGGAGCAAACTGTAAACGCTCTCTACGGATAAACGCAAATACTTTGAAGCTTCTTCCGGAGTCAATAAAGTCTGGTCGGTCAAAATGATTCGACTCCCCATCGGGAAGCCGTCTGCACCTCCATCAATTATTTTCAGCTACAAATAATAGTCCTGAAAGTCTTTTTAAGCTTCCCCCCATTTTTGCTCCCTTATACTAAAAAAACGCGCTTTTAGAATAAAAAAGCCTTAAAGGATACCGGCCCCTAATAATATATGGCGTGCTTCGCTGATTAGGTACAGTGATCCGGCAATAAGAATAAGATCCTCCGGAGATGCCAGGGAAAGGGCGCTTTTCAATGCCTGAACAGGCTTTTTTTCTACAAGAGCCGGTTTTTTAAAGGTTGTCAGGGCTATTTTTTCCAAATGCAGGGGATCGGCAGCCCGCAGACTGTTGGGCTGGGTAATTATTAGTATGTCGGCCAGCGGGATAATCTCCGCCAAAATCTCTTCCAGGGCTTTATCCTTCAGGATACCCAAAACGAGAATCATCCTTCTGTAGGAAAAGGTTTGCAGAAGCGCACGCTTTAAGCCCTGGAACGCTTCTAAATTATGGGCGCCATCGATCACGACGAGGGGATCGCGCCCCAGGATTTCCAAGCGGCCGGGCCAGCGGACTTGTAAGAGGCCCAGGCGAAAAGCCTCTTCCGTCAGGGTAAACCCCTTTTTCTCCAGCAGTTCCAGGGCTGCCAGGGCTACGGCCGCGTTGTCAAGCTGATATTCACCCAGCAGAGGAATCTTAAGCCCTTTAAAATTTCTTGTTAACCCATAGTAGTGGAAAACCTGCCCCTTTAGATCGCCGAAAACGCGCTCTTGCCGGAAGTCTTCTCCCAGCCTGTAAAGGGGGGCACTTTTTTGCCGGCAAATTTCCTCAATAACGGCAAGTGCGCTTCCTTTGGCCTGGGTCACCACATCAGTTTTCTCCTTAATAATTCCCGCCTTTTCCAGAGCTATGGCTTCAACCGTATCCCCCAAAACATGGGTGTGCTCCAGGCTTACCGTAGTTATAACCGAAACCAGAGGACTAACTACGTTTGTCGCATCCAGCCTTCCGCCAAGACCAACCTCCAGCACCACAAGATCGGGTTTAGTCTCGGCAAAATAAGCAAAAGCAATGGCCGTAACCACCTCAAACTGGGTCGGCTGCCCAAGCGCGGGATCTTGTGCTATTTTTTCGACCAGCGGCCTGACGACACAGACCAGATCTGCCAGGTCAGCTTTGGAAATCTCCTTTCCATTGACAGACATACGGTCGGTAAACTGCTCTAGGTAAGGAGAAGTGTAAAGGCCCGTTTTGTACCCCGCGGCCTGCAAAACGGAAGCCGCCAGCGCAGCGGTTGAGCCTTTCCCGTTAGTACCGCCGATATGCAAAAATTTTATTTTTTTGTGGGGGTCCCCCAAGTATCCAAGAAGAGCTTCAATCCTCTGCAGCCCCTGGTTCATCCCGAACCGTCCAATACTATGAATCCATGCTAGAGCTTCCCGGTATGGCAAAAAAGGCACTCCCTCTTTTTTAGCTCGATATTGGCAGTAATCAAAGGCTTTTCAGCTCATCCAGCCTTGACTGGAGTTTAGCCTGCCTGAGACTATATTCCTCTTTTTTTGCCCTTTCCTTTTGCACGACCTCTGCGGGAGCGCGTTGCAAAAACCCCTCATTGCCGAGTTTTGCTTCTGTCCTTTGCATCTCCTTTCTAACCTCCTGGAGCTCTTTCTCCAAGCGGCTAATTTCCTGCGCCAGATCCACGACCCCTTCCAGGGGCAAATAGATTTCCACTTCATCGACTAGGGCTGTTAGAGAACGAGAAGGTTTCTCCTCCGTATTTTTTATAATGGACACCGGCTCGGACCAGGCCAGTTTCTCAATAAATATTTTCTCATCGTTAAAGAGAGAAAGGTATTTTTCCGGAGTTCTAAGGACAATGGCAGATTTTTTCCCGGGAGAAAGGCCGATTTCGCTCCGCAAATTGCGGATCGACCTGATAACCCCCATAACCAGGGCCATCTCCTGCCTGGCCTCTTCATCGACCAGTTTTTTGACGGAAACGGGCCAGGGGGCATTGATTAACGCCCGACCTTTTTCTTCCCAGTTAAACTGCTGCCATATTTCCTCGGAAATAAAGGGCATAAACGGATGCAATAAGCGCAGCGATCCCTCCAGAACATAGGAAAGAACTCTTTTTTTATCCGTTTTTTCGGCCTTATCATCGCTGTACAGTGGAAGCTTGCTTAGTTCAATGTACCAATCACAAAAATCGCCCCAGAAAAAATCATAGACAACACGGGCAGCTTCCCCCAGCTCATATCTTTCCAAAAGGTCCGTCGTTTTTTCCACGGCAGTGTTAAAACTGTCTAAAATCCAACGGTCGTGGCGATTTAATTTTTCAGGCAGGCCACGGGCCTGCTCACCCTGCAGATTCATCAAAAGAAAGCGGGAAGCATTCCAAATTTTATTGGCAAAATTCCTGCTGGACTCCACGTTCTCGATCCTAAACCTCTGGTCATTTCCTGGAGCCTGTCCTGTGACCAAAGTAAAGCGCAGCGTGTCCGCGCCGTATTCTTTAATTATATCCAGGGGGTCTACCCCGTTTCCCAAGGATTTGCTCATTTTTCTCCCCTGGGCATCCCTGACCAGGCCGTGCACGCAGACGTCCTTAAAAGGAATCTCATGCATAAAATCCAGAGACATGAAAATCATCCTGGCCACCCAGAAAGTAATAATATCGTAGGCAGTGACCAGAACGCTGGTTGGAAAGTAATGCTCAAGGTCGGGCGTCTTCTCCGGCCAGCCCATCGTGGAGAAAGGCCAGAGGGCTGAGCTGAACCAGGTATCCAGTACGTCCGGATCCTGCTGAAGCGCTTTCCCGCCGCAGGCCGGACAGGCTGAAGGTGTCTCTCTGGCAACGATTGTTTCTCCACAGGAACAGTACCAGGCCGGGATGCGGTGCCCCCACCAGATCTGCCTGGAAATGCACCAGTCACGGATGTTTTCCATCCAGTTGAGGTAAATTTTGGTAAAACGCTCCGGAATAAAGGAGATTTCGCCGGTTTTAACCTTGTTAATAGCTTCCTCGGCCAGCGGTTTCATTTTTACAAACCACTGCAGGGAAACCAGGGGCTCGATCTCCGTACCGCACCGCTGGCAATGGCCGACCGCGTGTTCATAATCCTCAATTTTTTCCACCAAAGAAAGCTCCTGCAGGTCCCGCAGCACATCCTTCCGGGCTTCATAGCGATCCAGTCCGGCATATTTCCCCGCTAACGCTGTCATTTTCCCGTCACTGCCGATGACGCTGATTGTTTCCAGCCCATGTCTCTGCCCGATTTCAAAGTCGTTGGGATCGTGCGCGGGGGTTATTTTAACAGCCCCGGAACCAAAAGCCGGGTCCACATACTCGTCCGCGATAATCGGTATCTCCCTGTTAACCAGGGGAAGCAAAACCTTCCTGCCTATAAGATTCCTGTAGCGTTCATCTTCCGGATGAACGGCCACGGCCGTATCCCCGAGCATTGTCTCCACCCTGGTCGTTGCCACGGTAATGGAGCCCTCCCAGCCGACGCCGGGGTAACGGATATGGGTAATGGTCGACGGTTTTTCCTCGTGTTCCACTTCAATATCGGAAATGGCAGTACGACACCTGGGGCACCAGTTAACCATATAGTCCCCCCGGTAGATCAGGCCCCGTTCGTAAAGGGAGACAAACACCTCCCTAACGGCGCGGGAACACCCTTCGTCCAGCGTAAAACGCTCCCGGGACCAATCGCAGGAAACGCCAAGTTCATACAATTGTTCGAGGATGCGGGCATGGTAATCTTCCTTCCACTGCCAGGCTTTTTCCAGGAATTTTTCCCGCCCGATATCGTAGCGGGATAACCCCTCAGAAGCCAGATGCTCTTCCACTTTATTTTGCGTGGCAATCCCGGCATGATCCGTCCCCGGAAGCCAGAGGGTATCATAACCCTGCATGCGTCTCCATCTTACCAGAACATCCTGAATAGTGCTGTTCAGGGCATGGCCCATGTGCAGCTTGCCGGTCACGTTGGGCGGAGGAATGACAACAGAAAAAACATTTGCCCCTTTTTTTAACGGCGCTTTAAAAAAATCTCCGTCCAGCCAAAAACGATAAATTTTCTTCTCCACTTCTGCAGGTTCATAAACAGGCGGGAGGTTTACACTCATTTTTTCGTCCCCTTCTTCAAGAATTTCCGGATTTCTCTTCGCTCAGCTAAAAAAGGTAATTTTTTTCAACATAGCCTTAAGGTGTTAAGGATGGCCTAAAGCCCCTTGCTTATTTTCTTTATATTACATTTTTCATAAAGCTAAGTCAACTTGACCGGCGGCAAACGATGGGGAGAGGGAAGGAAAAGCCGAAGCAACGGCAAAGATATAACATGCCCATCATTGTTAACCCATTTAAATTTAATGGTTGACATACCTTCTTTTTTTTAATAAACTTACTGCAAACATTTAAACTAGCCACATTTTACAATTTTAAACCGGAGGTACAGATTTAAAAATGAAGGGATTAATTTTAAAGCTGCTGAAAGACACGGCCCCTTCCTACCTTTCAGGGGAGGAAATAGCCGGCAAGCTGAAAATCAGCAGGACAGCTGTCTGGAAGAACATAAAAAGTTTGCAAAAATCCGGCTACAATGTGGAGGGAAGCCCCAGGCTGGGATACCGCCTCCTTGAAGTGCCGGACCTTCTCTATCCTGCCGAAATATCCGAAGGACTTAAAACACGGGTCATCGCCAAAAGACCCGATTTAATTCATCATTTTATGGAGGTGGATTCTACAAACAACCGCCTAAAAGAGCTGGCTGAAGAAGGAGCCCCTGAGGGTACCGTAGTCATAGCTGAAGAGCAAACCGGCGGAAAAGGAAGATTGGGAAGAACGTGGATCTCGCCCCGCAGCAAGGGGATCTGGTTATCCGTCCTGCTGAGGCCTGCCAAACCCCTGGAGGAGATTTCCGTCTTCACCCTTTTAACAGCTGTCGCGGTCGCGCGCAGCATTAGGAATAAGTTTCCGGGAATTGTTGCGGGGATTAAATGGCCAAATGATATCCTTATTAAAGGCCGCAAGGTCTGCGGCATTCTTACGGAATTAAAAGCCGAAGCAGACAGGCTTCATTATCTCATAACCGGCATAGGGCTGAATTTTAACTCGACGGACTACGATTTCCCGCCGGAGCTAAAAGGACGGGCCACCTCCATTTTACTGGAAAATAACGGGCAACTACTTCATTCCCGCAAGGAACTGGCCGGGGAAATCCTCCGGGAAATGGACGTTATGTACCAGAAATACCTAACCTCCGGAAGCGGAGAAATATTGCTCCAGTGGAAAACCCTGAACATCACGCTGGGCAGAGAAGTTACCATTCAGAACCTGGGGGAAACCTTTTCAGGAAAAGCCCTGGATATTGATCAATGCGGAGCTTTAATCGTTGCTGGCAATGACGGAAAGAAAAAACGTTTTGTGGCAGGAGAAATTATTACATTCGGCACCGGGGAGGCTGCACATTGATCCCTACAAAGAAAATTGTCCTTAGCAGCCTGTTTGCCGCGTTACTGGCCTTAATGGCCCAGATATCCATTCCCCTGCCCTTTAGTCCCGTTCCCGTCACCGGCCAGACGTTTGGTATTTTCTTGGTAGGCGCGCTCCTGGGAGGAAAATGGGGCGCTGTCTCCGTGCTGATTTATCTTCTTCTCGGAGCCGTAGGGCTTCCGGTTTTTCACCAGTTCCAGGGGGGATTGCATATTCTTTTCGGACCGACAGGAGGTTTTCTCTGGGGTTTTGTTCCAGGTACTTACCTCCTGGGAAAAATTACGGAGAAAAAAAATTCTTACGGAACGATGGTCCTGGGAATGTTCCTCTGCATGGGCATATACTTTTCCCTGGGAGCCCTTTACCTCGCCCTTACAGCCGGGTTAGATTTTTACCGGGCGCTGCTGCTCGGAGTTGCGCCGTTTCTTCCCCTGGACATTGTAAAACTTCTGGCTGCCGCCGGCCTGGGAATGGCTGTCCGAAAACGCCTGTGAAGCACGGGGACGGTTCTTCTGCTTCATTCCTACTTAAAAAAAGAATTGAAGTGAAGCAGAAGAACCGTCCCCGTGCTTCACGTGCTTCACTGTTAGAATTTGACAGGCTTGTCCAACAAAAGGGTCTCCAGGATGTCTCTGGCGAAGAGAAAGACCAGGGTGCCGCGTGCTCCTTCCACATCAAGGGTTTGTTCAAACAATTTTTTAGCCATTTCGCGGTCTTTCAAGCGCAAATGTATTAATCCCTGGTAATAAAGACTTTTTTGCAAAAGATCCGGATTTTGAAAACCTTCTTTTGCAGTAATCCCTTTAAAAAACCTGAGGGCTTTCTTCAGCGCCTCCCGTTCTTCTTCCCATTTCTGTATGTCCCTGTATAACCAGGAAAGTTCCAGAGCCGTTTGGGCAAGCACTTCAAGGTTTTCTTCCTTTTCCTCATAGGATAAAAGAGCCAGGCGATAAAGGGCCAGAACGTATTCATAGTTGTGTCCGGCAAAGGAAGAAAGATCAACCGCACCTTTGCGCATCGTCTCGTTTGCCTTCAAATACTCCCTTCCCATCTGCCCGATCTCTAAAAATCTGTCACCCGGTGCGGCAAAAGAACAGTTGGGGCAGGCGATCTGTTTAAAGTAAAGGGGTTCTATCCCGTCATAATATTCCCTTAGCCAGTAATCCCTGGATTTTGGAGACTTATCTATTCTGCGCATGAAACGGGCTTGAAACGTATTATGGCAAAGGGGGCACATAGTGTCTTCTTCTCCGGCCCTTTGCATGTTTTCTTCAACGCGGCGGTTCATTTCCTGTAAGGAGGCTGTTTTTTGAGCCCGGCCGGAAGCAGAAGCCGGATCGCCGCTGTTTTCAATGGCCGGAGCTTGCCCGGTCATCTTGAGCATTTCCCCCTTGAGCCGGGATATTTGCTCATTGCTGGCTCTAATTCTTCCGCTTAATCCTTTCATTATTTTGATGGCCAGAGATGGATTATTACAGATAAAATGCTGGAAGTTGTCATTATTAATAACTAAAAGTTTGGTTGGTTCCAGGGCAATAACGCCGGCGCTGCGGGGCTCCTGCTCCAAAAGGGACATCTCTCCAAAAAAATGGCCCGGGCCCATAGTGGCCAGAATGACTTGCAGCCCCTCCCGCACCATAAACACCTGCACAGCTCCGCTAAGGACAATATACATTTCCTTCCCTTCATCACCCTCATTAAAAAGAATCCGGCCCTTTTCCAGGTCTATAAAAATATTTTTCTCCTCGGGCATGCGCATCCCCTCCGCAAAAAAAAATTACTTCCCCCGGTTGATGGGAAGATTCTCCGTGGCCAAGCCGCGGGCAATAGCTTTTAAAACGTCGTCCTTTCCTTCCTTTGTATGGGCAGAAAAAATTATCACTTCCTCCGGCGGCAGATCTAAGGCTGAGGCAATTATTTTCCTGTTCCCCTGCCTTTTCCCCCGCGGCACCTTGTCCGCTTTTGTGGCCACAACCAGGCGGGGAAAGCAAAAATGGCGAATCCAGTCCGCCATTTGCTTGTCCCCTGTTGTGGGCTCATGGCGCAGATCCACAATTTGAACGATCATGGCCAGTGTTTTTCTGCTAGCAAAAAAATGCTCCAGCAGTAAGGCCCATTTCTCTTTCATCTCTTTGGAAACCCGGGCGTACCCGTAACCCGGCAGGTCCACCAAACAAAAAGATTCATTGATCAAGTAAAAGTGCACGGCGCGAGTTTTGCCCGGAGTACTGCTTGTCCGAGCCAAATTTTTTTGGCCGGTCAGTGCGTTGATAAAAGAAGACTTCCCCACATTTGAACGTCCGGCAAGGGCAATTTCCGGATAATACTCCGCTGGAAAGTCTTCCTTAGAGTTAGCAAACTTGAAGAACTCCGCTTTCTTTATTTTCATCGCTCGTGCTCTCTTTACCGTTCTTTTTTACCAGCGCTTTCTCCAAAATTTGGTCAAGGTGTTCCACCAGAATAAATTCGAGGCGGCGCCGCACGTTTCCCGGGATCTCGGCCAGATCTTTTTTATTATCCGCCGGAAGAATCATCGTTTTTATACCCGCCCTGTGGGCGGCAAGGACCTTCTCCTTTACCCCGCCGACAGGAAGCACTCTTCCCCTCAAGGTGATCTCCCCAGTCATAGCCACGTGGCGGTGAACCGGTGTCCTCGTCAATGCGGAAATCAGTGCAGTTGCTATTGTTACGCCTGCTGAAGGACCGTCCTTGGGTATGGCACCTTCCGGAATGTGGACGTGAATATCAAATTCCTCATAAAAATTTTCATCAATATCCATGGAAGCAGCGCGGGAACGGATATAGCTTAGAGCGGCCTGTGCCGACTCCTGCATGACATCCCCAAGTTTGCCGGTTAAAGTAAGCTTACCCTTTCCTTTCATTAAGGTTACTTCAATTGCCAGCAAATCCCCCCCGGCTTCCGTCCAGGCAACTCCCGTGGCAACCCCTATTTCGTCCTCTTTTTCAGCCAGCCCGAAGCGGTAACGGGGAGGCCCCAGAAATTTGTGCACGTTGCTGCGGGTGACCGTGACGCGCAAGCTTTTCTTTTTTACTACCTCCTTGGCTACTTTGCGGAAAATATTGGCGATCTCCCTCTCCAGGTTCCGCACCCCTGCCTCCCGGGTATACTCGCGCACAATATGCCGCAATGTCCCTTCGGAAATGCGTACTGTTTCAGAAGTAAGCCCGTTCTCCTCCAACTGCTTGGGAATCAGGTGCCTCTGGGCAATCCTGACTTTTTCCTCTTCAGTATATCCCGGAATATGGATCGCCTCCATACGGTCCAGAAGCGGCTGCGGAATTGCAAAACGGTTATTGGCCGTTGTAATAAACATAACCTGGGAAAGGTCAAAAGGAATCTCCAGGTAATGGTCGCTAAAGGCATTATTTTGTTCGGGATCGAGGACCTCAAGGAGTGCGGCGGAAGGATCGCCCCGAAAATCGGTGGACATTTTATCCACTTCGTCGAGCAGAAAAACAGGGTTGCGGGATTTCGCCTGCCGCATGCCCTGCAAAATTCTCCCGGGAAGCGCACCCACGTACGTCCGTCGGTGTCCCCTTATTTCTGCTTCATCCCGGACCCCGCCAAGTGAAATGCGCACGAACTTTCTCTGTAAAGCCCTGGCAATGGAACGGGCCAGAGATGTTTTTCCGACTCCCGGAGGCCCGATTAAACATAAAATTGGGCCTTTTATTTTTTTCGTCAGGCGGCGTACCGCCAGGTACTCTACAATCCGCTCCTTAACTTTCTCCAGACCATAGTGATCCGCATCCAAAACTTCTTCTACCTTATCAAGCTCTAGCTGATCTTCTGTAACAACAGACCAGGGCAGTTCCAGAATCCAGTCCAAGTAGGTGCGTATCACTGCTGCTTCTGCTGCGGCCGGAGGCATTTTTTCCAGCCGTTCCAGCTCTTTGAGCGCCTTTTTCTCCACTTCTTCCGGAAGTTTTTCCTTCATAATCTTTTCCCGGTATTCCTCGACCTCCGCGGTGCGATCATCCCTGTCACCCAGTTCTTTCTGAATGGCCTTGACCTGCTCGCGCAAATAATACTCCTTCTGGCTCTTTTCCATCTGTTTGCGAACCCGCAGGCTGATTTTTTTCTCCAGCTCCAAAATCTCTATTTCATGGTTTAAGATTTCGGCCAGCTTACCCAGCCTTTCATGGGGGTTAAAAGCTTCAAGAATCTTCTGCTTTTGTTCAAGTTTCAGGAACAGATGGGAGGCAATAACATCGGCAAGTCTTCCGGGTTCCTCGATAGAGGAGATATTTTCTAAAGCCTCAGGGGGTATTTTTTTTGTCTGTCTGGCGTACTCTTCGAACTGCAATAAAACGTTGCGCATGATAGCTTCCGTTTCCATGGTTTTTATCCCTTCATCGGGCAACTCTTCCGCTTCCACGGAAAAAAACGGCTCGCTGGCGAGCACACGTCTAATGCGGGCGCGGCTCGTTCCCTCCACCAAGATGCGGTTGGTACCTCCGGGAAGTTTTAATATTTGTTTTATTGCCGCGATGGTACCTACTTTGTAAAGATCCTCTTCTTTGGGCTCTTCTATCTTTGCCTCCTTCTGAGCAGTCAGAACGATTAAATTGTCCTTAACCAAGGCTTCATTGAGGGCGTTAAGAGAACGCTCCCGGCCAACATCGAGGTGAATGACGACGTGGGGAAAAACAACAACGCCTCTTAGGGGCAATAGAGGCAGTTCTTTTATCTCATGCAAAATTGTTCCCCTCCCATTTCTTTATTGATATATCTAAGAAGGAAGATGGACCTGTGCAAACCTTTCTTTTTCAACAGGTTGACCGGCACCTTTGTTTTTTATGGTAAAAGGGAACAGCCTGTTAAAAATTTCTTCCAGGGAAGAAACAGGGATAACCTCCATCTCCTTGATCTTTTCATAACAATGCTGCCAGTTTTTTTGGGGTATAAATACCTTTTTTACCCCCGCCTCCCTGGCTGCATTTATTTTTATCGGAACCCCCCCAACCGGGCATATTAATCCCCGGATGGAAATTTCTCCTGTTATCGCTACGGTATTATCAACAGGGATACCTTTCAAAGCCGACCAAATGGCTACTGCAATCCCCGCGCCGGCCGAGGGGCCGTCTACAGGTACGCCTCCGGGAAAATTTAGATGAATATCAAAGTCCCGTAAATTTTCCTCCAGCAGCCTTCCCAAGACGGTGAGGACATTCTCCACAGCTTCCCGTGCTGTCCCCTTGCGGCGCAGCGTCCGTCCCACTGCGCCCATTTCTTCTTCTTCGACAATACCCGTAATAAAAAGACGCCCTTCACCTTTACGCACAGGTGTAACCGCGGCTTCGATATCCAGCAATGCTCCCAGCTGGGACCCGTAAACTGCCAGGCCATTAACCACTCCCACCTGGGGATAATCCGGAATGCGCTTTTCCCGCCGAGGCGAAAGCCTGCTATTATTAACGACCCATTCCATAATTTCCTCTTTGAGAACGGTTTTCCCTTCCACCTGGGCAACACCGGCCGCAATTTGCACCATGTTTACCGCTTCCCTGCCGTTGTGGGCGAAGGATGTCACCACTTCCAGCGCTCCCGGTTCAATTTGAAAGCCGATCTTCTTTGCAGCGTTAAGGGCAATATGGCCAATCATTTTTTGGGAAAGCTCCTGAAAATAAATTTCCAGGCAACGTGAGCGCACAGCCGGAGGAAGTTCTTCCGGTTGGCGCGTTGTCGCTCCTATCAGGCGGAAATCCGCCGGCAGCCCGTTCTGAAAAATATCGTGAATATGCCGGGGTATATTGTTGTCTTCGGAATTATAATAAGCGCTTTCCAGGATTACCTTGCGATCTTCCAGTACTTTAAGCAGTTTGTTAATTTGAATAGGGTGCAGTTCTCCGATTTCGTCAATAAAAAGAATGCCCCCGTGAGCTCTGGTAACTGCTCCCGGTTTGGGCTGGGGAACACCGGCCATACCCAGTGGACCCGCTCCCTGGTAGATTGGATCATGAACCGTACCCATCAGGGGATCGGCAATTCCCCTTTCATCAAAACGGACTGTGGTCGCATCCACTTCTACGAATTTGGCTTCCTTGGAAAATGGAGAAAGGGGGTTTCTTTTTGCTTCCTCCAAAACCAGGCGGGCGGCCGCAGTCTTTCCCACGCCTGGAGGCCCGTAGAGCAAAACATGCTGCGGGTTTGGCCCGCATAGCGCGGCGCGCAGCGCTTTTATAGCATCGTCCTGCCCGACAATCTCTTCAAAAGAAGAAGGGCGTACTTTTTCCGCCAGAGGTTCTGTTAAAGAAAGAGAGCGAAGACGCCGCAGTTCATCCATTTCCCGGGAAGATTCCCGGTCAATAGCCACCTTGCTTCCCTTCTGGTTTTTAAGCAAGTTCCAGAAGTAAAGCCCAATTACAACCGCAAAAAACAACTGTATTAAACCGGCAATTCCAATCCAACCAGACACAGGTAATATCTCCTTCCAGGCAACTTTTCTTCATTCCTTATTATTTCCTGGAAGAAAGTTAATTATTAGAGAAAGGGATGACCCTCGGGCCACCCCCCTGGAATTTAAGATTTAAGATGCCGATACCTCTTTTTTCTTTTTCCCCGAAGTTAAGAGCTTTGGCTTCTCTTCTTTCCTGACCACCCCGGGGGTAATGATGCATTTATCCACATCATCCCTTGAAGGGATATCATACATGGTTTCCAGCAGTATTCCTTCCATAATACTGCGCAAACCTCTCGCCCCGGTCTTGTGCAGAATTGCCTCATCAGCGATGGCTTCCAGCGAGCCTTCTTTAAATTCCAATTGCACTCCGTCCAACTCAAACATCTTACGGTATTGTTTTACCAGTGCATTGACGGGTTCTGTCAATATCCGGACCAAAGCATCCCGGTCGAGAGCATCCAAAACCGCGATTACCTGAAGCCTCCCCACACATTCCGGAATAAGACCATATTTGATCAGATCTTCCGGCCGCACCTGCCGGAGAAGTTCGCCGATTTGCAGGTCCATCTTCGGCCTGACCTCAGCACCGAAACCTATCCCGCCGGCACCGATGCGCTTCTGAATAATTTTTTCCAGTCCGTCGAAAGCTCCGCCGCAAATAAAGAGTATATCGGTAGTATCAATTTGCATAAATTCTTGGTGCGGGTGTTTTCTTCCTCCCTGCGGAGGAACGCTGGCAACCGTCCCTTCCAGTATTTTTAAAAGGGCCTGCTGCACACCCTCGCCGGAAACATCCCTCGTAATCGATGGATTCTCGCTTTTACGGGCAATCTTATCAAACTCGTCAATATAAACAATTCCCTTTTCAGCTTTCTCCAGATCATAATCTGCAGCCTGAATAAGCTTCAACAGGATATTTTCTACGTCCTCCCCCACATAACCCGCCTCCGTCAGGGAGGTGGCATCAGCAATGGCAAAAGGTACGTTTAACAGCCTGGCCATAGACTGTGCCAGCAGCGTTTTCCCGACTCCAGTGGGACCAATGAGGAGAATGTTGCTCTTTTGCAGCTCCACATCATCGATCTTTTGACTGGCGTTGACCCGCTTATAATGGTTGTAAACAGCCACGGAAAGAATTTTCTTGGCATTATCCTGGCCAATTACATATTTATCCAGAACTGCGTGAATCTCAGCCGGCTTTGGTAAATCTACCAGGTTGAGTTCCAGTTCGTCCTCGATCTCTTCCTCAATAATTTCATTGCAAAGCTCAATGCATTCATCGCAGATATATACCCCGGGGCCGGCAACGAGCTTGCGCACCTGTTCCTGGGTCTTACCGCAAAAGGAACACTTTAACTGTCCCTTTTCATCGCTAAATTTAAACACGAGCTTTTCACCTCTTTAATATTTCCCCTTTTTCGAGGATAGAATCCACAAGACCGTATTCCATAGCCTGCTGGGCTGACATATAGAAATCACGGTCCGTATCCTGGGCTATTCGTTCGATGGACTGTCCAGTATGAGAGGCGAGAATGTTGTTGATAGATTCTCTAATGCGCAAAATTTCCTTGGCATGAATTTCAATATCCACAGCCTGCCCCTGGGCGCCGCCCAAAGGTTGGTGCAGCATCACGCGGGAATTGGGCAGTGCATAACGCTTTCCTTTTGTTCCGGCAGCTAATAAAACTGCCCCCATGCTTGCGGCAAGCCCTACGCAAATAGTGGAAACATCCGGCTTAATATACTGAATCGTATCATAGATAGCCAACCCGGAGTAAACAACCCCGCCCGGCGAATTGATATAAAGGCTAATATCTTTATCCGGGTCTTCGTACTGCAGAAAGAGCAGCTGCGCGATAACCAAATTGGCAACATTATCGTCAATGGGAGTACCGATAAAGATAATTCTATCTTTTAGAAGTCGTGAATAAATATCAAAAGCTCTTTCCCCACGGCTTGATTGTTCAACAACAATGGGAACCAGTGTTGTCATCTTGTTCTCTCCTTTCATCTTTTACCCGGGCTCTTTACAAAATTTTGAGCTCGACAATTATTTAAGGCTTATCCCCGGAATTTAGTTTATCACCAAGGGCATCCTGAGCAACATCAGCGGTATCCTGTTCCCGGGCTTTTTCTTCTTCCTCCGGCTTCCCGCTTCCTTGCTCTTCTTCTTCAATTTCTTCCACAACAGCCTCTTGCACCAAAAGGTCGACCGCTTTACGATAGCGTATATTATGATAGATCATATCCAGGCGTCCGCTGCTTTTAAGTCGTTCTTTCACTTCGTTAACGTCAACGTCCTCCTCGGAGGCAATTTCCCGTATTTTTTCATCGATCTCTTCGTCAGTAACTTCAAAAGCTTCCTTTTTAATAATCTCATCTATAACAAGGTTGGCCCGGGCCCTTTTGGCGGCCTGTTCCCGTCTTTCTTCTTTAATCTTATCCAGACCCCCCTCTGTAAATTCCGCAAACTGCTGCAGGGTAAGACCCTGCAGGTTAAGATAATATTCAAGTTCAGCCAGCATCTTGTTAATTTCTCTTTCCACCAGAATTTCAGGCACATCCACCCGGGATTCCGCGGCTACTTTTTCAATAATCTTCCTTTCCAGTTCAAATCTTTGTCTGCGCTTGAGATTCTCCCACATATTTTTTTCTACATCTGCCCTGAACTCTTCCATCGTGGAAAACTTCTCTGTCAATTCCTGAACGAATGCATCATCAAGATCCGGCAGCTGGGGTCTTTTGATCTCCTTTACCTTGACGTGAAAGTCCGCCTCTTTTCCTGCAAGTTCGCTTTTCGGATGATCCGCGGGAAAGGTAACCCGGAAGTCCCTTTCTTCCCCTACATGAGCACCGATAAGCTGTTTCTCGAACTCCTCCATAAAAGTATTGGAACCGATTTCCAGGGAATAATTTTCCCCTTTTCCCCCTTCGAAAGGCTCGCCGTCAATGGTTCCTTCAAAGTCAATTACAGCCAGGTCTTTTTCCTGCAGCTCCCCTTCCTCGACGACAACCAGGCGGGCGTGCTGTTCCCGCAAGGAATTTAAATATTTGTCCACATCCTCCGAAGTAACGCTTTCTTTCACCTGCTGAACAGTAATCCCTTTATATTCACAAAGCTCAACCTCGGGCTTTACTTCAACATTAACTTTAAAAATGAGAGGCTCATCTTTTTTTATCTGCACAAGTTCCATTTCCGGCTGATTGATGGGTTCCAGCTGATATTCCTTAATCGCTTCATTGTAAGCGGGGTCAACCAGAATATCCAACGCTTCATTATATAAAATTTCAGGGCCAAAACGAAGTTCCAAAACCTTCCGGGGCACTTTACCTTTCCGGAACCCGGGAACAGAAATAGTTTTGACCACTTTTTTATAGGCATTTTCCAATGCTTCATTTACTTTTTCTTTGGGCACTTCAATTTCCAGGCTAACTTTGTTGTCTATTTTCTCCATCTTAATCACTTCTTATGCCATCCTCCTTTTTACGCCTACTCGAATCGTCATGGTCAGATTTATTTATTTGAAGCCTACCGTAAAAAAACGCCGGTAAAGGCGATAACAGAAAGAATAGTGCAAGCTTGATCACATTCTAACACATCTTCCCTGTCCTGACAATAATAATAGATTAATTGAGATTAAGAGATTATTCCTCCCCTGTTTCAAAAATATAGGCTTCCTTTGGCCATATACCGCTTTTCTCCATTGCGGTAATGAAACGCTGATAAAAAACCGGGTAGCGGGAAGCAAAATAATGGACAATTTCGCCCATTTCTTTTCTCTTGGTCTCTCCTGCAACCGGGCAGGGGTTGTTCAACACCGGGAGAGCTTCTAAACGGGCCAGGGAAGAGAGCGTCTTCTGGTTTACGGCAATGAGCGGCCTAATAAGATAAAGCCCGCGGCGGCTTAAATACGTATGGGGTTTAAAGGTATCAAGTCTGCCCGTAAAAAAGAAATTCATGAAAAATGTTTCCACGGCATCATTAAGATGGTGTCCCAGGGCAACCCTATTGCAGCCCAGCTCCTGTGCCGCTTTGTGCAGCGCTCCCCTTCTCAGCTTGGCGCAGAGGGAACAGGGATTTTTCTCTTTCCTTATTTCAAAAACAATTCTGGCAATCTGCGTTTTTTCTATGGCAAGGGGTATGCCCAAACCGGCACAGTAACGTTCAAGGGGAAGGAAGTCCATCTCCCAGCCCATATCCACCAATACCGCCTGCAGGGAAAAAGGAAAGGGGGCATGTGCCCGGACCAGGGAAAGAATATACAAAAGCGCGCTGCTGTCCTTTCCTCCGGAGACTCCCAGCGCAATTTTGTCCCCTTCCCCAATCATCCCGTATTTAATGATTGTTTTCTTCACCGCAGACAAAAACCATTTGTTGTAATTTGGGTTCAAAAAGATCCGCCTTTCATATTTTTTGCCGCAACTCGTATTTTATCAGGTAACAATGCCGATTTCCAGAAAAGATTAGACTTATTGACAGGATTATTTTTATTGACATCTCTTTTTTCCATTGTTACAATTAATAAAAATAATAAAACCTTTAACCCAGTCCGGAGAGGCTGGAAAGGAGTAAAACTTTAAGTCTGTTTTTTACTTTAAGGTGGCTTCTGACCTCCTGCCTTCCACGACAGGAGGTTTTTCGTTGTAATGCGTTAACGGCATTAACTGCACTTATTTTTGAACAAAGGGGGGCAATATTAATGGAAGCCAGACTTATTCTCGAAGACGGCACCCTGTTCCGGGGTTTCTCCCGGGGAGCCAGGGGAGAAACCTGGGGTGAAGTTGTTTTTAATACCAGCATGACAGGTTATCAGGAAATATTAACCGACCCCTCATATTGCGGCCAGATATTGGTCATGACTTTCCCGCTAATTGGCAATTATGGCATTAACGATGAAGATTTTGAATCGAGACGCCCCTTTTTAAGGGGCTTTATTGCGCGTGAATTTTGCACGAAACCCAACAACTGGCGCCAGGTCATGAGCATTGGCGACTATTTAAAAGAAAATAAGATCATCGCGCTGGACGGGATTGATACCAGAGCTCTGACCAGGCACCTGCGTGAAAATGGCACGATGAAAGGAATTCTCACCACAGAGGATACTCCGGAACAAATGCTTTTAAAAAAGATCCGGGAAATGCCGAATATTTCTGAAACTGCCTTTGTGCCGGAAGTCACCATCAAAGAGCCGTATACTTGGGACAATGGAGGCCGGCATGTTGTCATCATCGACCTGGGTCTGAAACTTTCCATCGCCCGTTCTTTCCACAATGCAGGATGCCGCGTTACCGTAGTCCCCGCATTTTTTTCAGCAGGAGAGATTATGAATTTGCATCCTGACGGGGTTGTTGTTTCCAATGGACCGGGAAACCCCGAGAATGTCCCTGAAGCTATTCAAACGGTGAGCGACCTGGCAGGCAAAATTCCTTTGATGGGAATCTGCCTGGGCCATCAGATTATTGCCCTGGCCCTTGGTGCTAAAACATATAAATTAAAATTCGGGCACCGGGGTGCCAACCATCCTGTTCGAGACCTGATCAAGAACAAAGTCTACATCTCATCTCAGAACCACGGTTATGCCGTTGATGAAAACAGCCTTCCCCCCGGACTGGAGGTTACACAGCGGAACCTTAACGATGAAACGGTGGAAGGTCTGATGGATACAAAGAAAAAAATAATCGCCGTTCAGTACCACCCTGAAGCGTGCTCGGGTCCCAGTGACTCCGGATATCTTTTTCAACGCTTCCTGGAGGAAATCGAAGCCTAAACATCCAACCGCCAACAAAAAGGAGGCTCCTATCATGCCCGCAAACCCTGATATAAAAAAAGTTTTGGTTATCGGCTCCGGACCTATCGTTATCGGCCAGGCCGCGGAGTTTGACTACGCCGGTTCCCAGGCCTGCCGCTCCTTGCGGGAAGAAGGAATAGAAGTAGTGCTGGTCAATAGCAATCCCGCCACCATTATGACCGATACAAACATGGCCTCCCGCGTTTACCTGGAACCCCTGACAGCGGAATATGTTACCCGCATCCTGGAAAAGGAGCGTCCGGATGCCCTTTTGCCATCCCTCGGAGGACAGGTGGCCCTTAATATTGCCAAGGAAATTGCTTCGCAAGGAGTCCTAGACCGCCTTGGTACCAAACTTATCGGAACATCCCTTTCAACTATAGAAAAAGCGGAAAACCGGGAAAAGTTCAAACAGATGCTGGAAGAAATTGAAGAACCCTTCCCCCCCAGCGGAATTGTCTCCAAAGTGGAAGATGCCCTGAAACTGGCCGAAGAAATAGGATATCCTGTTATCGTCAGGCCTGCTTATACCCTGGGAGGCACTGGGGGCGGAATGGCCGAGGACGCTCAGGATCTTCGCGAAATAGCCCGCCGTGGTCTCAATTACAGCCCCATACACCAGATCCTGATAGAAAAAAGTGTCGTCGGTTGGAAAGAAATTGAATTCGAAGTGATGAGGGACAGCGCAGATAACTGCATCACCATTTGCAGCATGGAAAACATTGATCCCATGGGTATTCATACCGGAGACAGCGTGGTCGTGGCACCTGCCCTGACCTTGACCGACAAGGAATATCAAATGCTGCGCCGCGCCTCGCTAAAAATTATCCGCGCCCTGGAAATAGAGGGAGGCTGCAATGTGCAGCTGGCCATGGACACCTCCAGTTTTCAGTATTATGTTATTGAAGTCAACCCCAGGGTCAGCCGTTCCAGCGCCCTGGCCTCCAAAGCCACCGGGTACCCCATCGCCAAAGTAGCCAGCAAAATTGCCATCGGGCTGAGGCTGGACGAAATTAAAAATGCCGTCACCGGTAAAACATCAGCTTGTTTTGAGCCATCCCTTGATTACTGCGTTATCAAGTACCCCCGCTGGCCTTTTGACAAGTTTGCCACGGCAGATCGCCTTCTGGGAACCCAGATGAAAGCTACCGGAGAGGTTATGTCCCTCGGGCGCAATTTCCAGGAAGCTCTCCTCAAAGCAGTCCGCTCCCTGGAGATCGGAACGTTCCATCTCGAACTCCCCGAGCTCAAGGATTATACCGATAATCAACTCCGCTACGAGCTTTCCCACGCAACGGATAGGCGCCTTTTCGCCGTTGCCGAGGCTTTCCGCCGGGACTTCACCGTTGAGGAAGTTCACTATCTTTCCTTAATTGATCCTTTCTTTCTTTTTAAAATAGAGCAGCTCATCCAGCTGGAAAAGGAACTGCAGACAGCCGGGAAAAAGGCGTTAACCCGGGAACTCCTTTTTAAAGCAAAATATTACGGATTTGCCGACCATACCATTGCCCGGCTTTTGCAAACTGAAGAAGGGGAAATCCGCGACCTGCGGAAAAAATTCGGCATCACTCCCGTTTACAAGATGGTCGACACCTGCGCTGCAGAGTTTGATGCGGAAACTCCTTACTATTATTCCTCCTATGACAGCGAAAACGAGGCTATCCCCTCGAAGAAAAGAAAGATTGTCGTCCTTGGCTCCGGGCCGATCCGCATCGGGCAGGGGGTTGAATTTGATTACTGTTCCGTCCATGCTTCGTGGGCTTTAAAAGATGAAGGAATAGAATCCATCATTATCAATAATAACCCTGAAACTGTCAGTACTGATTTTGATACATCGGACCGCCTTTATTTTGAACCCTTGATCCCCGAAGATGTTCTGAACGTCATGGAAATGGAAAAACCCGAAGGAGCAATCGTCCAATTCGGCGGGCAAACCGCTATTAATCTGGCTGAACCCTTGGTAAAAAACGGAGTCAAGATCATCGGCACAGCCCTGGAGGATATCGATGCCGCAGAAAACCGGGAGCGTTTCGATAAACTTCTGGAGGAGATGCAAATCCCCCGGCCCCTTGGCGGAACAGCTTTCTCCACCGCTCAAGCGGAGAAGGTAGCCGGGCGCATCGGCTTTCCCGTGCTGGTCCGGCCTTCTTATGTCCTAGGCGGCAGGGCGATGGAAATTGTTTATAATATTAAAGACCTCCGGGAATATATGGCCACCGCGGTTAAAGTGTCCCCCAACCATCCCGTCCTTATCGACAAATACCTGAAAGGTGTAGAACTTGAGGTGGACGGGATTGCCGACGGGAGCGATTGTCTCATTCCCGGGATCATGGAGCATGTGGAGAGGGCAGGAATTCATTCCGGCGACAGCATCGCCGTTTATCCCCCAGTCCACGCGCATAAGGAATTACAAGACAAAATTGTCTCCTACACTGTGCAATTAGCCAGAGCGCTGAAAATTAAAGGCGCTTTGAACATACAGTACGTCTATCATGACAATTGTCTTTATATCCTGGAGGTAAACCCCAGGTCAAGCCGGACCATTCCTTTCCTGAGCAAAGTGACGGGAGTCCCGATGATAAACCTGGCCACCCGTATTTCGCTGGGAAAAACTTTGGCGGAACTGGGATATCCGGGAGGGGGCTTAAAGCATACCCCGGATTATATCAGTGTGAAGGCGCCCGTCTTCTCTTTTGCCAAACTTTACCAGCTTGAAACATCCCTGGGACCGGAGATGAAATCCACCGGTGAAGTCATGGGAATCAATAATCATTTTTCAAAAAGCCTGTACAAGGCCCTGCTGGGTTCAGGCCTGAACCTTCCCTCAAGGGGCAATGTTCTTGTCACTATTGCCGATAAAGACAAAGAAGAAGCCCTTCCCCTGTTAAAAAAGCTCCTTCAATTGGATTTTCAGTTATATGCGACCAGGGGAACCGCTATTTTCTTGGAAGAAAACGGGCTGCTGGTGAAGCGCATTAATAAGATTCGTGAGGGTTCCCCCCATGTAATCGATTTAATAAATTCCGGGAAAATCGGCCTGATTATTAATACTCTGACAAGAGGTAAGATGCCCAATACAGACGGTTTCCGAATCCGGCGGGCTGCAGTGGAGAACAATATCCCCTGCTTTACTTCTCTTGATACCGCCCTGGCAGCAGGAAAAATTCTCATCCAGCTCCAGGAAGGTGACGATCATACGGAAATCCTTTCCATTCAGGAATATCTACAGCAATTTTTCCATGAAAACCATACCCGAAGCACCAAACCGCAAGGTTGACGGCCGAATAAAAAAAGTAAACCTCAAAAAAGTAAACTTTGACTTAAAACCCGTATCACAGGCAGGGCGATACGGGTTTTTTTAACGAAACTGCTCAGTCTAAGAGATAATCTGTTATATAAACTATATTTCAGGCAATGGCCGGGCAAAATATCTTCAGTTTACCGTGTATTACAAGACGCTGGCCTTCCGGCGGAGCTCTTCCCAGCAATAATTTACACTTTCCCGGGCAAGTTCAACTTGCTCCCGATCAAGGGAGGAAAAACGTTTCTGCAGGCGGAAATAATTTTCCAGAGGAACGGGGCCGTCAGGGCAGAACGTTAGGCGATAGCGTCTGCCGTCTTCTATCTCAAAAAGGGGAAAAACACACGTCTGCACCGCCAGGCGCGACAGTTCTACAGTCTTTTCCACAGGGCTCCCCCATCCCTGCGGACAGGGGGTTAAAATGTGCAGGAAGCGGAAACCCCGTACTTCCATAGCCCGGCGGACCTTGGCAAGGAGGTCTTCGGGAAAGGCAATAGTTGCAGTAGCTGCATAGGGAATCTGGTGTGCAGCCATAATTTTCATAATATCCTTTTTAGGGTTCTGCTTGATCCGGGGGGGCGGTGTCGTCGTGGAGACAGAACCGTAAGGAGTCGCTGAGCTCTTTTGCATCCCCGTATTCATGTATGCTTCATTATCATAACAGACAAAAAGGATATCCTCGTTCCGCTCCGCTGCTCCGGATAATCCCTGAATGCCAATATCAAAAGTGCCTCCGTCTCCGGCCAAAACCACCACGTGAGTATGTAAATCCCCGACAGCCTCCAATCCCTTTTTAATTCCGCTTCCCACTGCTGCCGCTGCCGGGAAAGGGCAGTGCAAAACAACGGTTTCCAGGCAGCGCAGGGGGTTTACACCGGAGATAATGCTCCAGCAGGAAGCGGGTATGACGATTACCGCTTTATCCTGCAGGGCTTTCATCATATAGCGGACGGCCAACGCGGCACCGCATCCAGGGCAGGCATTATGGCCGCCATACATATATTCTTGCTGCGGAAACCTGCCTACCAACGTTTCTACAATAGCGGGGATATTGTCCATTAAAGATCCACCCCCCAAATAATTTTCTCCTCACCGTCCTGCCAGGCGTTTATTCTTTCCATCCCCCGGCGCAGCAGGTCCAGCGTCAGGTCAATCCCCCCGGCCAGGTTCAATTCAAAAATCTGTCCCCGGAAACCGGTCCCCTGCAAAAGAGCCTTTATTTCCTGGGCAAAAACGCCGCCGATGCCCATGGAAAGGTTCCGGTCCAGAACTACAAGTTTCTTGATGAACGGCTTGTTTAAAATACTGACAATTTCCTCTTCCGGCAGCGGTTTAAAAAGCCTCAACCGCAGAAGCCCGTTTTTTTCCTCGCCCCCATCCAGCAAAGGGAGAAAACTCTTGACCGTTTGGGCCATAGCCCCTGCAGCAACAAAAATTGTTTCTGCATTTCCGAAGTTCGTCTCCTCCGCCAGGGAATATTTCCGGCCGAAAATCTCAGCAAATAAGCGGTCAATCTCCCCAAGCCTGCCGGGAACCTGCATCATGGCGCGATGCCCTGCCTGGACAACGCGAGCCATATAGCGGTAGTCCGTTACCGGCTGAACAGTCTGCGGCCGCGAGGGATGGATCAGCGCACTTTTTGGCGGGGGATTGAGAAATAAATCCGCCTGCTCCTGCCGGAGGAGCTGAACTGCCTCATAGGTGTGGGAAAGGGAAAAACCGTCATAAATAACCATACAGGGAATTTTAACCTCTTCCGCTAAGCGGAAGGCCACGATGACCGTGTCCATAATTTCCTGAACGTCGCTGCAGTACAGCTGAATCCAGCCGGTATCCCGCTGGGAAAGGCTGTCCCGCTGATCCGGCTCCAGGCTCCAGGGAGCTCCCAAAGTCCTGTTCACGTTGACCATAACAATCGGCAGCCTCGCTCCGCTCGCCCAGTGCAGCAGCTCGTGCATATAAGCCAATCCCTGGGAGGACGTTGCCGTAAAAGTGCGTGCCCCGGCATAGGCGGCGCCGATGAGATAGGACAGCGCGGAATATTCCGATTCTACGCTGACATACTCCCCCGGAAAATTTCCCCTTGCCCACATTTCAGCGATATTTTCCACCAGGGAGGTCTGGGGCGTAATGGGATACGCACAGACTACCTGGGCTCTGGAAAGCTTTACCGCCAGGGCAGCAGCCTGATTACCGTTCATTAATCTTTGTTCCAGGACGATGCACCTCCTCCATAAACAGGACTCCTGCCGGACATTCCGCGGCACAAATCCCGCATCCTTTACAATAATCCAGTTGAAACTCGTAGCTGCCGTTTCGGTATTCTATAGCCAGATCAGGGCAAAAAGCCCAGCAGACGCCACAGTTATGGCAGTTTCCGCAGCCGAAGCAGCGCGCTGCTTCCTCCTGCGGATGCGTTAAGGCCCTTTGTTGCGGATAAAGGGAAGGGTTCAAGGAAGCAAAAGAGACCAAACCCTGTCCCTTTTTCAAAGCCGGTGCCGGCAATAAGGACGATTCCAAGTCCCCCGTTTCCCAGAGGATTTCAGCCAGTTTTAAAGCTGCCCTACGGCCGCCGAAAATTGCCGAGGCGATATTAGAGGGACCTGTCACTGCATCCCCCGCAGCCAAAAGGCAGCAGCCGGTCTCAAGAAAAGCGGCATCTTTTCCCGCGGCTATTTCCGGCAGGGGAACAAGCCCGGGCAAGCTACCCTGCTGCCCTGTCGCGGCGATGATCATTTGACATTCGATGGTAAAACCTTCTCCCGGAATTCGCCGGATTTCGTCCCCCCGCTGTGACGGCTGGACCTTTGAGAAGGATGCTTTTTCAACGCGCAGGCTGCCGTGAATCTCATCCAGGACCGCATTAAAGAGAAACTGAACTCCCGCCTCCCCGGCTGCTTGAACTTCTTCGGGGTGGGCAGGCATCGCCTCTTTGCTGCGGCGGTACACTAGGAAAACCTCTTCTGCCCCGCTGAGCGCGGCAGCAGTGGCCGCGTCAACGGCCGCGTTCCCGCCTCCGACGACGACAACAGTTCCGGAAACATTGGCACCGCGGCTCAAATTAATTTCTTTTAAAAACTCGATCGCTCCCATCACGCCCGGCAGATTATCTCCGGGCACATGGAGACGCCTGTCCCTGCCGGCTCCCACGGCAAGCAGGAGCGCTTCGCAGTTTGCAGCCAAATCGTTAAGCAAAAAGTCTTTCCCAACTTCAACTCCTGTCTTGATAATTATCCCTTCATCCTGCAAAATCGTCAGCTCTTTTTCCAGAACCATCCTTGGAAGGCGGTAGCCGGGTATGCCGGTGGCGAGCAACCCGCCGGCCGCGGGCTCTTTTTCCAGCACAGTTACCTCTGCGCCCATGCGGCTTAAGTAATAAGCGCTGCTCAAACCGGCAGGGCCGGAACCGATAACAACTACCCGGGGAGGATGATTTTTTCCCCTTGCCGGCCTTTTTTCAACCCTGTCCAGCCGGTAGTTTTCCTGCCGCCACAGGCCTACGGCCTTTTCAATTTCACGTATATTGAGCGCTTCGTCCCACTTTCCCCTGCTGCATTCGCTTCGGCAAAATTGATAACAAGCGTATCCTGTAAGCGCGGGGAAAGGATTAAACCGTTCCATGACCTGCCACGCCTGCTTCCAGTTACCCTTTTTTACTTTTTCCATCCACAGGGGAATCCCGCTTTCCAGCGGGCAGAGCGCCCGGCAGGGAGAAAGTTTATCTTTGCGGACCGGGGTAAGAAATCTCCACAACCCGGTTTTATTAACCAGGGTAGGAATCGTTTCGATGACAGGAGGAAGGTAAAGCGTGTCATTTTTACCGGGCAATGGCATCTGAACTCTGAACCTCCTTCACCTCAAGAAATCCCCGGCCGGCAACATGGACGTTCTCTTCCGGTTGGGGAATTTTCCCTTTAAAACAATCCTCAAGGACATGAAAAGGTGCAATTTTCAGGACTTTCACCAGAGCACCCAGCATTACGCTGCTTACCAAGGGCATTCCCGAGGAAATTAAACCCGCGCCCGCGGCAATCCTGGAAGCATCTACGGTATAAAGCCTGTAGCCTTTAACCCCTTTTGACCAGAAGGGATGGCTGTTCTCTGCATTTACCAGAATAATTCCTTCTTCCTTTTTTAAACCTTCTAAGAGGGCTTCCTTTGGAAGTTCCGGGTCAAAAACCACTACACAATGGGGTTCATAAATGCGGCAGCGAGGCATAATAAAAGAGCTGCTGTATCGCAAAAAAGCAATAACCGGCGCGCCTCTTCTTTCGGCTCCAAAAAAAGGGAATGCCTGGGGATAGTACCCCATACGAAAAACTACTTCTGCCGCCAGGGTTGCCGCAAGGACGGCCCCTTGCCCTCCGCGACCATGAAATCGAATTTCTACCAGGTCTTCGCTGAACATACAAGACCTCCCAAACCTGTACGTATTTTGGGTGGAATACAAAATAATAACATACTTAATCTTTAATCCAAAATTACAGATTTTTACCAGGATTATTTCCAATTATTATAACACAAAAAGTAATGGATGAATTAAAAGAAAATTTTTCCAGCAAGGGCCTCGATTTATATTTTATTTAAAAATAGCGTTTTCAACAGTTCTCCAATTCAGAAACGTTGTGCTTTCAAAAGATACTAAAAGAAAAAGTAAGCTTTTCCTGCCAAAGCGCTTTTTTTACTCCTTTTTCTTTGGTTTCGTTGCGGAATAGAATCCACAATTTCTTTGTAAAATATCGACACTTGGTGTTATGATATACGGGGATTAAACGGGAAACAGGTGAACAATTTGGATTTGAGAGAAAAGCTTATTGAAGAATTATACGCCAAAGAGCTCTTTAAAATTAATCTTTTCGGCTGGGAGATCCCCGTAACGGATACAGTTGTTGTCATGTGGATCGTCATGGCTTTTCTCATACTTTTTGCTTTTTTCCTGACGCGCAATCTGAAACCTGTTCCAAAGGGAAAACAAAACCTTGCGGAAGTAATTGTCGGCTTTTTTAATTCATTTTCCCGGGAAGTCATCGGGCACCACTGGCGCCCGTTTGCACCTTACATAGGTACAGTGGCCCTTTTTCTGGCTTTTGCCAATACCATATCCCTCTTTAATTTTCTACCGGGCGGAGAATTCCTTTACCGATTGACAGGGCTGGATTTTTTAAGGCATCTTCCTGAAAATCTTCTTAAGCCGCCAACGAGAGATATTAATGTCCCCGTTTCTCTGGCCGTATTAAGCATGGTCGTCTGTATTATGGGAGGTCTCGGCATTAAAAAGCCCGGCCCCTGGCTGCGTTCTTTTTTTGAGCCCTCAATTATGCTTTTTCCGTTTAAAGTACTTGATTATCTCATCAGGCCCACCTCCCTTTCCCTGCGATTATTCGGCAATGTTCTGGGGGCTTTTATTGTCATGGAGCTGCTCTATTTAACCATACCGGCTTTCCTGCCGGCACCGCTTAGCATTTATTTTGACATCTTCGATGGCTTGCTACAGGCATACATCTTTGTTTTTCTCAGTTTATTTTACATGGCAGAAGCCGTTGAATAGGAGGTGAAGATATGTCCACAGGAGGGATCATCGCATTAGCTGCAGCTATTTACGTTATAGTCGGTTCCGTTGCAGCAATAGGCATCAGTATCGCCACCGGGAAAGCTGCTGAGGCCACCGGGAGGCAGCCGGAAGCAGCAGACAAAATAAGATCTGTGACCTTGCTTGGTTGTGCACTGGCGGAAGCAACAGCTATTTACGGCTTTGTTATCGCGCTAATCTTGCTTCTGATTTATAAGGCTTAATTTTTTGTTATGATTATCCTTAAAAGGGCGGGAGGTTTTTCTTTCCTCCCGCTAATATTAGTACTAAACAGATTTAACAAAACTAGAAATAAAGCGGCAAAGCAGGTGGGGTATGAAAAATGTTTAATTTCGGACCGACCTTTGTATGGGTGATTGTTAATTTATTTATTTTATATCTCATCCTAAAAAAAATACTTTTTAAGCCTGTTACAGAATTTATGGAAAACAGGTCTAATTCCATTAAGGCGGATCTGGAAAATGCTTCTAAATCCAAGGCTGAGGCGGAACGGCTAAAACAAATGCGCATGCAAAAATTGCTTTCAGCAGAGGATGAGTCCGAGCAAATCCTGAACGCGGCACGCCAGAGAGCCCAAAAAGAGTACGAAGATATTATCAATGCAGCTCACAGGGAAGCTGAAGAAATTATTGCCAATGCTGAAAAGAGCATTGCTGCTGAACGTGAGGAGATGCTTAGAAAATTAAGAAACGAAATTATAAATCTTGCCCTGAGCGCTGCTTCCAAGATCATTGAGGTTAATATGGACACCAAAATGAACAGAGCCCTGGTGGACAAATTTATTAAAGAAGAAGGTGCGGCCTGATGTCCCTTGTGGAAAGGAGATATGCCGCCTCTTTAATTGAACTTGCGGATGATAAAACTTCATATGAGCAATTCTATCAGGATCTCAAGCTGGCTGCAGATACGATCCACCGAAATGAAGAGCTCGAAGCCTTTGTTCACGATGACCATATCGATTCGCGAAAGAAAAAGAAAGTTGTCAGCGCAATATTTCAGGGGAAAATCAGGCAGGAGCTGGTTAACTTTCTCAACCTTCTCATCGATAAGAACAGGATAGGGTATCTGGACTCCATCATTGAACAATTCCGCCTACTGGCCGATCAAAAAAAGAACATCTTAAATATAACGATAGCCAGCGCCTTTCCTGTTAACGACTTACAGTGTCAAAAGCTAAAGGAAAAATACAAGAAAAAGTATAAAGCTTCCGATGTAAGAATACATTTACTGGAAGATAAAAGCCTGTTGGGCGGGATTAAAGTAATAATAGGCGATACAGTAATAGACGGGACAGTAAAAAACCGCCTGGAAGAGTTAAAGAAATCACTATTGCAATAAAGGTGGAGAGAGCGCAATGAGTTTGAGACCTGAGGAAATCAGCTCCATAATCAGACAGCAAATACAAGATTATGAAGTTGCAACAAAGACAGAGGAAGTCGGCTATGTCATACAGGTTGGAGACGGAATGGCCCGCATTTATGGGTTAAAGAAATGCATGTACAATGAGCTTTTGCTTTTTGAAAACGGCGTTTCGGGCATGGCTATGAACCTGGAGGAAGACAGTATTGGTTGCGTGCTGCTGGGAAGTGAAGAGGGTATTTCTGAAGGAAGCGAAGTAAAAAGAACCTATAAAACCATTGAAGTCCCTGTGGGAGAAGAACTTATCGGCAGGGTTGTCAACCCGCTGGGAGAACCCTTGGATGGAAAAGGAGAAATAAAAACCAGCAAGCGCAGGCCGGTAGAGTTCCTTGCCCCTGGTGTAATTGAAAGAAAATCTGTAAACAAACCCTTGCAAACAGGAATCCTGGCCATTGATTCGATGATCCCCATAGGCAGAGGCCAGCGGGAATTGATCATCGGGGACAGGCAGACAGGCAAAACGGCTATTGCCATAGATACAATCATTAACCAGAAAGGTAAAAATGTTATCTGCATATATGTCGCCATCGGACAAAAAGCCTCTTCTATCGCCAGTATTGTCGATATATTAGAACGCTTCGGCGCAATGGACTACTCCATTGTTGTCTCCTCTACCGCCAGCGATATGTCAACCCTGCAGTACCTGGCCCCTTATGCAGGGTGCGCTATGGCCGAAGAGCTGATGTATGAGCAAAAAAAAGACGTTCTCATCGTCTATGACGATCTTTCCAAACATGCCGTTGCTTACAGGGAAATGTCCCTTTTATTGAGAAGACCTCCGGGAAGGGAGGCTTATCCCGGCGATGTTTTTTACCTCCACTCCCGTCTCCTGGAGAGAGCGGCAAAATTGAACGATGATCTTGGCGGAGGTTCCATCACGGCCCTGCCTATTATTGAGACGCTGGCGGGCGATCTGTCGGCCTACATTCCAACAAATGTCATTTCCATAACAGACGGTCAGATTTACCTTGAGACCGAGCTGTTCTTTTCCGGGCAAAGACCTGCCATTAACATCGGCCTTTCAGTATCAAGGGTCGGAGGCGCAGCACAGATTCCGGCAATAAAAAAACTGGCTGGACCTCTGAGAATTAATCTGGCGCAATATAGAGAACTGGCTATTTTTGCGCAGTTTGGTTCTGACCTTGACAAAGCAACACAGGAAATGCTCTCGCAGGGCGAGCGGCTTGTTGAAACCCTTAAACAGGCTCAATATTCTCCCCTTAGCGTTGAAGAGCAGGTTATAATTCTCTATGCAGCCGTCAATAAACACCTTATGGATATCCCCGTGAAAGATGTCGGTCAATTTAACAATGGGCTTGTCAGATTTATGAAGGAAAAATACCCGGAAATAGGAGAAGTAATTAATGCTACGGGCGAGCTTACACCTGAGGTTGAAGAAATGCTTCAAAAAGGCATTGAGGAATTTAAAAACAGGAAAGCTCGCGTGGCCGGGGAAAGCGTAGCTGAGGCATAAAACCGCATAGGTGGTGAAGCTGTTGTCAAGTATTCGTGATATAAAACGCAGAATTAAAAGTATTCAAGATACCAGACAAATAACCAATGCCATGAAGCTGATTTCTTCGGCCAAGCTGAAAAAAGCCCGTCTTCAGCTTGAAGCAACTCTTCCTTACTTTAACGAAGTCTGGGAAACGATTGGCGATATTCTTGTCCACATGGGATATGAGGATAATCCTTTTTTTGATATCAAGCATGAAAAACAAGGAAAAAAGAAAGCGCTTCTTATTCTTTCGGGAGATAAAGGCTTGGCCGGCAGTTACAATCAGAACATTTTAAAGCACGCGGAGGAAAGGCTGAAGGAAAATCCGCAAACAACCCTTTATGTGGCCGGCAATGTGGGCAGAAATTACTTTTTAAAAAAGAACTACCGGGTCAAGACGGACTTCGACTACCCTGTTCAGAACCCTACAGTGCCGCGGGCTAAAGAAATAGCGGAAATAATCCTTAAAGCGTTCAAGTCGGGCGAAATTGATGAAATCTCTTTACTTTATACTCAACTGATAACTTCTCTGAAAATGGATACGCGGCTGATCAAGCTCTTGCCCCTGGACCCGGAAACATTTAATAAGAACTTTAAATTTTGCAACGAATCCTATAAATTCGGCTCTATTGAGGAGCTGATTTTTGAGCCTTCCCGGGAGGTTGTCTTAGACGTGCTGGTACGGAAATACCTGAAAGGTATGATCTACGGGGCCCTTGTGGAAGCATTTACATGTGAACAGAGTGCCAGGATCGCGGCAATGGACAATGCCACAACAAATGCGGATGAACTCTTGGAAAAATTGAAACTCGAATACAACAGCGCCAGACAGGCAGCCATAACACAGGAGCTTTCCGAAATAGTAGCCGGGGCAGGGGCCCTCATGTAACGCCTTGCGAAGAAGCAGGATAACGGTTCCGTCGTTTTCCTACACTTAGGAGTGGGGACACACCTCTTCCAGAGGAATGTCTTTGCATAAGGAGACGCTCGAACCGTCACCGCAGCTTCTCTTATGCAAACAACATTGGAACGGAGTAGATACAATATGGCGGAAAAAATTGGTCATGTCATCCAAGTAATAGGTCCTGTTGTTGATATCAAATTTGAAGAGAACGAACTGCCCCGCATAAATAATTGCATATTAATTGAAAAGGATGACGGGGTTTTGGCGGTGGAGGCAGTTCAGCATATGGGAAATGGAACGGCAAGATGCATCGCACTGGCATCTACCGACGGACTGGTCAGAGGAATGAAAGCAAAGGATACGGGCGACGCTATTAAAGTGCCTGTCGGTAAAGAAATCCTCGGCAGGGTCTTTAATGTGCTCGGTCAGCCAATCGATAATGCAGGGGAGGTAAAGTATGCGGACTTATATCCCATTCACAGGCCTGCCCCATCCTTTGAAGAGCAGCTTCCGGCCAACGAAATTTTTGAAACGGGAATCAAGGTTGTGGACCTGCTTGCCCCCTACCCTAAGGGGGGTAAAATCGGCCTTTTTGGTGGAGCAGGCGTTGGTAAAACAGTAATTATTGAGGAGCTTATCAGAAATATTGCCACACAGCACGGGGGATATTCAGTTTTTATCGGCGTGGGGGAAAGAAGCAGGGAGGGCAATGATCTTTGGGTTGAAATGCAGGAATCGGGAGTTCTTAAAAATACCGCCCTGGTTTTCGGGCAAATGAATGAACCCCCCGGTTCAAGAATGAGAGTTGCTCTGACCGGACTAACAATGGCGGAATATTTCAGGGATGAATTGGGACAGGATGTGCTGCTGTTCATAGATAACATTTTTAGGTTTATCCAGGCCGGCGCGGAGGTCTCGGCTCTCCTGGGAAGGGTTCCCTCGGCTGTGGGATACCAGCCTACCCTTGCTACTGAAGTTGGGAAGCTGCAGGAGAGAATTACTTCGACGAAAAAAGGATCTATAACTTCTGTTCAGGCTATTTACGTGCCTGCGGACGACTTGACTGATCCTGCCCCTGCTACAACCTTCACGCACCTGGATGCCACAACAGTGCTTTCCAGACAAATAGCGGAGCAAGGAATCTACCCTGCCGTTGACCCGCTGGATTCTACTTCGCGCATACTCGACCCGAGAATTGTGGGAGAAGAACATTACAATACCGCGCGGCGAGTCCAGGAAATACTGCAAAGGTATAAGGAGCTGCAGGATATTATTGCCATACTGGGTATGGATGAGCTGAGCGAAGAAGATAAAACGACGGTATACAGGGCCAGAAAAATTCAAAGATATTTGTCGCAGCCGTTCTTTGTCGCGGAGACCTTTACCGGGTATCAAGGGAAATATGTCCCCATTAAGGAAACAGTGAGAGGCTTCAAGGAAATAGTGGACGGGAAAATGGATCATATACCTGAAACAGCCTTTTATATGGCCGGGACCATCGATGAAGTATATGAAAGGGCCCAAAATATGTGATCTGAGAGGTAGATATGGGAAAAACATTTAAACTTGATATAGTCACACCTGATAGAAAGTTCTTTTCGGGAGA
This sequence comes from Bacillota bacterium, assembly GCA_012728375.1. Taxonomy (GTDB): domain Bacteria; phylum Bacillota; class Dethiobacteria; order DTU022; family UBA8154; genus DUNV01. The sequence goes on along the minus strand of JAAYFF010000081.1, from coordinate 22,406 downwards.
GAGCGAGATGGTTGTCGTCAAAACCCCCGAGGGAGAAATAGGTGTTATGGGCGGGCACCTGCCGATGGTTGCCGCGATAACAACAGGACCGATAAAAATGCTCGTTGATGGAAAGTGGCTTACTGCTTTCCTTTCCGAAGGATTTATGTCGGTAAAGCGCGATGGTACGGTTGTACTCGTAGATACAGCAAAGTGGCCCCATGAAATTAAAACGAGCGATTAAGCATTTATAACCGGAACACACTTGAAATTGAAAAACCGGAGAAGAAAGTATCCTTTACATCTCCGGCCGATTTTTTTGGGGGACAGAAACCTCCCCTCTGACAATCTTACGGCGCGGCACTCTTTTTTTCTTCTTCCCGGCTTTTTTTCTTCCTTTTGAAATAAATACTCGTTCTCCACAGAATGAAGCCTAAAATTATAAGCGGTACAAGCAGCGGCAGGGAACTAAGAAGGAACAGCAACAACCCGGTTACGCCTTTTAGGACGCGGTTGGTATTAAGGGAAAAACGCTTGGCCAGCTCTTCCCCAAAAGTGCTGAATTCATCGACAACGGCAGACTCCCGGGGATCTTCTTCCTCCAGATAAACATCAATAGAGGAAAAAGTAACCCTCTCCCGGAGATATTTAAACTCCCCCTGCATGGACTCCAGATCCCCGCGAATTCTGGTCAGCTCTTTTTCGATTTGCAGAATATCCTCAATATCCGTCGCCTTTTCCAACAGCTCCCGAATCCTCTGCTCCTGGGCCTGCAGATTTGCAATCCGGGCCTCGAGGTCAATATATTGCATGGTTACATCTTCTGCAGACTCTTCAATGCTTTTAACCTCACCCTGCTCCTGAAGCCAAAGCATTGCTTGTGTATATTTCCCTTCCGGAACCCTGAGAGAAATTTGCCCCCTCCGGCGCTCCCGGGTCAGGTCGTAAAAGTTCAGGGAGGCAACATACCCGCCCATCTGCTCAACACCGGCCCTGATCGACTCAGCCGTCTCTTCTAGATCCGCAATCTCCAGGGTAAGGGAAGAGCGCTGCGCCAGATAGCGCCTCCCGCCCGCTGCAGTTTCTCCGGGTATGTTTCCTCTCATTTCCGTTTCTTCAGAAGCAATCTGGTTTGCCGAAGAGGCCATGGAATACCCTGAAACCGCCATATCCCTGCCCACTTCCGGCGCGGCAGCCGGAAATTCTGCTACGGCATCTACGGCATCCATGGAACCAGAAGAGGCACAACCGGCAACTAGGGCAAGGAATAAAATAAAAACTAAGAAACAAACGCTTTTCACCAAAGATCCTGTCTTCCTTTTATTACCCGGCATCTGATCCGTTCCGCAGCATATGCTGCTGCGACAACTCCCCCCTCTTTTTTAACGATTTCTTACATTACCCTAATAACGTTTCTGAGAGGAATAAAGTTCCCTTTTTTTAATAACAGTCTGACTGTTTATTTTTTGTGAAAAAGAACAATGCGGTTGGTGTTCGTCCCCGCAGTATTGTTGCCGATTCCCCAGATATTAGATGTTTTTGTAAACAGCTGTTTGTTAATAATTACACCCAGACAGCAAAATCCGGCTCTTTTCCCCAGGGGAACAACATGTTCTTCCAGTTTGATCCGGCCGCCTTTTACCTCACCTACTTCAAAGGCAACCCACCCTCCCACGGCGGTTACCCGGTAAAGCTCTTCAAATACACCCTGCATCACACTCTCCCACTGCCCGATATTCCGGGTAATAGTAATCTGCTTCTCAATAATATGCTCATCAATCCCGTTAAACCAGCACCGGAGCCAGTTGTCGGAAGAATATTGGACCACATCCAGGAAAGGAGGGGATGTTACCGTAAGCTGAACGCTTTCAGCCGGTATTTCCCCGGCAAACCGGGCATCCCGGCTGAAAAAAAGTGCCTCCTTCCCCCGTTTGTTTATTACCTTCCTCTTTTCTTCCGTGATATCCTTAAGCAAAGCCCTGGTCTTTTTTAAAATAAGGCTTTTGACATTCCGGTATTCCGGCTGCTGATTTCTTTTTGCGTTAATCTTTAGCTGTCTTTCCGGAGAAACCGCCTGATTTGGAGGAAGCGTATAAACAGAAAAAAACCCCGGTGAATGCCCGGTCAGCCTGTTGGTTGCCACCATTCGAATCCAGCGATCCACATCATCCTCTTCCCCGCTTCGCCTTCTCTCATCCAGATAGCAGCGCAGGGAAACGATCTCGCCCTCGGTCCGCGGGTGATAAAACATGGACAGGTCCATCTCTGCCGCAGCACGCTCATCAAGGGGGATAGCGGCAACTCTTTGGGCGATTTCCTGATATCCAGGAATATTAAGGCGCGGCTCCGCCAGCACGCGGCTTAGAGGATTAATATCATTCCCGGCTACCCTTCTGTTTAATATGGCTGCCTCAATAACAGTAGTTCCCCTGCCCATGAACGGATCATAAACCAGGTCCCCTTCCCGGGTCAGTTCCTCAATAAAAAAACGGGGAAGCTGGGGTTTAAAGCATGCCCGGTAGGAAATTTCATGAAGCGCAGAGGCCTTCCTTTGCCCGGAGGTCCAAAATTCATTGATAAAATATTTAACTGTTTCACCATCAATGATAATATCTTCAATTTTTGTTTTTTTGTCTTCACCGGCAAATAGTGTCAAATTTTCCTCGAGAGTAAAATTTTGTAGGTACTGTTCAAAATCTTTGCAGCTCACTTTTTTACCCCTGACCCCTTTTTTAAGCATTAAACAAGAAAAAGCCGGACGAAACATCCTCCCGGCCCTGCTTTAAACTGAAAAGAAAGAAAAGGAAAGCCCATCCTCTAACGTTTTCCCAGTTCCTGCATTTTGGAAAGAACCTCACCTATGCCCCCGCCAAAACGGGCTATCTCTTCCGGAGAAAGTCTGATAAAGGCAAACCTTCCTTCTTCAATACCCGCCTCATCCAGCAAATACCGGACGCGTTTTGCACGCTGCCCGGCCCAGGACATGGTTTTCTGAAAGGGGCAAAGATTGTTTTCCCTCGCGCATCCGGCCATGATTACCCCGTCAACTCCCAGTTTAAATGCCTCAAGAATGTGGATTGTGTCAATTTTGGAAATACAGGGGAACTTTACCACCGCGGCATTTTCGGGCTTGTTCTTTATAAAACCTTCGTTAAATCCTGGGAGGGCAAAGTCCCCCAGCCCGCAGGTCAAAAGCAAAATCGACGGGGCGCGGCGGTTGGCAGAGGCCGGCATTGCTCGGATTTCACGCTCCAGTTTCTCTTCTGCTTCGGAAAAATTCAGCCCCCGAAACTCAATGGCCAAGTTGGGACAGACGGTCAGGCAAAGACCGCAGGCCTGGCACTGGTGTTCCCGGATCAGCAGTTTACCTGCTTCGTCAATAACGGGCACATTGTATGGGCAGGTCCGCAGGCAGGTCAGGCAATTGACACACTTTTCCACAATCTGCCGCGCTCCCCCGGCACAGCCTAAGCAGCGCAGGCTCTCATGGACTGCCATGGCCATGGTGTAACCTTTTTCTACGGGGGAAAAATCAGCTCTGCGCTCCCCTGGAGAAAGCACAGGAATTTTCTGACGGGGAATTTTTTTCACATTGGTAGCCACGTCGGCTTCCAGCGAAGGAAGGGGAAGAAAATCCGGGGTACCCCCTGCGGAGCAGGAATAGGATTTCCCTTCCAGGTAAGCAGCAACGGCCAGCGCGGCCTTCCTTCCGCTGGCCATGGCTTTTACTGCAGTGCCTGCTCCCGTTACCATCTCCCCGCAGGCAAAGACCCCTTGCACGGAGGTTTCCATAGTAACAGGATTAAATTCCAGCCGGCTGCTGCTATCCACCGGCACTCCCGCCCTGCGGACAGTTTCCGGATCAAGGGCCTGCCCGATGGAAAAAATAACGGTGTCGCCGGGAATAAAGCCCCTTTTCTGTTCATTAAAACGGGGATTAAACATATTCCTTCCGTCAAAAACGGAGATGCATTCCCGGACCTCCAGCCCGGCAATTTTTCCGTCCCTAATTCTGATCCCCACAGGACCCCAGGAACAGTTAAACTCCACGCCTTCCTCCCTGGCTTCCTCGATCTCCCAGGAAAAAGCAGGCATTTTTCCTTCCGCCTCAAGGCAGACCAGCCTGACTTTGGCAGCACCACAGCGAACCGCTGAGCGGGCTACATCCATCGCCACATTGCCGCCGCCGATGACAATGACCTCCCGGCCGTCAAGCCTGAACCCTTCCCTTTTGGAGGCTTTTAAAAACTGAAGGGATTTAAGGACATCTTTGTGCTCGGCTCCCGGAATGGGGAGGCTGAGGCCTGCAGTTAGACCCACAGCGAGAACAACTGCTTTAAACCCATCTTTTTTCAGGTCTTCCAGATTGAAATCCGTGCCAAGTTCAATACCCGTTTTAAATTCAATGCCAATTTTCTGCAAAGCCTCAATATCCCGGTCAATGGCTTCGTCGGGAAGGCGGTAAAGGGGAATGTAGTTGCGGGGGGTACCGCCGACGAGAGTTTCCCGTTCGAAAACAGTAACATTTATGCCCTGCATAGCCAGATCAAAGGCAGCAAGTAAGCCGGCCGGCCCGGAGCCAATAACAGCAACTTTCTTGCGGGGATCAGCCGCTGGGGCATGGAAAGGGGCTTCTCCGTATTCTGCTGCCGCGCGCTTCAGACCCCTGATGGACAGCGGTTCATCAATAATTTGCCGCCGGCATTCGTCTTCGCAGTAATGGGGGCAAATAGTTCCACAAACGGAAGCAAGGGGGTTATTTCTCCTGATTGCTTCTAAAGAACGGTTAAAATCGCCCACAGCGATAAGGCGAAGGTACTCCCGCACATCCTGGTGTATGGGACATCCCGCCTGGCATGGCGGGACATTTGAAAGGCCGTTTTTCTGCCGGCTGCTGTTGGGCATTCCTCTAGACTCCTTTAAATGATCGATTCAATACCACATAATCAAATTCTCCTTTATTAAAAAATTTCCTGCTTCTTCGAGAATTTGCTGCGAACAGCTAAAGGAATTAGCGGGCGGGAAGGAGAAATTAAAAGAGGCTTTACTGAGCAGTTACGCTAAAAGTAATTTTGCAAGAAAGGAGGTTAGGGCTGTCTTTTTAAAAGGATAGCCTTTCCAAAATGCTTATATTACCCTATAAGGACAAAATGCCGCGCGTGTCAAGTAGTGCTTTTATTGCTCCAACAGCAACTTTAATCGGGGATGTAACAGTTGAAGAAGGCGTTAGCATCTGGTTCGGAGCCGTGCTGCGCGGAGATATCGGTTCTATCGTAGTGAAAAAAGGAGCCAACGTTCAGGATAATACTGTCGTCCACACAAAACTGGAGGAAGATGTTGTCACCATCGGCGAAAATGCCACCATCGGCCATGGCGCAATTTTGCACAGCTGCACTATTGGCAAAGGAGTCATCGTTGGAATTAGAGCGGTCATTCTTGACGATGCTGTTGTGGGGGATGAGGCAATTATTGCGGCCGGAAGCGTCGTGGGAGACAAAACCGTCATTCCTCCCCGGCACCTGGCCGCGGGAGTCCCGGCCAAAATAAAAAAAGAAATATCCGGAACTTCGCTCTGGTACGTTCAGATTGGGTATAAAAGTTACCACGAATTGCGGGACGAATATTTGAAACGCGGGATTGGAGTGGTGCCCGAAGAAAAGTTATAAGGCCGCGTCGTTTAAACATTTAATAAATAAATCTACCAGATGCGGATCAAATTGCCGCCCTTTGCACCTCTCCAGCTCTAACAGCGCTTCCTGGCGAGAGCAGGGTTCCCGGTAGGGGCGTTTGCTGGTCATAGCGTCATACGCATCGACGATAGCCAAGATGCGACTGCAAATATGGATCTGCTCACCTTTTAATCCGCGGGGGTAACCGTTCCCGTCCCACCGTTCATGGTGCTGCAGGATCATTTCTGCAATAGGGGAAAGTTCGGGTGAAGATTTAGCAATACGAAAACCGATTTCACTGTGCTCTTTCATTTTTTCCCATTCATGGGGAGCCAGTTTTCCTGGCTTGAATAAAATGCTGTCGGAAATTCCCACCTTTCCGATATCGTGAACCTGCGAAAGCAGGATAAGATCGTTCAGCTCGTGCGCCTGAAGGCCAGCAGCTTTTCCGAGCATGGTAACCATCTCCTGCAGCCGGCCTACATGCCCCCCGGTAATGAAATCCCTTTCTGCAAGTGTAACCATCAGAGCCCGGACTATCGTACTCCGGGCACCTGCACTGCGCTGTAATTTATCGCGATACATATTGTTATCAGCGTTACGAAAAACATCTATGGGAGACTGCAAGGCGTTGGCAGCAGTTGCCGTCCCGGTTGATAGGCTGAGCGGTAATTCCACAAACCGGCGATTAAATTTTTCCACTTCTTCAAGGATTTCCTTACGGTATTTTTCAGCATCATCCTCAGAGCATGCCGGCAGGAGTGCTGCAAATTCATCTCCTCCAATCCGGGCAACAACAGCCCCGTTTCGGGCAAGTTTCTTGATAATTATCCCCGCGGCCTTCAGCAGTTCATCCCCGGTATGATGGCCCAGGGTATCGTTTATTAGTTTTAAGCCGTCGACATCACAGGTAATTACACTGACGGGGAAGCACTCGGCTTTTTCCATCTCCAGCAGTGCCTTTTCAAAAAAAGAGCGGTTATAAAGGCCTGTTAAACAATCGTATGTATGCAGGTAATTAATTTTTTCTTCAGCTTCTTTCAACGAATCCTCAAGTTTTTTTTCTCCGTAATATCCCTGACAAATCCCCTTAAGCCTTGAACAGCGCCATTTCTATCCATTATGGGCGTTAAGGAGACCTCCACAAAAAAATACCTGTCTTTCGCTTTTAGGGTGCAAGTAATCCCTTTAAGCCCCTTCCCGGATTCAAATACTGTTCTGCCGGCTTTTTCGAATTCCTCCCAGTTTAAGCATAAATCCTCAAGCTTCTTTTTCATGAGTTCGTTTTTGGGAAAACCAAGCATGGCACTAAAAGCCTGGTTTAAAAAAAGAAAACGGCCTCTTTGATCCAATTCATAGTATCCGTCCTCAATGCTTTCCACAATTCCCAGATACCTTTCTTCGGTAAAACGCAACCTCTCTTCAGCCCGCTTGCGCGACAGGGCATCACCAATACCGCTTAAAGCTGCTTTCAGCAACCTTTTGTTTTCGGCGGTAGCCAAGTCTCTGTCGAGTGGGCTTACCAAAAGGCAGTATCCTGTGCACCGGTGAAATTCCTTTATGGAAATAACCAGCCAATTCCTGAGAGGATCGCCATAAGCCCCGGAAAAAAAGTCCTCTTCTGCATTCAGATCCGCCCGGCTGATTATTTCCCTGCCGAGACAATCATCAAAGCCGCTGCTGCAGACTTCCAGCTTGATATCATTCTCCTCCAGCAAGTATATACCTCCCTCTGAAGCTTCGGAAACGGACAGAAGGATTTCGAGAGAAAATGATAAAAAGCTGGTAATCGAAGCAGCAGTTTCATCGGAATAAGCTATCTGGTTAAGCACCTCCAGCTCTCTATTGCGGGCTACAAGTTCTTTTTCTATTTTTTCCTGCCTTGTAATGTCCCGCGCTATCGCTTCAACGGCAATTAAGCTGCTTTCCTCGCGGTAAACGGGAATCAACCACAACTCCGTTCCGACCAGATACCCTTCTTTATGTTTTAAGTGGATTCTGTGAGGACCGCGGTGGATCTCTCCCTGTTGAAGCTGTTCCTCTAAAATTTCAACCTTTTCTTTGTCCTCCTGGCAAACCAGGGAAAGCCAGAAAGCAGGGTCATCCCTGTGTACATCCAAGTCGTATCCCGCAATAGTTACGGCTATGGGGGCAAGATAGCTAAAACCTTCTTTTACCGGCAAGCGGATATTTAAACTGGGATATTGAACCTCCACCTTGCTAAGCACCCCTTTTGTCAACATGATTACCGGCAAGCCTCGGCATTTTAGAGCAATTTTTCAATAAAAACAGAGCGGCTCTCGGCAAGATCTATCAATTTCTCGCCGCTGCCGTCCTTCTTCGCAACCCGGATAATAGGCCTGTAAGGATAGTGTTTATGAATGCCCATCACAATTCCGTTTTCCCCGGTGTTTAAAAGAACGCGTGAACCAATAGGAAAAAAGGAAAGGCTCCGAATAAAAATGTTTAGTAGTTTGCTGTCAAACCGTGCAGAATTTTGACGGAGATGCTCAAGGCCCTGATGATAAGAGTAAGCCTTGCGATAACTCCTCTCACTCGTGTAAGCATCGAATACATCTGCTATCCCGAGAATTTTGCTCCACAAATGCAGCTCGTCATTTTTTAACCCGTGGGGATAACCGCTTCCGTCCAACCTTTCGTGATGCTGCAATACCCCCATAAGGGTTTGCATATCTACCTGGTCTATGTTAGCCAGGCGAAAATAGCTATACAAGCTGTGCTCTTTCACTTTATTAAATTCTAAAAGTGTCAAGCGCCCTTTTTTACGCCAAATTTCAACAGGAATATCCATCTTGCCGATATCGTGCATGATTCCTGCGAGAGCGAGTTCTTTCAGGAGAGGCTCCTTTATTCCGGCTACCTTTCCCAGAAAGGCACTAAAGACACAAACATTAACAGCATGGCTAAAAGTTGAATTGTCAATTTTTTTTAACAGGGCTACATAAATCATCATTTCCGGATGAATTAAGAGCTTGCCAACCAGGCTTTCAATTACGTTGTAAAGTTCGCGAAGGTACGGCTTTATTTTCCTGCCGGAATAAATTTTGTTAAATACCCGGCAAGCCTGAGCGTATATCTCACCTGCCTCCCTGTCCACAAATCCTGGAGGGAAAAGGGGCCTATTTTCCCAATTTTCCTTTCCTGAAACTTCTTCCAAAGATAAATTTTCTGCTGCTGCAGGGTCTGCCTTAACGGCTAAAATCTCCTCGTTTCTACTAATTGCGGAGGAACGGCAAGCATAACAATAAAGGTCCGGGTTGTTTTTTTGAAGGGCTCTTAAAAGGGCACGGCGCAAAACTGTCCCGGCCTTCAGCAACAATATTCCTGTCTGCGGACAGTAAATATCGTCCATAAGCACCATTCCAGGTTCAAGCTCTTTTATTCTCATTTTTATACCCTGCATGCCGCTACATTCCTCACAAACAGTCCTCTTATACGTCAAATTTTAATAAAAGGTTAGTTTTCTACTTTATTTCTAACATAATAGTATTATTTTCTACAACAATCCAACATTTCCTTTTTTACAAATTTTTAATTGTTGTCAAATTTTTACCCTATAATATTAAAGCCGAAAGTTTGCCAATCTTTCGGCTTCAAAATATTTTTATAAGAATACTCTTAAGCAGTTACCTTTAGTTTTAAGAAGCGCTCAATTTATTTAAAAGAAATCGGCGCAACAAATATAAAGCTGTCTGAGTTGCTCTTTCCTTAATTTCCACCCGACTTCCCCAAAACTGATACTTGCGGGTCAGGCTAAAATTTTCCGCTTCCAAAGAAATATATGTCAGCCCTACAGGCTTTTGCGGGGTTTCCCCGCCAGGACCGGCAATTCCCGTTATGCCAAGACTAATATCCGCTCCGGTGGCCCTTCGAGCGCCGGCCGCCATTTCTGCCGCTGTTTCAGCACTGACTGCACCTTTTGCAGATATAACTGCCGGATCCACCCCCAGGAGAGTTATTTTTGCCTCATTGCTGTAAGTAACAAGCCCGGATAATAGGAACTCGGAGCTTCCGGGAATATTTGTCAGGCGGTGAGTTAAAAGGCCGCCGGTACAGGACTCCGCCAGTGCCAAAGTCTTCCCCGCGGCTTTGAGCTGGCGGGCCACGGCCAATTCCAAAGTATCTGTATCTTCACCATAAACATAATCACCGAGGATAGCCTTGATTTCAGCCGCTTTTTGGCTTAAGAGGGCCTGGGCTTCTCCAGGAAAGTGACCACGCGCGGTCAAACGCAGATGGACCTCCGCGCCCTTGGCAAGGGGAGCGATGGTGGGATTATCCTGATTATCCAGGATACCTTTAAGCATTTCTACCAGGTTGGATTCCCCCAACCCAATAACGTGAAGAACTCTTGACTGCAGCACCGAGAGCTTCCCGCTGGCCTTCAGCTTTTGTTTAAGAAGAGGGATAACCTGCTCCTTGAGTATGGGTAACATCTCCTTCGGAGGGCCTGGAAGCAGCACGAAAATGTTCTTCCCTTTTTCCAGGTAAATCCCCGGAGCAGTACCCCTGTCATTCGGCAGCATTAATGCTCCCTGCGGAACCATGGCTTGTCTCAAATTATTTTGGGCAAAAGGCCGTTTGAAACGGCTGAAAAATTCTAACAACCTTTTTTCCCATTCTTCGTTTTTCTCCAGGGAAATACCCAGCACCCGGGCAACAGTCTCCCGCGTAAGATCGTCATTGGTTGGCCCCAAACCACCGGATAGAATTATTAAATCAACTCTTTCCATCGCCCGCTTGACAACCTCTGCCAACCTTTCTTCATTATCTCCCACCACTGTTTGATAATAGACACCTACTCCAAGCGAAAGCAGCTCTCTGGCAATATCCCTGGCATTGGTGTTGGTCGTCTGTCCCATCAAAAGTTCAGTACCCACTGCAATTATTTCACAGCGCAATTTACTCCGCCCTCCTTTGTCCATCATATATATTAATAACGCAAATTCGCCGGGATCACAACCCGAATAAAACCTTATTTTAAAAAAATTGCAACTGCTTAGTCTAAGGGATAATCTGTCATTGCCGCGAGACGGTTCCACTTATATATTTATATATTAACCTCTGAGCAGTTACAAAAAAAATAACCGGTTCCCTTAAACCGGTTATACACCTCACTGAAAATTTAATCTTTTTAAACCCAGCCGCGAAGCTTAATAGCCTCCTCTACTCTTTTCACAGCAACAATGTACGCTGCCTGCCTCATGTTAATTTTATATTTAAAAGAAGTTTTCAGCACTTCATGGTATGCTGCGGTTATTTTTTTATCAAGGCGCCGGTACACTTCCTCCTCTTCCCAGTATAACATGGAAGTGTTTTGAACCATTTCAAAATACGAAACGGTAACTCCTCCTGCATTACAGAGTAAGTCAGGAATTACATGAACATCATTGGCGAAAAGAATATCATCCGCTTCAGGAGTAGTGGGGCCATTGGAAAGTTCGACAATAATGGAAGCCTTAATATTGTGTGCGTTTTTCACGTTAATTGAATTTTCAAGGGCAGATGGACAGAGCACATCTACTTTCAGTTCCAGCAATTCATCCTGGGAAATCCTTTCTGCTCCAGAAAAACCGGCAACAGATCCTGTAGATGATTTATGCTCAAAGACGCGCTGTGCATCAAGACCTTCCGGGTTATAAATAGCTCCACTGCTGTCGCTGATCGCTACAATCCTGGTATTAAAGAGCTTTCCAGCCAGTAGTGCTGCATAATATCCTGCATTTCCATATCCCTGGACGGCCATTGTAGCTTTGCTTAAATCAAGGCCCCGCACTTTAGCAGCCTCGCGCAGGGTGTACATGCCTCCCCTCGCCGTGGCATCACCCCTGCCGGCAGAACCCCCAAGCACCGGAGGTTTGCCTGTTATCACCCCAAACTGGTTTTTCCCTTTAATTTTGGAATATTCGTCCATCATCCAAGCCATAATCTGAGGGTTGGTATAAACGTCGGGGGCGGGAATATCTGTATCCGGTCCGATAAATTGCCAAAGCTGAGCAATATATCCCCTGCTTAAACGTTCCAGCTCACCTTTGGAGAGCTCTTTAGGATTACAAATAACCCCTCCTTTTCCGCCGCCAAGAGGTAAATTGAGAAGAGCACATTTCCAGGTCATCCAGGTAGCAAGAGCTTTTACCGTATCAATATTTTCCTCAGGATGGAAACGTATACCGCCTTTTGCAGGGCCGAGTGCATTGTTATGTATCACACGAAAGCCCTTAAATACTTTAACTGTCCCGTTATCCATACGTACAGGTATAGAAACATGAATCTCCCTCATTGGTTCACGTATAATTGCATGAATACCGGGGTCCAAATTTAGAAATTCGGCACAATTATCGCATTGTTCCTGAGCCATTTTAAAGGGATTCCGGTAAGCTGCATCCTGGAATTTTACCTCTTGCACAAAGAAGCACCCCCATTATAAAGAAAAAACTCCTAATTAACGAAAACACTTTCACATAGTGGAAAACGCGTAATAATTATAAATTAAGTTAATAAAACATGTCAACAAAAAAAATATAGCATCCCCTGATAAATGGATGCTTTGCTTTATTGCTGCTTAAGGATTAGTAATATTATAGTCAGCGCATCTTGTAGCCCATTTTTTGAGAAATATTTGCTGCGGTAGACATAATAAGATCGACCAGTTCATTTTTCATATAATATGTTGTAATGCGGGTACTTGGACCGGAAATACTAATGCTGGCTATAACTTTTCCTTCAAAATTAAAAATTGGGGCAGCAATACAACGCACATGCTCTTCTCTTTCGCCCCAATCAAGAGCGTAGCCATCCTGCCTGATGCGTTGCAGCTCTTTTTTTAAATGATTCCGATCAGTAATGGTCTCGTTTGTATATTTAACCATTTCAAGCTTTTCGATAATCTCATCAATTTTTGCCTCAGGATAAAAGGCAAGAAGTGCCTTGCCGGATGCGGTACAGTGTACCGGCCCCCGATTGCCCACCTGGGCAAACATCCTCACAATAATCAAATTTTTGGATTCAACCTGATCGATATACACGACATCCGTTTCATCAAGAATTGCCAGATTGGCAGTTTCATTGCATTTCTCCACAAGTTCTTCCAGATAAGGTCTGGCAATGGTTCTAATATCCGACGAATGATTTAAAACGGAATTTCCAATCTCCAGCAGTTTCAATCCGAGCTTGTATTTGTTGTCTTCCGGGTCCTGCTCCACATAACCACGGAAAGAAAGAGTAGACAACAGGCGGTGCACGGTACTAATTTTCAAATTTACTTTCTCCGCAAGCTCCGTTACAGATATTGGTGCTCCTTCCCGGGCCATAACTTCCAAAATATTTAATGCTCTTTCCAGCGACTGAACGTGCTTGCCTTCCTTTTCTTCCGTCACGTTCCCGTTCATTTGTTGCCCCTTACGTTTAATTTTACTTTACGAAATTATTTACAAAAATATTATATAACAATTGCTATCCGGTCGCAATACTCCCCGTTCCGACTCCCTTTTTTAGGAAATATTTCTTTTGCCGTCAAGGATAAAGTATGATAAAATACTTTATAACTGTCCGTATTTAGATTTGCTCGACAAGATTTTAATGGGTGAAGGCAGGATTAAACTAGCTATGGACCGAAGCACCCTCGAACAACTTTACCATCAACATTTCCCCAAAACTTACCTTACCGCGTACATGGTTACAGGTAATGCCCAGCTGGCCGAAGATGCCGCGCAGGAGGCTTTTTTGAAAGCCTTTATCAATCTTCATACTCTCAAAGAAATAACCAAATTCGGCTCATGGATCTCCGTTATCGCTACTAACTGCGCCATAGATATTCTAAGAAAAAATAAAAGAATACTTTTAACCGACAGTGAAGAAAAATATATGGATTCAAATTGCGAAAATTCTCCTGAAGTTTCCTGGGAACAAAAAGAGACCTATCAAGAAGTAAGAAAAGCCCTCTTTCTTCTGGAACCCGAAGACAGGGAAATCCTGGTCCTAAAGTATTTCAATGAATTAAGTATCCAGGAAATCGCCGAACTGGTTTCACTGCCTCCTGGAACCATTAAATCACGCCTTTTCCGTGCCCGCGAAAAAGTTCGAAAGCTTCTGCAACCGAAGGGAAAAAGGAAACGTCATATTAATAAAGTAAATAAAGCATCTTCAACATGATTTTTCTTAAAATAGTGTCTTTTTTGCCAGTACTCCAGTACTTATTTTATATAAATTACTTATTATATATTAAGGTGAAAACATGAACGGACCGAAACCTGACAAACTCGATAGTTTAATAAGGCAGGCCTTCCAGGAAGAAGCGCAAAAAGTTGACGTTCCGTCAAGTTCTCTTTTATGGAAAAATTTACAGCAACAATTGGAAAACCGGGAACTTAGGAAAATAGAACATAATGAGGCCAAAGAATCTGCTCGCGCTGAAATGCCCTATCTCCAGGCATATAACGATTCCAAAAATGATAAAAAAACTAAAAGCATTTCCTCGCCAAGAAGCAGCAGAACTGAAAGATGGAGAAAATACAGATACCTTGCCGGCGGTCTTACCGCTGCTTGCCTATGTTTAGCCGTACTTTTCGCCGCATTTTCTGAAAGCTCAGGATTAAGGGGTTATTTTCCAGGTTTTTTTTCAGCAAACCAGAGCATGAACAAAATGGAAACATTTGAGTCTGCTGTGGAAGATACCCTGGAAACGGATGAAAGTACTAATGATACCTCCATCCGGGACCGCTCCTCTTCTGCCGAACCGGAAGTCCCCCGGGAAGAACAAATAACCACGCTTTACGCGGAAAACAGCGGTGAACCGGCTGAAAAGCCCGCGGACAGCCAGCCAAAGTATTATATTGCTTCTGAGAATAAAGCACCGGAACAAGAAATTATTGCTACCCAGGAAAAAGGGATTGCGGATGGTAATGAAACCGAAACTCTTGTTGAAATTGCCGGGATAGAACCCGAAGAAAAGCCCGAAGATATTTACTGGCACGAAGAAGAAGATTTCATTAACTCACTTGACAACTTCCGCGGACTAACTAGCAGTGCCATACTTTATTTTGCAGATTTACCGGATGAATATTCCTTTAAGGTGGGCACTGTAACGAAAACCGGCCATTTTTTGCAAAAGATTTACCATGAATTTGAAAACCAAAACGGCTCAAAACTTACCCTTTGCCAGTTCTTTTATGAAGAAGAAACAGACGCGAAAAAAGCTGTTGAAACAGCAAAAGAAAACGGGACTTCTTACTCAACCCAATATTTTACGGGATATCTCGTAAGTTCCTCCGATGGCATGACAACATTAACATGGAAAGACGGGCGAACTGTCCTGACTCTTTCCGGACAGTTCGTGGAAGAATCTTTTCTGAATGAATGCCTAGATTTGATTTATTAACTTATTAACATAAACCCCGCCAGAATAAACACCGGTTAGGGGTTTATTTTTATAATAAATTTACACTGCCGCCCATAGTGGAAGAAGTTCAGTAGTCTTGAACCGGAAGCTCAGCCCTGACGGGCAGTGTTTTTATATCTTTTAAACCGCGAACTTTAAAAATCAAGTTCGACGGTCGGGGACTGCTCAAGGTATCCAATTCCACATAGACCAAATCGAAAGGTTTGGTAATAACCTGAATCGTAGGAAGAGATGTAGAATCCTTGTAATCAATTTCGGCTATCAAGGAGCCCTCTCGGCGGGTTATCCTTGAAATGCGCACGTCATACCCTCCGCTAGTTTTTTCGCCGAAGGTGCTCAGCAAATAAAGCTTGTTATCTTTGATACGAAACTGAATATTAAGATGATCAATAGAGCTTTCCACCCACTCAGGCCAACCTATTTTGTCGGAATACCTTTCCACGAAAACAAAGTTTGGGCTCTCCACCTCCACAATGTTTTGCTCCTTATTCCATTTGATATCCAATTCCAGAAATTTTGCCGCAAAATCGATGGGAATCATTACCGTCCCTTTATAAACCTGCAAAGGAACATCTGCCCGCGTTTTCTCACCTGCTTCTTCTTTAGAGGGATGCTCAAGCCCTAAAACAACGGTCTTTCCTGCCCGCTGAACGGTTACCTCGTTTGTTTTGTTATCCCAACTTATATCTGCTCCCAAAGCCTCTAAAAAAGGCCGCGTGGGAACCATCAGCCGCCCATCAAAAAACTGAGGCTGAATACTTAAGTCAAGCTGCTTCCGGTTTACAAAAACCTTGATATCTTGTTCACTGTCAGCCAGGGCAAAAGGAGCCGGAACAAGCAGCAAAAAAATGCAAATCGCCAGCAAGACCTTTACCCGTTTCATCTTTTCCATTCGCCTCTATTTCTACAAAAAAAATGCCTTATTCACTATGATTAACGTGAAAAACAGGAAAAGGTTACTGAACAATCCTTTTTGCCGGCATTAACTCAATATTAATTCTGTTATTTACAAAACAGGACAAGTTCGATATGCTATCTAAAATAGAGAAATAAAGCTTTAAATACGCATTCACCTGCGATAAGGAATTAACATGCCTTTACAAAAAAATTTTAAAAACGGCGCAATACGAAGCATTCCCATTGTCATGGGCTACATCCCCATAGGTTTAGCCTTTGGAATTTTGGCTGCAAATGTGGGGCTAAGCTCCTTTGAAACAGCTTCCATGTCAATTATTGTCTATGCCGGTTCCGCCCAGTTAATATCCCTTAGCCTTATAGAAAACCAGGCCGGTCTATTTACAATTGTCATGACAACATTCCTGGTCAATCTGCGTCATACCTTGATGAGCGCTGCCCTTGCTCCCCATCTGGGGCATTTAAACCGTCTGCAGCAGGCAGTTTTTACTTATGAACTGACTGACGAATCCTTTGCAGTACACAGCAGGGATTTTAAAGAAGAAAAAAATCCCCCGGTCATGCGAATAATTACTACCAATGTCCTGGCTCATCTCTCCTGGATTGGCGGGTCTGTTTTGGGGTTTTACACCGGATCGCTTTTTACCAACCTTGAAAGCTGGGGTATTGATTACGCCCTTCCTGCTATGTTTATAGCACTTCTGGCCATACAACTGGAAGATAAAAAAAAGTATATTGTTGGGGCATTCTCCATGTTTTTTTCTTCACTTCTATTCCTGCAGCAGGCCGGCCACTGGTATATTATTCTCGCTGCTCTGGCCGGTGCAACCGCTGGAACATTACTTGATTCCTACCTGAAAACAGAAGCAAAACCCAGAACAATCTTCAAACAAAAAAACCTTTAAAACAATTAAAGGACGGTAGAAAATGCAAAGTAAAATTATTATTGTCATTTTATTAATGGCGCTTGTCACTTTTTTACCGCGCTTTTTACCACTACTTTTTTTGTCGAAGCGAAAGCTGTCTCCCCTGGCCAAAAGCTGGCTCTCCTACGTACCGGTCGCTGTCTTATCAGCACTGCTCGGCCCCGCTCTCTTCCTCAAAGATGGACAATTCAACCTGACGCTCTCCTCAAATCCATATTTCTGGGCAGCGCTGCCCACTTTCGCCGTTGCTCTCCGGACCCGCAATATGTTTCTGGCAGTCCTGACGGGGATAGGAAGCATCGCGCTTCTGAGAATGTTTGTTTCCTGAAAAAAAGAATGAACCTTTTCCAGGCTATATTACTCTTATTTAGAGAAGATAGCAGACGAGGTGTTTGCGTGGAAACCGATCTGCTGGTAAAAAAAGCAAAACAGGGAGATAAGGATGCGCTCGTTGAGCTGATTATGCTGCAAAAACAGGAATATTATAAACTGGCATACGCGTTTTTAAACAATAAGGAAGATGCTCTTGATGCTCTGGAAGATATGATCGTTATATTATACGAGAGGATAGACAGGCTAAGGAAAGTGGATGCCTTCTACAGCTGGAGCAAAACAATTCTGGTGAATTGCTGCAGAGGACGTTTAAAAAGAAATAAAAGAATTATCTTGTACGATTCCCTTGCAGAAGAAACAGAATTAAAGAAAAATGATTTCAACCAGAAAGAAGAGCACCTGATGCTGGATACGGCTCTAGCCCGATTGTCCGATAAACAGCAGGAAGTGATCCGGCTCCGCTATTACCTTGATTTAGATTATGAAACCATATCCCATCTTTTAAAAATACCTCTGGGAACAGTGAAGTCACGCCTATCAACAGGCCTTAAAAAACTGAAAAAGTTTTTAGGGGATGAAGGCTATGGAAAATATTGAAAATATGTTAAAGGAGAGAAAAAAAACTCTGGATAAAGTGGAAGTTCCGGAAGAGCTGGGAGCGAGGTTATCACGGGCTTTAAACGGAAAGAGGGCTTTGAAGCGGAGAAATAATAGCTGGAAGATAAAGGTCGCTACTGTTTGCCTGGCCGTGCTGCTTGTGGGGTACAATTTAAACACACTGGCATTTTATGGTAAAAAATTACTCGGTTATGACCGGGTAATGAACGGCACCTTAAAACAGCTAAATGAACTAGGAAAAGGACAGCTCATCGGGAAAAGCCATACTTTTCAAAATGGCGTATCAGTTACGCTGGACGGCATTATGCTCGACGAAAGCCAGCTGCTTGCCTTTTATACCGTTCATGATCCCCGGGGTAAAGTTGATTCAGTAAACCTTCAGCCCCTAATGCAAATAGATGGATTATTTGGCAGCTACATGATGGAAGGCGGTCAGGGAGAGATGAACGAAGAAAATACTGAGATAAAGTGGATAATGGGTTTTGAGCCTCCCTTTTTCCTCGAAAGAACTTTGCACTTTAAATTTGGCTTAATAGATAGCAACATCCTGGAGGAAGGAGTGATCTCCTTTAAACTGGACAGGACGAAGGCAATGGAACGAACTTTAAAAAAGACTATTGATCAAACCTTTGAGCTTGAACAGACAAAAATAAAATTTGAGTCGATCTTAGCATCACCCACACGCACCGTTATTTATGGTTCCATACAAAATATTCTAGAGTTGGCCAGGGATCAGCTAAGTGGAGAAAGGCTCAGGACAAACCATCTTACCGTCAGGCTCGTCGCCAATAATAATGAAGTAATCTCACATCAGGGAGGCAGTATAAGCACTGATATAAGAGGTATTACCTTTGAGCAGTCGTTTGATGCCCTCCCTGTAGATCTCCAAGCGCTTCATATTACTTTGGAAAGTATATCTGTTGAGAGGGACGTAAATGAAAAGGTGGACTTAAATAGAGATGAAACAAAGCGGGAGATAGAAATTTTGGGCCAGGAAGTAGAAATAAACGGAGTATATGAATCAAATGATAGTACCCTTATTACCATTACAACCGACGAAAGCACAGTTTTGACAAAAGTATATCTCATGATCGATGGAAATAAGGTCGAACTGCAAAATACTGTGACAAATAACCGTGAGAAACTCCCTAACGGCCCAATACGGCATACCCGGACATTGCATTTTCCGGGAAAAGGCGAGGAGTTAACACTACACATTGAAAGGATAAACTTCACAGAGTTCCATAATATAACCTTCGAAGTTCCGGTAAATTAATTTAAAAAGAAAGGTCCGAAGCCATGCAATATTCCCTTAAATATTGTCCGGTTAATGAGCGGGGCTCATGAACCAGGTCTTCAGGCACTCCCTGGAAAAGGACTTCGGACAGATTATTTATCATCCCCTTGTTTTTCTTCCTTTTGGCTGTTATAATTAATGATGTTGAGAAAAAGCCTCATCTCCATTGCAAAACAGATTTTAAAGATGGGCCCGTAGCTCAGTTTGGGAGAGCGCTAGAATCGCACTCTAGAGGCCAGGGGTTCGAGCCCCCTCGGGTCCACCACGATAAAACCGGCATCCGTGAAAAGTGCCGGTTCTTTAATAAGCATCAAATTGCCCGTTTTGACACACTTTTGACACACTTTTTAGTATTACACAAAAAAACCGGGAGCTGCCACTCCCGGCTAATGCCTCATTTTAAATGAGGTTATTCATTTAGGCAGGAGGCTAACAGGCTGCCAATTCTATCTGTGGCCTCCTTCTTCATTTTAGCGGTAACGCTGCTGTAAACGTCCAGGGTAAACGCTGCCTTATGGTGTCCCAGGGCTTCCTGCACCGTCCGGGCCGCTGCCCCTTCCTGTAGGCTCAATGTAGCAAAGGTATGTCTCAGCCCGTGAAATGTTACCTTGCCTTCAAGCCCTGCCCGTTTCAATACCCTTTCAAAGTGCCGGGTAAATCCACGGGGGCAAAGAGGCTCTCCCAATTCGTTGCAGAAAACAAGGTGATTCTTCGTATTGTAAGCCGTCCCCGCTGCCAGCCTTTCTTCGTTCTGCCGTTTCTTATGCTCTTTTAACACACTGACAACCTGTGGGGAAATGCCTATTGTCCTGTTTGATAGCTTTGTTTTAGGCTCCTGGAGTACAAGCCCCTGTTTAGTCCTGACAAGTCCCTGATTAACAGTAATGCTTCCTGCTTTAAGATCAACGTCTTTCCAACGCAGCCCTAACAATTCCCCACGCCGTAAGCCTGTATTAAGTGCCAGGAAGTAAGCGGGAAAATGTTTTGTCTCCCTTGCAGCAGCTAAGAATCTCTTTACTCCCTCTGTGTCCAGACATTGAATTTCTTTTTTCGGATCATGCGGCAGTTTAACCGCATCGGCTACGTTAATTGTAATCATGCCTTCCTTTTTAGCTTGCTCCAAGGCTGCATGTATAAGGGTATGAATATACCTTACAGTGCGGGGAGAAAGGCCGCCCTCTTTCCCGTCAAGCCTGCCGCCATTGCTTAGCTTATCATTATACAGCTTTTGCAGGTTGGAGGTCTGCAACTGGCTCAACCGTAAATGCCCCAAAGCCGGAAGGATATGTCTCCTTACCTGTATTTCGTAGTTTTCCCATGTAGTAGGCCGGAGAGAAGGCCGCATATAGTCGTTTAGCCATGTTGTAAGCCATTCGGCCATTGTCAGCTTTGACGGCTCCCGGTATGTCCCGGCCTGCACTTTTCCCAGGGCTTCATTAACCAGCTCCTGTACTTCTTTGCGGGTCTTACCGTAGAAGTATTTCTTCTTCGGCTTGCCTGTTTCGACATCATAGCCAACTGTAACATATCCCTGCCAGCGGCCATCTGATTTACGCTTTGTTATTGAGCCTTCGCCGTTGCCTCGCCGTTTAGCCATTGTCGGTTACCTCCTATCATTAATTCCTCCTTGATTTTTGACCGTTCCCATCCTGTCGGTAACACTTAATTATTATCCCTCCTTTAAGGTATTATGTATCTTTATATGACATTATAAGATATTATGTGAAATACATCAAGGGGTCATTCTTGATTATTTTATGACATTATGATATTTTGTAAGAAAAGAGTGAGGTTATTATTGTGGAACAGTCGATATATACCCCTGAAGAAATAGCGGAAAAATTAAAAACCACCCGGAGGACCGTCTACCGCTGGATAGAAAAAGGCGAATTACAAGCCTTCAAAGCCGGTAAAATGTGGCGCATAACACGTGAAGATCTGGAGAAGTTCCTGGACCGGTCTATCCCCTGGGAAGAAAAACAGGGAGATTAACTCTCCCTGTCCTTTTCTTACCTCTCAAGGGGTCGCACAGAAAAGCCCCTGAGAATGGGGTTTCAATTGTTTTGTCATTTTTTCGACATAAGTTAAAACTTTAGAAAATTCCCCTTTCTTATCCTAAAAATAGATAATAGCAAACTATACAGCCACATTGGGCTAAATCAAAGCGAGTCCAAAAATCTACTCCCAATAAATATCCTTCCTATAGTTATCGTTGCTCCCTTTCTTCTTTCTAATGTTTATCAAATCAACAAAGAACTTTTTGGTTTCCTCAGGAGCATTTTTATTTAAGGTAATAATAATAGTTCCCTCTGAGACAGCTCGAAGGAATTGATCTTCAGAACCTAAACTCCATCTTGCAACCAAGTTTTTTCCGTACCATTGACTAAGGCTCCTTGAAAACGAACTTAGACCATAAAGTCCGATAGGCCCTGCTAAAATAAAATATGGCAAAAAGGCTATTCCAAGAATTAAAAATATCCCACCAAATATTAAGCCTGCTGGCATGAACCTTCCAGCTAAAAAAACAAATACCATCCCCCCAAGGCTAAGCGCAACCGTACCCAACAAACCCATATTCGAAGTTTGAATGGCAAAGAAAAGTGCTATGGCAATCCACGTTAAATGGAGTAATATTTCAACGGCGGCCAGTTTATTGGGATATAAATTTACAGCGTATCGGTTATATCCTTTTTCTGTAATGGTAAGATTCATTCTCCCTTCTTGGAACTCAGTCATAAAGCGATCCCGATATCCCATAGTATTCATTAGGGTTCACCCTTTTCATAACGGCCTGTTGCCTTTTTTTATAAGCGTCTGTCATGAATGAATATAAGTTAATAACTAACCATGCAATTCCTCTCCTACTAGTTTCCAGAAATATAATTATATTGTGGCCATTTTTCTGTTAATTATAAGGGATAATATGCGGAATTTCTCGTTTACTTTTAAAGTTAATTCTGCATCCCTCCTACAATGTTTTATAAATTGTAATTAGTTACATAGGTCTGAATATCCTGCTAAATATTACTATTTATTACTATAGAAATAAACACAGGTGCACTTTTCTTTTTTAAGTTCAACATTTGTCAACAACCTTACTTTTTATAGTGTAAGATAACCGCTATTTTCCCGAACTGCTCTTTTCCAACTTAATACCTCTTTGGCCAAGATATTCCTTCAGGGAATCTTCTGTAGGGAAATGTTTTTCAACCAATGCAAGATGTTCCTCCAGAAGACTTCTACCGTAGCCG